>JARIHD010000014.1 GCA_029288425.1 Candidatus Saccharimonadota bacterium
GTCTCGTGGGCTCGGAGATGTGTATAAGAGACAGCAATCGACTGTCCAGGAAAGAAGTGGCAATGGGGTGCGTGACATGCTGAGTCGGGTGGCTGCTACTGTGGCGCTTGGGACATGCTTGTTTATGGGTGCGGAGCAAAATGCCACTGCAGCTCCAACTGAGGTAATGTCCACGGCTCAGCCCCAGCCAGAGCAAAACCCTTTATTGCTGTATGGTGGTTTGGCGGCGGGTTTCTTGGGTCTTATCGCATCGACTACTCTTGGCGCAGTCACGCGGCGCAGACAAACCCAGGAAAATACACGAAAGGAATTTAACACCGCCGGTAGAGAGGCTAGTAAAGCGACTCGTGTTTCAGAGCTTCAGCCCCTCAATGCCTATGCCGAGCGTCGTGATTATGCGCCTGAAGTGTTCGACCTATCAAGAACGATCTTGTTGGACCGCCGCGGCGAGCTTGAAACCTTACGACGGGACTTCAAGGGTGACGCCGCGGCCCTTGAACATGAAGTCAGGACAAGACGTAACACCGCTAGACAGGTTGTTAATTTATTCATTAAAACGCTGCCAGTCGCGCGTAAAGAGATGCACGGTCCCAGTATCACCCACCGGATTAAACGTTGGCGCGGCAAAGATAATATGTATAACCTTGAAAAAAAGACCGGAAGTGCACCTTTATCTCCCGAAGAATTACTTCTAAACGCCAAGGGCGCTAACTTTGACGATCTTAGGGATATAAAAAGAGTTGACTTAAGCCACATCAACTTAACGGGCGCCGGATTTCAAAATACCCGATTAGTGCTTGTGGATTTTACCGGAAGTCGTTTGGTCGAGACACAACTAAAGGGGTCGGTTCTGAGAGCGTGCAGCCTTGCTGGTGCTGACCTACGAGCCGCATACCTTGACGGTGCCACAATTATGAACTGCGTAGTAGATAAAAATACGAAATTCGGCAACCTTCCGGACGAGCATATTGATGCCCGACACGAAAATCTCAAGCCTGAAGCCCCCGACGAGTACCGTGGCACACCACGAGCAGTACTTAAAAATCTTGTTCCTGACGATGGTATGACCCGTGGCGATGTTATCGAACTGGTTCACGGCTGGCAGCGTAACGGCCTCAAATTACTTGAGGGCAGCGACCGCGACTACTTTTTGAATCCGGTCGATGATCCCACCCACCCGGATCATTTCGGAGTCCAGATTCCACTATGGTAAGTGATCTGACATCGAGTATATTGCAAATCAGAGTAAAATATTCTATAGTTATGTCCTGTAGACCGAGTATAATAAAAAAGTAATCTAAATACTACATTAACCGCCCTTGGAATTATGGAACGAACCCCGACTAAGTCCGGTGAAGAAGATAACAGCAACAAGAAGCGTCCAGCGATAGAGGCATATTTCTCGAATGTGGTGCGGCCTGTTGAGTCATTGCGCCTCATACCCAATCCGGAAACAAAACCGGAGGTGCGCCGCGTTGTTCCTATCATACCTGAAGCCATAGTGCTGTTTGACCGCCAAGGAGATTCTGAGGCCAAAGATGGCAAAGAGCCTGAAAAATCTGCCGACAACGAATCCGAAACAGAGGAAGATACTAAAAAGTCCGAAGAGGCCGAAAAAGAAGAAACGACCGAAGCCACAACCGGAGCAAAACGATTTAAGGCACCATTTCGACCCGTCATACCGCGCGTTCCGGCTGTAACGCCCATGCCTGTGGCCGGACCAAAATCCGAACTCAAGATGCCGCCCTCCGCCGAAACTTCCGAGTCCCAAAAAGACCATGGCACCGGGCTGCCTAACGACGCCGAAGCGGCGACTGTCGCGTCCACGCCTGAACAGCCGGTCACTCCTTCGTTTGAAGCCCAGCACGGATCTTTGTTTGACGCCTTCGGTGAACTGCCGGCCATCGAAGATTACGCCGAAGATGATGCAGATGCACCCGCTATGCCAACGGTTACGCAGCCTCCATACGCTGCGCCATCGCCCGGCGCACAGGCTGCAAGCCCCAACCAATGGCCGCAGTATAAATATTATGTGCCGAATCCGAATACTCCGCCGCCACCCGGCGGAGCCACCGGGCGTGGTGCGCAGCCCCCTGTTCCGCCTCAGCCTACTGCAGGTATGGGAGGGGGTGGTGTGCCGCCACTGAACCCGAACATGTATCCGCTTGCGAGTAATGGCGGAGGAAGCGGGCCGAATTACAATATCGTACCGGCCGCAGCAAATATCCCACTTGCCCCTACGAATGAAAAACGAACGGCCGTTGATCCTCTTGCCCGTCTTATGGGTGTCGGCAACTGGATCGGCAACCGCCGTACACGGAAAAAACTCGGTAATCGCATAGATCGGCTGCAATCGAATACCAATCAAGATATCGCTGGGCTGCAATCACGACAGGGTCAGTTCGAACAAAAACAGCGTAACCAGGCTCAGGAAATACGAAATATACAAATGCAGTCCGCAGAGCGTCCGGCCGCGGTAGCCGCCCCTGTGACTTTGGCTTCCGAAATGCAGCCTCAGCAGATAGCAGTGTCGGAGACGCATCCGCAGCTTGCCGAGGTTAAGCAAAAGTCCAGTACGTGGCTCAATATGAATGTCAATAAGCGCGGCGAGGTCGTAAACAGCACGCAGGAATTCGGCCAAGGCTTTCACCAGGAGCGCCGCCAGGAAGTTCAGCGCGACCGCCTGGGTGATAGTGCTGCAGCCGGTGCGGTCAGTCTGATGGGCGTCCAGCAGGATCAGCATGCGCCCATCCGCTATGACTCGTCATTGCCAAGCGGTATGACCACGCCAGCCCTTCCGCAGGGTATGCCTACACACATCGATCCTCAGCATCAACTGACTTCAGATAACAAAAAAACTTCCAGCGTACCCGGCCCTGTCTTTTGGATCATGCTGGCAATCATTGTTGCCGCATTCTTCGCTGCCGCATTTATTTAGTGCTCTTCTGAAAACTTTTACGGAGCCATTCGTCGAGACTGCCACCACCACCAGCGCTGAGAGCGATTACTAGTTGACCTTGGGCTGCATGGGTCTGAATGGACTCCTTCAGATTATCGTCCAGCGCCGCGGGTTGAGCTTTTGTCTGGGCTTCGGTGCTTAGCAGGCCGATCAGATCTTTGGGTGCCAGAATTTTGAGCTTGGGATCTTCACGCGCCAGGTAACTCGGTACAATGTACAGCTGTTTAATGTTGTCAAAAAGCTCCCGTAAGTCGTCTTTTATAAAATGCTGCCGGGTGTTATGCAGGCCTTCGTATACAACCACGACGTTTCCCGGATTGGTCTCTTCGGCGACCTGCAAGGCCCCGCGGATTTTGGGCGGCGTGTGTGCGTAATCGGTATAAATATTCGGAGCGATCCGTTCAAAGCGCCGCGAAACGCCGGGAAAATTATTCAGGTGAGTTAGTAATTGATCGAGGGGCTGGTTGGTCAGAGCGGCCACGGCATGCGCTACCTGCCAGGCGTCCAGGCGGTTTACGCCGCCGGGAAGAGTGAGTGCGGTGTCGATCTGTGGGTCATGTCCGTCCAGGATGGTGATGCTTGGATTCACTGCAAGTTCCAGACGTTCGACGTCTTCTTGCCATAGAAAAGTGTGCCTCGACTGGGTCAAAAATTGCCGAAATGCCTGATTGTACGATTCTCGTGTGGGGTAGATATCCGGATGGTCCCAGTCAATACCGGTGATGAGCGACAGGTGTGGTTTAAATGCCAAAAAATTGCGGTCAAATTCATCTGCCTCGTATATAAAATATTCAGCGTCGTCACTAAATTCACCCATGTCGCCAAAGCTGAACTTTGCACCGACTGAATAGTTAACAGGAATGGCCAGCTGCTTGAAGAGCCAAATAGCCATAGCAGTAGTGGTGGTTTTGCCGTGCGTGCCGGCGACGGCGATTAATTTTTGTTTTTTTTGTTCGAGCAGGAGGTTTAAAAATTCGTCGCGTTTGGTGGCTTTGATGTCCTGGTCGGCGCAAAACTTTAGCTCGGGCGCGTCCGGAAACTCGATGGGCAGCGCAGAAGTGTATACAAACCAGTCGATTGGTTTTTGAGCGTGGACCTCCGCAATCTGGTCATAGCTCTGGCCGACATGAATATTGGTTACGTCGTGGTCACGCAAATATGACAAATATGAGCTGTTCTGTTTGTCCGAACCGGAAACGTCGTATCCCGCCTTTTTGGCGATCAATGCCAGCGGGCCAATGGCCGCGCCGCCGATGCCCGAGAAATAGATGTGCATGCTTCCAGTCTAGCATGTTACACTTTAAGGGAATTAAAAAAAGCATAAAAACGATGGACAAAAAGCAACTTCACCACATTTGGACCGCGCGCATTCGTCTGGTGAGGGTGTGGTATTTGCTGCTGCCATTTTTGCTGTTTTCTTTGGTTGCCGTATTGGGATTGCGAGCCAACAATCTACGCATGATTGAGCTGCGAAACAACCTATACGCCGCCGATGAAAAGGGCGAAAACGTCGAGCAGGCACTGCAAGAACTGCGCGTTCACGTCTATAGTCACATGAACACCGATCTTTCGGGCGGCGGCTCGGGGGTGTATCCGCCCATTCAGCTGAAATATACGTACGAACGCCTGCAGGAATCCGAACGTCAAAAAGCACAGGCTCAAAATGCCGATCTGTATACGACCGCTCAGCATTTCTGCGAGGCACAAAACAGTTCTGACTTTTCGGGCCGCAACCGCGTGCCTTGTATCGAAAAGTACGTTTCCGAACACGGTGCCGCCAAGCCGCGTATCGTTCCTGATGCCATGTATAAATTCGATTTCGTATCACCCAACTGGTCTCCCGATCTGGCTGGATTTAGTATAATCTTGGCTGTTTTGTCCGGTGCCATGGCCGCACTGCGAATATGTGCTGGTATCGCTGCAAAAAGATTATTCTGATGTATGGATTCAGGACGGTGACAGCGCCGCGTAGTTACGGTTCGTCTTTGACGAGCGATAACACGGTGACTCCGGGTAATGATTGCAAGGTTTTGGTTTTGATGGCGATCTTTGCGCCTCTGAGGCCGCCGCCGACAATCACAATATCGTGCTTGAGTAGCAACTCATCAACGAGAATCCGCCAATCTGCCGGCAAGCCGATGGGTGTGACGCCTCCAAACTCCATGCCCGATAAGGTCAGGGCGATGTCCATTGGGGCAAAAGAGATCTTTCGGGCATCAAGTGTTTTTTTGATGACACCATTTACGTCAGCCCGGCCAGTAGCTGGAACCAAGCAGGCTACATACCAGGTCCGATCGGCCCGCTTGGCCTGTATGATGAGACAATTGGCCGATATATCTAGGCCGACGCCGTAATGTTTGCAAAAGGCTGCCGTATCCGAAAGTGACGGGTCTATGGGCGCAACGAAAATGCCGGCGGTTCTATCGGGGCCGCGCAATCTTTCTGCTACGGGTGCCGCGACTAAATCGTAGTGCTCATGAATGGGTTGAAAGTCGAGTGTGCCGATCTTCATATTCTTGTTTCCATCATAACAAAAAGGAGCCCCATCTGGAGCTCCTTTATTTTTACAACAGTGCCCTTACTGCTTTTTATTTGTGTTCGTATTCGAGGTGTTGCTTTCTGTTGTTGACTGGCTCTGTTGCGTGCTGTTGGTGGTTTCGCTACAGTTCTGACCGTTCGGATTCTGGTCTTTGAACTGCTGGATGGCCTTGGCGACCTTGCCATCGCTCTTGAGGTTTTCCCAGAAACTGACTTGATCACGGTTGATGATCATTTGATCGGTTGGACCATGCAGTTCACAGCCGAGTTTTACGAGCGAGAAGCTGGTTTGCTGCTGAGCGTTCTTATCTTTTGAGTCTGGCTGTTGCTGCGAGTTGAGGTAGTAGATGTTTTGCAGATCTACGAAGTGGTCGTTAACCTGGGCAACGGTGCCGAAGTAGACCTGACCGTTCGTTAGAAAGACTGCCTGATACTTGCTCTCGTCAATGTAGCCCGATTCTTTGTCTTTTCCAAAGTACAACAAGATGGCAATAGCAAGAGCCAATATAGTACCGGAAAAGAGAAGTACAACTACGATAATGCGCAGCCAACGTGGCTCGCGGTTTACTACTTTTTTTAAGCCGTCGCTTCCAGCTGTAACAGATGCCGAACTTTGGCTGCTAGGTCTTGCTGGTTGAGACTGATTGTTCGCATTGCGATGCAAAAAATCCATTTGGTTCCCCCGCCCTTAAAATACTTTTCTATAGGCATAAGTGTAATACATAACATACACAAGTTGCAAACCCAAGATGGCCCCAAGATACAAAAAAGTTGACAAATGAAAATTGGTCAGAGTATGGTAGGGATACCATTACTAATGCATAAGAGAGGGAGAAATCTAGCAATGGGCTACACGCACACAAACTCGAAGGGTACTACTTACTACCTGAACTCGAAAAAGGTAACTCTTCGTGGTGGTAAAGAGCAGACCATTTACTACTTCAGTAAGGACGAGCGTCCTGAGACTGCCGCAGACTTGCCTGCCGGTTTTGTGGTCAATGAAAACGTACGCAACGGCTTCCTTACCGTTAAGCGCGAAAAATAGTTTTTATTTCAAAACACCTTCTGGTTGTTCGGATCCGAAGGTGTTTTGTTTTTCTCCCCTCTCTCCCTTCGTATTTCTCTTCTCATATCTGTTCGCTATCAATGTTATAGTAGGAGGCATATGAAACCCATAGGACTTGATGATGCCCGTTCCAGAACTGCCAATCCTAGCATTTGAATCTGCTTCCGCATTTGAAGCGTGGCTCGCCGCAAATTATCTGGAACCGTCCGGCTTGTGGCTCAAGATCGCAAAAAAAGCCTTGGGTATTCCTTCGGTAACGCACGACGAAGCTCTGGACATTGCACTATGCTATGGCTGGATTGACGGACATCGAAAAGGTTTCGATGACCAGTTTTTCATCCAGAAATTTACACGGCCGTTGGGATATCGCCTATGAATCCGCCCAAAACATGATCTTTCCGGAAGATTTTATGCTGGCGCTCCAAAAGAACGGGCCGGCATATGAATACTTTAAGACACTCAGTAAAAGCAGTGTGTATGTGATTGCCTTTCGTTTGACTACCGCTAAAACTCCCGAAACGAGACAGCGCCGTTTTGAAGCCTTGATGGCTATGCTGGAGCGCGGCGAGTTTAGGTAGCGTTGCTCGTTCGCCTTGGAATTGAACAAGATTAAATAATATTTTATAATAAGTGTTAATGAGTATACCGGCACAGTTACCAAAACCGTTTTTTGTATTGGCCCCAATGGACGATGTGACCGATACCGTCTTTCGGCGCATCATTGCCGATTGTGCGGTGCCGGATCTATTTTTTACGGAATTTGTGAATGTGGATGGACTGCAGAGCCCCGGGCGTACGCGGCTGCTTAAAAAACTGCGGTTTACTGCCGGAGAAACAAGGTTGGTTGCCCAGCTTTGGGGTCTAAAACCTGAAAATTTTCAGAAAACTGCCGAACAGATTGCCGACGGTACTTTTGCGCGCGAATTCGGTCTGCCTGAAGGTGTGAATTTTGTGGGTATCGACCTGAACATGGGTTGTCCGGCCAAATCCGAAGTAAATAGTGGTGCCTGCGCGGCGCTCATTAAAAACCCCGAACTGGCGGTGCGGATTATCAAAGCCACACAGGCCGGAGCAGGGCATTTACCGGTTAGCGTCAAAACCCGCCTTGGATTTAATGAAGTGGACTTTTCTTGGCATGAACTGCTTTTGCACCAGAACCTTAGCATGTTAACGGTGCATGGACGCACACGCAAAGAAATGAGCAAGGTGCCAGCGCGTTGGGAGGATATCAATTATGTACGCGAACTGCGTGACCGCATTGCACCACAAACCATTATCGTTGGTAATGGCGATGTCGAAAGTCGCGAGCAAGGTGAAGAGCTGGCTGCCCGGTACAAACTTGACGGCATTATGGTCGGCCGCGGCGTATTCCATGATCCTTATGTTTTCGCCGCTAAAAGCCCTTGGCAGGACATAACCCGTGAAGAACGCATCGCGCTTTACGCTAAACACGTTAAGCTTTTTGCGGAGACCTGGACCGGCAAAGACCGGCCCGTCGTCACCCTCAATAAATTCTGCAAGATATATATCAACGGTTTTGACGGCGCCAAAGAGCTGCGCGAAAAACTGATGAATGCCGGTTCAGCTGCAGAACTGCTGGAGCTACTGCAGGCCGCATAGACAGTATCCTCAACTACCTCTATACTGATCTGTATGATTACAGCCAGCAATTTGCACAAATCTTACGGCAAAAAAGTGGCCGTCGACAATATTTCGTTCGAGGTCGAAACGGGGAAGGTGACCGGATTCCTGGGGCCGAACGGGGCGGGGAAGTCAACCACCATGCGCCTGATGCTCGGTTTGGACAACGGCCAGGGTAAAACGCTTTTTGATGGCAAGGAGTTGCATGCATATGGCCGGCCGTCTCAAGCGGTGGGTATTTTGCTGGAAGCTAAGGCTTTCCATCCAACACGGAGCGCCAAGGAACATCTGCATGTCTTGGCTGCGGCCGGTGGTATTCCGGACCGTCGTGTCAATGAGGTATTGGAGCTAGTTGGTCTGCAGGCGGTCGCCAAAAAGAGTCCGGGCAAGTTCTCGCTTGGTATGAGCCAACGGCTTGGCATAGCCGCCGCAATCCTAGGTGAGCCAAAATATCTTATATTAGACGAACCGGCCAACGGCTTGGACCCCGAAGGTATCGCTTGGCTGCGACGCTTTTTGAAAGAGTACGCCAGCAAAGGCAATGCCGTATTTGTTTCCAGTCACCTACTTAGCGAAATGGCACTAATGGCCGACAACATCGTAGTAATCGGCAAAGGAAAACTCATTGCGAGCACTTCGGTAGATGAACTGGTGGCCCACAATTCCAAGTCATCTTTGATAGTGCGCGTCGACAATATGGCCAGGCTTAAAAAAGCGCTGACCGCCAAAAAGATTGCCTTCGAATCCGCCGAAGAAGGACTGAAGGTGCGCGGCGTTAAAACCGACGAAGTAGGCAAGCTGGCCTTCGCCGAAGGCCTAACGGTGCTTGAACTAGCCCGTCATGACGCGTCGCTCGAAGACGCCTTCTTGGAAATTACCGCCAATTCCGAAGAATATAAAACAGTAGCGGCGACTACTTCTGGCACTGGCACGGCCACGACCAAAAAGGGGAACGCATAATGCTCCGCGAATTAAAAGCCGAATTTCGAAAACTACTGAGTATCCGCTCGAGCTACATTATCGCCGCTGTCGGGCTGGTTCTTACCGGATTTATCGCTTTAGTCGCCATGGGACTTCAGGCCGACGGAGACTTCGCATCGACGGGTATGCAGCGTGCAGTTCTGGATATCGTACCGATCATGGCGACGTTTGTCGGATTGATATCTATTATGCTCATCGGTCATGAATACCGCTACAACACGATTTACTACACCCTTACAGCTACCAATAACCGCCTTAAGGTTTTGGCCGCAAAGTTGCTGGCCACGGGATTATTCGGCGTACTGTTTGCGCTCATCGCCATTGTATGGACGCTGGCTATGGTCAGTTTAGGCTTGAAATGGGGCGGCCATCATGTCGGGCCGCAGGAACTCGAAGTTGCCAGCTTGCTGTGGAAGAGCGTTGCATATATGGTAACGACCGCCTGGTTCGGTCTGCTGCTCGGATTTATATCGCGTAATATGACTTTTACGCTGGTTGTATTCTTTATGATTCCAGTAATCGAGCAATTTGCCATATTCCTGCTTAAACTGAATGCTAACTATTTTCCGATAGCTTCTCAAAACAATATCCTGTCAATGGGTCCGAACCTGTCACATGACGGAGCATTTACGGCATTGGCATCACTTGGTGTATTCGGGTTGTATCTAATTGCGCTGCTCATCGCATCTGTATTCTTGTTTGTAAAACGTGACGCCAATTAGCCGGTTATTTGGAGGGCTCATACGTGGAGCACATTGTTGACCTGCACACGCACTCACATTATTCACGGGCGACCAGTAAGGACAGTACGCTCGAAGGTCTATATAGATGGGGCAAAATAAAAGGTATTAATATTATTGGTACCGGTGATTTTACGCATCCGCAGTGGTTTTTGGAATTGCGCGAAAAGCTGGAGCTTGTCGAAGGTGGCCTCTATAAATTGAAAGATGATCTGGCCGCTCCTATCAATGCGCAGTTACCGTCGAGCGTCCGTGACCGTACTATTCGTTTTATCCCAACGGTTGAAATCGCCACTATTTATAAGAAAGGCGATAAAGTGCGTAAGTTGCATCAGCTAATAGTGATGCCTGACCTTGCCAGCGTGGCAGCTCTGAACGAACGGTTGGAGCGTATTGGTAATCTAAAAGCCGATGGTCGACCTATTTTGGGTCTTGATTCCAAAGAGCTGCTGCGGCATACACTTGAAGTTAACCCAGACGCATTGTATATTCCGGCGCATATCTGGACGCCCTGGTTCGGACTTTTTGGCTCAAAGTCCGGTTTTGATTCGATCCGGGAAGCATATGACGAACTGACGCCGCATGTGCGGGCGATTGAAACAGGGTTGTCATCTGACCCAGCCATGAACGCACGGGTGAGCGGGCTGGAGGGAATTGCTATCACGTCGCATTCTGACGCACATTCACCCATAAAACTGGGGCGGGAGGCGACGGTACTGCACGGCGACGCATCCTGGCAGGACCTCCGCGGTGCGCTTACGACGAACGACGAACGCCTGGCGGGGACGATCGAATTTTTCCCCGAAGAGGGCAAATACCATGCGGACGGGCACCGGGTGTGTAATGTGCGGTTTACGCCCGCCCAGACGCGTGCGGCCTCGGGCATGTGCCCGGAGTGCGGCAAGCCATTAGTGGTGGGTGTTAACTACCGCGTCGAAGAATTAGCCGACCGTGCCCTGCCCCGAACAATTTCCAAACAGGTCGAATACATCGTGCCCCTAACAGAGGTTTTGGCCGAGCTACGAGGGGTCAAGTCGGCGGCCGG
The DNA here is from genome assembly GCA_029288425.1 of Candidatus Saccharimonadota bacterium. Classification (GTDB taxonomy): domain Bacteria; phylum Patescibacteriota; class Saccharimonadia; order Saccharimonadales; family UBA4665; genus JARIHD01. The sequence continues at coordinate 10,971 of JARIHD010000014.1, forward strand.
AAAGGTCCTGCTCGCCGACTACCACAATTTAGTTGCGGCTTTTGGCAGCGAGTTTGACATTTTACGAACAGTGCCAGTGGAGGCGATCCATAGCCATTCACCGCTCATTGGACTGGCCATAGACCGAATCCGGAACAATCTGGTGCACCGCGAATCGGGTTACGATGGCGTATTTGGAACGATACGAGTATTTAAAGATGCACAGGAGCGCGCTGAAAAAACGGCGCAGTTATCGCTATTATGAGTGAACAGTACAATGCCCAACAGTTATTGGCTGTCCAGGCCGGCGATGGTCCAGTTGCTATTGTGGCCGGTCCGGGAACGGGCAAAACGAGGACACTTACGGCCAGGATTGCGTACCTGGTCCACGAGCGCGGCGTGCCGGCGAAGGAAATTTTAGCCCTCACCTTCACCAACAAGGCCGCACGGGAAATGCAGGAACGTATCGGCGGCGAGCTGGCCGGGGAGCAAGTGCCGTTCATTGCCACCTTTCATGCGCTGGCAAATAAAATATGCCCGATGCCTGAAGATATGACACTTGTAACAGAGATCGAACGCGCTGCAATTATAGAAGTTATTCGCGCCGAAACGGGCACGAAACTAAAAGCCCGCGACATTGGACTACTTATTTCGCGCGCTAAAAATCTACCGCACATGTCGAGCGATGCTGAAACCGTAAAGCTCGTGGAGGCGTTCAATACCATGCTGCAAAAACAACATGCTTATGACTACGATGACCTGCTGCACCGCCTCTATAATTTGCTTGACGACGCAGCGTTTCGTAAAAAACTGCCGTTCACACACATTTTGATTGATGAGTTTCAGGACACTAATGAACTACAATACGAAATCATCAAGCGCCTGAATACCACCGATAATTTGTTTGTGATCGGCGATCCCCTGCAATCTATCTACGGTTTCCGCGGCGCGAGTTCGCATATTTTTGACCAGTTCGCAGCGGATTTTCCCGGGCTAAAACGCATAACGCTCGGTACTAATTACCGGTCTGCACCCGAAATCGTGCAGACGGCAAATCATATTTTTCCAAACGGAGCGCAGCTGCGTGCGCATCGCAGCCAGCCGGGCATCGTGCGTGCGGTTGAATGCCTGAATGAGCATGGAGAGGCCGATTGGATCTTGGCCTCGATTGAACAGCAGGTCGGCGGCCGCGACATGGACGGCGGTAGTCGGCATCACGCGCAGGCCGAAAGGCGCACCTTTACCGATTTTGCCGTACTCACCCGTACACACGCCGCGGTTCGCAGCACCCAGCACGCGCTCCAAAAGTCGGGCATTCCATTTCAAGTTGTGGGCGAAGGGTCGCCATATGAGCAGCCACACGCCACGCTCATTATCCAGGCGTTCGGTTATTTGGCCGGGCTTATGGAGCCACCGGTCATAAAAAATCTGACGGCTGCCCAGGTAAAAACATTGCTCAAGCCATTAAAATCTCAATCGTACAGTGCGCCTTTGACCGTATTGGCGGCGAAGATTCTGCAAGCATTGGGCATGGCCGACCACGAACCGGCGCGGGAATTTACCAATACGCTCGTGCACTATGATCACCTAAAACCGGACGCATACGTAGCACATATCCAAAAAATAGCCGAACAGGAATATTATGACCCTGCTGCGGGCGCAGTTACGCTTTTGACAATCCATGCCTCTAAAGGTCTGGAGTTTCCGGTTATCTTTTTGGCTGCTGCCGAGGAGGGTATATTGCCGCTTGCCAGGCACGGACAGATTGCCGATCTCGAAGAGGAAAAGCGGTTATTTTATGTTGCCGTTACCCGCGCCCGCGACGAATTGTATATGCTGCACGCCAGAAAGCGCCGAGGCCAGCCGGCCGAAATGTCACAGTTTGTGCGGGATTTGCCAGCAAGCACCGTACCTAAAACGACTGACCCCAATATTCCCGCTCAACTAAGTCGCATCCAGCGCAGCGCCCAAAAACGAGCCCAATCACGTCTGTTCTAGGATGCTGTAAAAAACGCAACCTATGATAATCTGTTATGATGAATAGCAAGAGGTCAAAAGATGTGCTGAAAAATGTTTACAAACTATATGCGCTGAACCTACTCGTCGGGATTGTTTTTTGGTATCCAATAGAGAAATTGTTTTTGACTGATATTGGCGCCGGCCCACTTGGCATTAGCATCAATGCACTTATTTTTCTGGTTACACTCATTATTTTCGATGTGCCATCGGGGGTTTTGGCCGATAAATGGAAACGCAAATATACACTGCTGCTCGCCCTGGTCTGTTTTATCGCGGCATGTCTTATGGGCGGTGCCAGCCATACTTGGCTGCAATATCTGCCTATGAACATTTTGCTTGGCGGTTTTGTAGTGCTGACAAGCGGCACCTTTCAGGCCATGATGTACGATAGCCTGCGCGACATCGATCTCGAGCACGAATATGACAAACACCAAGGTCGGTCGTACGCTTTATTTTTGACTGGGCTGGGGCTCAGCTCGCTCGCTGGTGGTTACCTTGCTGATTGGTTTAGTATGCCGGCGACGTATTTTTTGACAGCGGCCGTGATGGTGCCAGCAGTTATTGTGGCGCTGAGCCTGGTTGAACCGAAATCGCATAAGCAGGTATCTGATCGGAAGCTCAAAGAGCACATTCGATTTAGTGTGCGGCAATTGCTGGCGAGCCGATTGCTTTTGCAGCTCGCACTGCTACTGACTGCTGCCGGTATTTTGCGCGGCGCATACAATGAATATTCAGGTTTGCTGTACATCGCATTGGGATTTTCAGTCATACCAATGGGTTACGCTAACGCTGCAAAATGGTTGATTGGCTCGCTCGGACAACTGGTTGCGCCAAAGATCGGCCACCACGCGCTTGCTCTTGTGCCCGCATTTTTCATCACATTCCTGGCGTTTAGTTTACTACGAACGCGGTGGACGCTGGTATTCTTTTTTATGGCCGGATTTTTATATTCGGTGATTGCCAACCAGACCGAAGCCGCTATCCAAGACCATACGCCTAGCGAAGTTCGTGCTACCACACTGTCGGTACTTAGCTTTGCAAGTAATGTGCTGCTCGTTCCGCTGGGTTTGCTCTTTGGGTGGATTGCCGAACGAACCGATGTCTTTAGCGCGTATCTTATGATTGCTTCTCTCGGCATCATATATTTGGCCATTTGGTTTGCGCGAGGCAGGCACGTCTTTAAGATGCTGCCTCCGGTGAAGTCCCAGCCTCGGCCGACCATTGAAGAAGAATTGAAATAGTTTTTCTAGGTATCGTCGCGCATGTCGCGGATTGGGTTGCGGCGGACGTTGCGCAGCAGCGGAATACTGATGCTAATGAGGCTGACGCCAAGGGACAGGCCAACAAGTAGTAAGATGTCCGGTACATACAGCTGGAAGAGCGAGAAGGTGCGGCTCAGGTCTTGCGCGTTGTATGCCACAAGCGCTTGGACGGTTAGCCCATCGGCGTAGCGATCTTGAGCGACCAAAGCTGCAATTACTCCGCCCAAAACGGCGAACCCGCTAATAAGCAACGATACGATGAAGGTATACAGGATGTAAATCTGGGCGATATCCATGCGCTTTGCGCCGATGGCGCGGAAGACGGCGGTTTCGCGGCGGCTGTCGGCAATCATGCGTCCCACCGTGCCCATCATGATAATCGAACCGATGGCGGCAACCACGAGCGCGGCGATGGTAAAGAATTTGCTAAATTGTTTTTTTGCGGCGTCAAGCGCAAGGCTATTGCTTCCAAAGGCGTTCAACGAATAAAGTTGTTCTTTTTCTCTACATTCCTTGAACGGATCTTTTTGGACCTCTGGGTTCATGTAGTTGGGCTGACAGCTCTTTTCGTCGATGAATTTTTTGGCCTGGGCCGAGGTGTGGAATTCGGCGTATTGCGTGGGGATCTGGCCGCTGCCAATCGTGTTGTTTGTGTCGAAGTAAGAAGCGATAATGGGATTTTTGACGCTTTCTTCGAGAGGGGTAAACCAGCCTGTGCCGATCGATGATCCGACCGTCGAGCCGATAATCTGGCCGATACCAATAGCGGATTGGAACTCATAATCAGGAGTCAATCCGACGATCCGGAAAGAAATGGCCGATTGTGATGGTGCCTGCTGACCGAACATTTGATCGAATTGCTCTTGTTTGGCATCACGCTTTTTTTGGTCGGCGCTGCGCACGTCACGGATGACCGGCGCGGCCGTGCAGGGTTCTTTGGGGAGACCGTAAATCAGGTCGGGCTTAACGTAGTCTTTGTTCTTTTTATTGCGCTCGATTTCTTGCTGCGTGCTGATGGCGTTGCTAATAAGGGCTGACGATGCCGCATTACGGTGGCATACGTTAAACCGTACATCAGTTGCCTTTTGGCGCAGTTCTTTGGTACGGGCTAGTTTATCGGCTGAGCTGGCGGTTCCAGGCAGCGCTTTTAGATTGAGTAGTTCTTCGGCGGCCGACACCGGGATGATGACGGGGATGCTGCCATCATTGCCTGACTTCAAACTTTGACCCTTGATGGCAAATGGCTGTAACAGGTCGGCGCTCATGAGTGACCACGATCCCAGGAAGGAGTCGACGCCGCGCGGCGGACCATACTGTTGTTTCGTATTGTTATTGGCAAGGTCATAAGATTCCTTACCGTCCTTGAGCACCTGCATGGACCCTTCACGCGTGTACGGAGCGTAACGGCTTGAGTAGGTGGCAAAGGCACCATAGGGTTCGGCGAGCTTTTTAAAGTCTTCGCTGCTGCGCGGCGGATTTTTTTGGAGGTATTCGGCGATCGCCTGCTTTCCTGCGGATGTTTCGCCATTCACCGACTGCTCCTTGCCATTCGGGGTATCGTACTCATTGATGACGGGTGGTTCGCTTTGCTCGCTGTACTCAATGTTAAGCTTTTTGGCCTCGGCTTTTTTGCGGGCGATCAAGTCTTTTTGGATTTCGCGGGCGCGATTAAGAATCTCTGGCTTTGCAAACAGGTTTTCGCTGCTCGCACTCGTGTCGTAGCCGGTTACGACAAAACGTTTACCGAGACCTTCTTCGCCGAATGATTTAATGCTGGCGAATGCACCGCGGAAAATGAGCGATCCAGCGATGAGAGCCGTAAAGAGCAAGCCTGAAACAACAACGGTAATAATGAGGCGGATTTTGCGTGTGCGCAGTTTGGTGAGTGAAAGAGTGAGCGTGTCGCGGATAGTAATCATAGTTTTATTTCTCCGTCTTCCAGCACGATTTCGCGGTCGGCGTGAGCGGCAACTTTGGGGTCGTGGGTCACAATAATAATGGTTGTTCCGAAATCCTTACGGACTTGTTCAAAAAGATCGATGATTGCCGTACCGTTCGTGCTGTCCAGGTTTCCGGTCGGCTCGTCTGCCAATATGAGTTTGGGCCGATTTAAGAGGGCGCGGGCGATGGCGGCGCGCTGCATCTGGCCGCCGGATAGTTCTTTGGGCAGGTGGCGTAGACGGTCTTTAAGCCCTACGGCATCGGCAAGTTCTGCTGCGGTCTGTGTGCGTTCGCGGCGTTTGGTACGGGCAAACATGCCGGGGACTTCCAGGTTGGTTTCAAGACGCAAAAACGGCTGCAAATAAAAGAACTGGAACACAAAGCCGATGGTTTGATTACGGAATTTGGATAAATGGCGGTCACTGAGTTTGGTTAGATTTTTGCCGTCCACCGTGATCGTGCCTTCGGATGGCTTGTCAAGGCCGCCGATCAGTTGCAGCAGGGTGCTTTTACCGCTGCCGCTCGGACCGGTAAACGCCACAAATTCGCCCTCATGGATATCGAGGGATACGCTGTTCAGGGCCTGCACATGCTGCCGCCCTACTTTATATTTTTTGGAAAGATTTTCGACGCTCACCAGTACGGGGCCGGTTGGCATGACCTTTGGTTTGCGGGCTTGCTTGACTGCGGACTCGGCCTGACGGAGTGCGTCGATAGCGGCATCGATATTACCGTCAAAAGCGGCAAGCAGCTGTTCGGCCCATATTTTTTTGTCTATTTGTTTTGGCATTTTTAAATCCTTTTACTAATATACATGCAAAAACGTTAAAAAGTTACGAAATTTCTAACGGATTGTACCCGGATCGTCCCTTTGGTCTTATTGCTCTACAATCGAGTGGGATGCCTGAATGTGTGCTGCCAGGCTGTGCAGGACGGTGCCGGATTGATCCGATTTGCCGACCTTGCCCCAAGAAACTGTAAAGCTCTTTTGGTGGTTGACGTGAATTTTTGTGCTATTTGCCTGCAAACCCATAGCGCCAAGGAGCAAGTTGCGGTGTGAGTCGGTTTGACCATAATGCAAGAAACCGTATTGTATCGTGGCTTCGGCGGGGAGTTGTCCGAGAGCATGGTAGGCTGCCATGGCCCCCGTTAGGCTGCGACGCCGGTTCTCCTTTTCGAGCAATGCGGTATGTGCATATGAAAGCGGATCCTGAAGGGAGGCGATATAGAGAGTGTGCGCAGGTTTTTCGGTGCGCAGGAAGGGGACGGTTTGCGTCCAATCTTGACGGGTAATAATGGTGTTGAATAGGCGCCGTAGTGTCTCCTGTATAAATCCGCCGTTCGGCGATACGATGGCTGTGGCGTACGGGCTGGCCCCAGACCGCTCCAGAAGTGTTATACGCGTCATTTGTTCAGGATCATCCGGCTGTTCGCCAAGCAATTTGTTGAGTGCGCGCGCATTTAAGATGTCCAAAAAAGGTACGTTCCCTGGCGAGGTGTCATCTAATTCATGTTTTACCAGGGGTGTTATGCGCTCGGCGTCCGATTTTGGAGCGGGCCAAGGATCTTCGCCGTTTTGTGGTTTATGCACCGCAGTGCGTGCCACAAATCTGTCACGAAACGTATCGGATTGATGCAAAGAGAGTGGTTCAAATGTAATCAAGGGTGACGTCTTCATAAATGTCCAGGTAGAAATAAAAAAACCGCCAAAGCGGAAGTGGTTTGGTGGGGGCGGCTGGACTTGAACCAGCGACCAATCGGTTATGAGCCGACTGCTCTAACCACTGAGCTACGCCCCCAAAGTTGGACGTGACCAAAAAAGGCATGTCAACAGAGATGAGTATAGCAGACGGAGCCCAGAAGGTATATAATCTAAACAAGAAAACTGCCAATGGAAGACAAAAAACAAACAAAACTCGAAAAAGTTTACGACTATGCCCTGCAATTTCGCGATGTGCGGGCGGCCGGGCTGATGCTGTTTTTGGTGGTTGTGCTGCTTATTAGCTGGAGTGGTCTCAAGGTAATCGACACCAATTACCGCCTGCAAAAACAGATTGCACAGCTGGAACAGCAAACTGCCGTATCCAAACTGGAAAACACCAACACACGCCTGCAAAACGAATACTATCAAACCGATCAGTACCTGGAAATTACCGCGCGTCAAAACTTCGGTCTGGCTAAGCCCGGCGAAACATTGTTAAATGTGCCAACTGAAGTTGCTATGCGTAGTACTGTCGACCTACCAGACGAAGAAAAAGCCGAAACCAAAAGAACAACGGCCAAGCAGCCGGCTTACCAGCGTAATTTCCAAGCTTGGATTAACTTTTTATTGCACCGCCAAACACCCGATCAACCCGAAACGTAAAGCGAACATAGAGGGTTGACACCTGACCGACCGATGCGTATAATCAACCAAGTTACGTATCCCTAGTCGCTAGGGAGAGATATCGCGGGATGGAGCAGCGGCAGCTCGCGTGGCTCATAACCACGAGGTCCCAGGTTCGAGTCCTGGTCCCGCAACCATTACGTATTTTAAAGAGGCCATATCGGTCTCTTTTTTGTAGAATCGTCAACCACTAGATATGGCAATTCGTGGGCAACGTCTATCGCTGGTTGTCTTTGCTTTTGATATATAGTATTGTTTTGACTTATGGCACTCGAGAGTCCTTACGGGGCCCTTCCTCCCATCCTTCCCGTTCGTCTCAAAGATGAGCCTATTCCGGCGGAATACATATGGCCGCATTTTATGGATACCCGATTTCAGGTGGGTGTTCCCCGGACTGTCTTTTTGGCGCGCGATGAGCAACTGGTACGGCCAGATTTTTCCACTCATGATGAGCTGGACTACCAGGCGGGTCCTTACGAAAAAGTCATCGGACTCAGTTATTTCAATTCAAAAATGCTTCGTCGGCTGGTTACGAAAGACGCTATTAATGATGCATTGGCGGCAGCCGAGACTGTTTTTCCTCTTTCCGATACGGCGGCTTATTTCGAAGCTGTACTGAGGCGTATTTTGGGTGCGAACGACATTGACCTTCGGCATCTTTTGGTGGGTATGACCGGTGAGGAACAGTTCAGGCAGTTTACCTTCGGTATCCGCCAGGCGGAACCTAATCCGATGTTTTTTGTTGCCACGCCGCCAGCCAACTTTGTGGGGCCCACGGAATAGTACTTATCCACAGCACTGTTTAATGTTCGCAAAAGGTTCTATTGCCCCGCTTGCTCAAATTCGCATACAATGACAGCAAGTGGTACACACGCTTGACAAAGCATAAGAATTATGTATAATATTAAGTGTTGTGATCACAAACAAAAACCATCAAAAATAAAAAGAAAGGGGCATACCTATGAGTGTATTTTCTTTCGAATTTACACCAACCAACGACAAGCGGATTTCGCGCTTGGATAAATGGCTCAAAGGCTAGCGTTTACGTTTAGCTAAAGAGCTCGTCAGTCAATGTAATAAGACCTTGGAGCAATGTTCCAGGTCTTATTACATTGGAAGGGGAGCACCTCAGGAAAACAGCGCTACATTACACCAATAAAACGCGTTGAGTGATGGATGAGTCGTATGATTTGCCGCACCGTTTCTTTTTGTGTGGCATCGAGCGGTATCTCGCCCTTTATCTTTTGGGCCGCGATTCCTAGGGTATCGTAGCCTACGTCCAGATCATGTCCCATATCATTGGGCGAAACAAGCAAAAGATTGCGATTCTCAAGGATTGCATGTTTATTGGGGTCATCTTGCTCGACAAAGCGAATGTGACTCTGGTGATCAAGAGTGAACGAACCATCGTCATGCGCGGGGTAGATTGTAAGATCCCACCCCGGAAATGCCGCGGTTCCTTGTTGACGCGGGGTGCTGGGCAGCGCAATCCACCGTCTGTCTGGGTCCTCAGCGGCTAGGATGCCAATAGTCATGCCATAGTATAGCTTATGAAGTATATGGAAAGCCGGCTCAGGATTTTCTATTTGTGTTGCCACTTCCAAATAAAGATTTTCATAGGAATCTATCGCGCTATCGGCCAAGGCGGTCAGTAAGCGACCGTAGGCGGTAACTTGTCTGGGTAGTTTTTCATCCTGTAGTGCAATTGCTTTTTGGACGACAACCGCTTCTTGCGCGATGCGGGCAAGATAGCGAAGGTAACGCGAATGCTGTGCGGCAAATTCAGGACGTTGGTCACGAAAAATGTTTGCATAGGTATCATGCGCGCGTCCGAAATATATTTCGGCGAAATCCGTCTTTCCTCGAATGGCAGATCCTTCGCCGATTTCAGCGTACATGCCGGCCAAGTCGAACGCCCTTAACGGGCCAAGCTCCCCGCCCAAATATGCAGATTCCAGGCGGTTGGTTGCTTCTTGCATCAGGGCGGGCTCGGCTACATACGGATTGGTGTCGGGCTGCACGTTTTGATACCAAGCCTGAGGACTGATTTCTTCTTCATCGGATAAAAGGCGTTCAAACCCTTTATCCAAATGCACCCGCACCCGTTCACGGATTCCGCGCAGATGCTCATGCGCTTTATTATACTTGGCAGTACCTTTTGGCGATTCCATTGCCACAGTAAATGCTTCGAGTGTACCCAGGCCATGGCGGGAGGGATAATCTTGATTCCGTAGAAGGTATTCCGGATGTATATCGATGTAATACGAATTAGTCTTGATGCCGACCCGTGCGCGGACGCGTTGCCTTGTTTGGTACTGGGTAATCACCATGTTCCAAGCATCCTCGGAGGATGTATGACTAAATCGAGGAGAAGCAGGGAGGGCAAGGTACATCCCCGGTTCGTTAATGGCTATGAGCGCAGTTAGAGTATTAAGGTAGCTAGTTTCCGGGCCGTCACGTTCGTATTTGAGTCGGAGCATCTTTCGCGCCGCTTTAAATACCAATAAGTCAAAACGCGTGAGATATTGATCTATCTGTATAAGATCCCCTCGGCCTAACAGGCCATATATGGGCAAGGTATCTACCGCTAATTCGCACTGGGCCTTTAAAAAGCGGCTGATGGTTGGCACGTCCATGGCGGCCTTAAATTTGGTTTGTGCCTTCTGAAAAAAAGGGTAATAATTGACGTCATCATCATCGGGAAGTACTTGGGCGGCCTCTGTCCACATCCAGCCCGCATAGTACAGCTCCTGGGGGGTACTAGCCTCTTCGGCAGCTTCACAGAGAGGAATCAAAACGTCCAGGTCAAGTTCATTTTTGGGGTCAGCAGATAAATACTCGTCTATTGCTGAATGAAGCGGCCGATCGCCGGGATCGGCACCAATTCTTTCTCGCACAAACTACTCCTTGGTTAGTTAGTCTTACGGTTGGGCGTATGTAATAAAAGCTTGGTCATTTCGGCTGGGGTATCGACGATGTGGTCGGGGTCGGCCGCTTCCAGTTCTTTGCGCGTACCAAAACCGTGGGTGATGCCGATGGTTAGTGCAACATTGGCGGCTTTTCCGGCCAGAATATCTACGGCGGCGTCGCCGACCATGGCGGCGCGTTCTGGCTTTATTTCGAGTGCGGCGAGTGCTTTAAAAAGTCCCTCGGGGTGCGGTTTGTGGTGAGTAACCTCGTCACCCTGGACGGCGACCTCAAAAAAATCACTAATACCGGCGTGCACGAGCGATGGCATGAGCGTGAGTTTGCGGCTGCTAAAAACGCCCATGCGAATGCCGGCTTTTTGGAGCGTCTCCAGCATTTTGTGCACGCCGGGCAAGGCGGTGATTAATTGAATGCGTTCGGGATTCTTTTGAAATGTATCATGTGATACACAAAGCGCCTGAACGTCGCCGTTTGGTGCAAATGCCAGATAGCAGTCCTGGAGTGATCGTCCTATTTGCCGTGCCATCACTGCGCGGCCGGGCAATTCATGGCCGTGTTCCGCCAGTACCGCCTCAAAGGCCTGAAAGATGAATTCCCGCGTGTCGAGTAACATGCCGTCGACATCAAAAATAACTGCTTGTAAGGTGGAGTTTTTTGCCATACAGCCAGTCTACCAGACGCTGACCGGCATTCGTTAAATTTTTATTAAAACCTATATGATTCTTGGTTATTTAGAAGACCTCAGCTCTTAGAGTAAGTGGTTGACTGCTGGTTATGTATTCAGCGCCAGCAGCACCGTACCCAGGATCATAATCCCGATCGCCGCCATCTTTTGCAGCAGGTGTTTCCGGCCAATATTTTCTTTGATAAACCGCGGGAATAACGCCGTTAAAGCCACGCCGACAGCCAGCAAGAATATGGCCTGCACACTCGAAATCGCTTGCACCACTGCAATGGGAGCCAGGAACATGGCGTAGCGCATCGCCACTACGCCGCCTAAATTGAGTATCTCGTTCAGCCCGCTCAGACCCACGGCCTGTGACCGGTGTCGCCGCAAAATGTCCAAAAATCCTGCCCGCGCTGAACGGTTGCACAAAAACAACAGCGTCCCGATAATCACGCCGGCCGTGTATTCACAAAATTGCGTAGGCAAATAAGCCGAGTCTTTGGCTACCATCTTGAATACTACGCTGCTGAGTGCGATAAACAGCGACGACAAAAACATGTACCAAAAGACCGATTTGTTTAGGCGCATGCGCCGCCGTCCGTCATCCGCATCTTCGTGGTTCTCCAAAGACAAAACCACTGAACCGAGCAATACGATCCCCACTGCCACTAACTGCACGACCGATAAATGCTCGTCCAAAAATATCAGCCCGAGCACGTAATTAAATGGAATGATCAACTGAAACAGCGCCGCTACCAGCGATGCATCGGCCACCATCAAAGCTTTGTAGTAAAAATAATATGCGGTAATCAATAATGCCCCGGCTGAAACAGCGCCAAGCGCATTCGTTAGGCCGTAATCAGCCAAACTATGCCTGGCCAGAATGCCGAATATAATCAAAAACGGTACGCCGGCCAACCCCGCCAAAATGGTGATTGATGGCACAGGCTTGTCACCAACGATCTTGCCCAGCAGATATTTATCAACAAAATTTGTCAGCGTAAACAAAAATGGGGACAAGATCGACAAAAACAGCCAGAGCGTCATATGCCCCAGTATATCCTAAATTTCCCTCGGCCCAGCTGTTACTTTTTGGCTGCAGCAGGTAGAATAATATCTGAATAAAGGGAGATAGTATGCCGACCGTTACCATTTGTACCAGCGCCAGTTTTTACCGTCAGGCGGTAGATATCCAGGAGCAATTGGAAGCAGCGGGCTTTGATGTGATCGTGCCCCGCACCGCCCGCAAAATGAAAGAAACAGGCGATTTTGATGTCGACCATTACAAGACGTGGTTCGCCGATCCGGGCGATTACGGCAAAAAAGCCGAACTCATCCGCGCTCATTTCGAAGAAATCGCCAAGGGCGACGCCGTTCTAATCTTAAACTTCGAAAAAAATGGCAAACAAAACTACATAGGCGGCAATGTGCTGATGGAAATGTCGCTCGCGTTTTGGCTGAAAAAACCGATTTTTGTACTAAACGATGCGCCCGAAGATTCGGCCTATTTAGAAGAAATCTATGGTGTATTGCCGGTATTTTTGCATGGCGACATCGCGCGTTTTAAGGCCGCGTACGATAAGCTGAACGAATCCGTGTAGCGTCTTATTTATCTGCGGAATCTTCTGCTGCAGCGCGGCCGATGGCCGTCAGAACGGTCGCGTAGTAGATATAACTATGTGGCACGTAGCGGTCTTTTTGGTCTTTTACCTCAATGGCAAAATTTTCGAGAGATTTCCATTCCAGGGACTCGACTTCAATTTCATGCAGCTTAAAGCCAGTGTTTTCGGGCAGTTCCAAAAGATATAAAAACTGGAATTCGTTTTCAATGGCGTTTTCGTCCGCCCGTAGATGCGCACGGTGTACGCCGATGCTCCGCAGCTGCAGGGCGGTCACTTCCAGCCCGATTTCTTCTTTGGTTTCACGGAGCGCCGCTGTTAGTTCGTCCTCGCCCAGGTCTACATGACCGGCTGCCGAAATGTCATAACGGCCGGGCCAAGTCATCTTGCTGTCGGCACGTTTTTGCAGCAGCACTTCAGCGCCGCTTGGTGTGCGCCGCCATATCCATACGTGCGCCGCGGCATGCAATAAGCCTTGGCCGAACACCTCTTTTTTGGCGGCGCCTTTGTCTTTTATTGGACGGCCCTGCTCATCGAATAACTGCCACAAAATATCACTCATGACTGAAAGTATAGATGAGTTTGTCAAAAAGACATGCAAAATTCATAAAAGTAGTGTAAAAATAGAGGCTTATGCAACAGTTTAGGCATGTAGACAAAACCTGGAATCTAGAGCGAACGGCAGAAGAGTTAAGTCATATCGGCTATAGCCTGGACGAGGTCAATGTGGTCCTTCCTGGTTATCCAGAATTAGACAGTCGTCTGTTTGTACCCGAAGACGAACAAATAGATTTTAGGAACGCGGTCATTTTGGGCCGCGAGGTACGTATTTTTGATATTCCGCCTGGCTTTGATGCCAGGGAGTCTCCCGACCGCCAGCAGACACTTAATAATTTGCGGCCCGAGGATATGCTGCTCGGCACACCAGACCCTGATCTTATTACCGGCGTTTCCGAACCCTTGCCCGAAAATCATCCATCTGTCGTGCGGGCCATTAAAGAAGGCTGCCGCGATTTTACCCGCCAGCACCAAGCACTTTTGCCCGGGTGGAAACAGCTTTTGTCTCTCCGCAATGCCAAGGGTGAGGCGCTGGGGATGCCGACAGGCATCGGCTGGTATACACATTTAGGCCGATCGCTTATGGTGGACGGTGTTACATTCCGGCTTAGCGAAGACGGTCTAGATCTGGAAACATTGCTGTATGAGCGGCCAGCGAACGATCAATCCGAAGCGGTGTGGGCGACGGCCGGTGGATATCCAACGAGTGCGGACAATCGGCATGGCGGACTCACTTTGTTGCAAGCGGCCTCGGCCCGGCGTGCCGAATACTGGACGGAGCGGCAATTATGGTCATATCCTGGTGTACCTGTGCCCGCAAAAAATCCGGTCAGTTCCGGTACGACGATCGTGGCCGGGTTGCTCACCCGACCCTATGGCCGGTTTATTCAAAACCCCGACTATCATGATGAACCGACGCTGACGCCTCAAAATAAAGAACGGCTGCAAACGACGAAGGGGCATGCCGCCGGCTACGTAAGCCTGCGTGCCCTATGCGAAGACAATCCGTTCGGCGGTGTTTCGGGCAAGGGACATAACCGCCACTTTTCAATGTGGACGACACATTTTGAATATTTGGTGGGCGGCATCGATGCGCTCAATGACCCGGAAAATCGATATCGCTTTGGCATGACCGGTCAGCAATTTGACACCGTACGGGAAGTGACCGAAACCCTGCGGCAAGAATTCCCGATGCTACAGCCAGTGTAGGCTACTTGGCTGTTAGGCCTGCGCCTTCTAGCAGCATATTGGCCTGCGCGGGACCGCCGTGGCTGGGCGGCGATATTTGGCGAAGTTTTGACGCCATGGTGTGAAGTGCTACGGGGCCGTATCTGGTGGCAAGAGATGATCCAGCGAGTTTGGTCGCGTCCAGTTCCAGGCTGACCTTGGCGTCGCTGTTGTAATAGAGCGGGTTAAGGCGGTTCTCGAGGTCCTGTATCGCATGGCCGTATTCATGTGCGAGCGACATGGCGACACCGAATTTTCCTAAGCCACCCTCCATATAATGGGCGTTTACACTTAACGCCGTTACGGCGATTGTGTCGTTTTCGGGACAATAAGAGGTCTGGTCAGTGGCGGTAAGAGTGGTTTCCGAGGTGATGCTTTTGCATACAAAGGAATCGTTTCCTTGTAGGACAACGAGATTGATATTTGCTACACCTCCAAGGCCATGGCTAACCCAAAACGCCCTGTTAGCGTCACTTTCGTGGTTAACAAAGTCGATCCGTTCTTGGATGAGGGTTTCGGAGGTTGGTGTTTCGAAAGTCGGGGAGCTTCCACCGACAGCCAATAACAAGGCTGCGGAAGTCCCAACGGCCAAATTGCGCATATTTGTTTATTTTAACATATATAAGAATATATTGCTACCTCAAAGGATTGTTAGAAATGTTCTCGACTGTTACTATTGGCGGATGTCATCGCTAGGAATCTTTCGAGAGCTTTTGCCCCAAGAGCACCTGGGTCTGCGTGGCCACATGGGTAAGATAAATCAACTGGGCGACTTTGGGATCAAGTGGCGGAGGCAGCATGAAGCCGGTTTGGCCCTTGTTGACGCGGGCGAGTTTGGTTGGGCAATACGAAAAGAGGCTGCACGGTTGGCGACTGCTAATACGGTGCAATTGGCCTGGGATTTAAATGGCAGCCTATTGGCCAAACCGGATTACAATGAGCGCGTTACGAGTCCGGTGACCAATGTGGACTTTGTCGGCCACGGTCGTTTCAGGGGCATTGCTTACATTCTTGAATCTGGGCAATTGGAGGACGAGCGACGCAAGGCTACCACCCATATAGATGCGCTGAATGGAGTCAATAGCAATTGGCGGCCATTCGAACCGCACGTCGTCTTGGCGACTGTCGCCGAAGGCAATATGGACGAGGCCATTTTAAATGCGTTTTGGGACTTTGCTCCACCGGAAGTGACCCTTATGCCAGCCCGTGCGGTAGCAAAATAACCCGCTGGGAACGGGCTCGAGAGTACCTTAGCCACCAAAAGGAATAAGTGTAAAAAATAAGAGGACTCATAAAAAGTCCTCTTATTTGTATGCTGAATTTGGTAGCGGCGAGTGGACTTGAACCACTGACCCCAGGCTTATGAGTCCTGTGCTCTAACCAGCTGAGCTACGCCGCCATGTCGGTGGGCTGTTGCGCACCAGTTACAGGATCCAAATATACCAGATTTTATCTCTGTTGGCTAGCCTTTGTTTGCAGTAAGGGCGACAGCGGGGTGATCTTCACGCGGACATTGTATGACTCAGCTCGGTGGCAGAGCTGATATAATCTGCTTATGGTTGCTAAAAAAGTGACGAAAGAAGATATCCACCATCTTGATGCGCGGTTGATCCGGTTTTTTAAACAGACGTATGTGCCGCTGGCGCGATGCGCGTTTTTTGTCGTTTTCTTTTGGTTCGGGTTCGTTAAGTTGACTGGCTTGAGCCCGGCTGGGCCACTTGCCGAAGCGCTGACTGCGCACACGATCGGGGCTGAGTATTTTGACATTGCTTTTAGGGTGCTCGCTCTTTTCGAATGTATAATCGGCGTGCTCTTTTTGTTTCCCAAGGCAGTCCGCGTGGTTATTCCGCTGCTGTTTTTCCATATGGCGGTAGTTTGCGGGCCGCTACTATTACTGCCGGATTTAACGTGGCAGGCTCCGTTTATACCCACCCTGGAAGGACAATACATAATTAAGAACATCGTGATAATCGCATTGGCCTTCGGCGTGGCGGCGCACACCCAGCCCTTGATTAAAAATAATGACATCTGAAATTGCAATTTTCCAGACGCACGGCTACACTAAGAGTATTCTAAGCATAAACTTTCTGGAGCCTTATGACCCACGCATCCCCAAAGGTCAGTAATCTTAAAAAACGCAATATTATTATAAGTGCCGTGGCTGTCGCCGTCGTCTTGGTGGTCGGCTATGCGCTCATTAGCTCTCGAGCCTCCGGGTTCTTTAGCGTTATCGATCCCAACGGTACAACCGTCAGCGGCAACGCCACGTTAGTAAGCGACGCCAGCCTCCCTGGTGGAAAGGCATTGCAGTTTAATGCGCCGGTAACGACTCCGCCGCCAACGACGCCTCCACCGACCGGCACGCTACTGGGTTGGCAAATCACGGCCGACAATATCGGCCTCAAGCCGTTCGGTCTTAGCTGCGCTTCGCTGCCGCTTTACACGGGTCCATTGACGCTTCCTGCCGGGACAACGATCAGCCAAAAACGTATTGAGGGCTCCATTGACGCACGTGCCGGAAACATCACTATTGAGAAAAGTTGTATTCAGCCGAAAAGCAGTGATTATATAGTATCTGCGGCCGTATTTGACGGTACCATAAATGGCGGTAACGGCCCGGCAAGCGGCCCTATCACCATTCGTGACTCCGAAATCGACGCAACCAAGATACCTACCCAAGAAGGCCGTGCCCGATCTGATGGTATCCGCGGCCTGGCGAACGTGTACCGAACCTATATTCACGGTATGGGCACGGGCATCGCTTTTGCTGAAACAAACAATAAATTAAGCGTAGTCGTGGAAAATAATTACATTACTGGACTCACGTCTTGGGGCGATGGGGGCGGTAGCGGTACTCATTCCGATGGTTTTACGATTCGTGATTTTCCGGCGTCCGGTACAACGCGCTCAGCGGTTATTAGAAACAACCGCATTAACTGTGATGGTGGTAATGAAAGCGGCGCATTCTTTATTCAGACAACGTTTGGCAGAATTGACAATGTGACCGCCGAAGGAAACTTATTTGAAGGCGGGAATTACCGCATGGGTCTTGAAGTAAAGGACGGTACGCCGTATTCAAACATTCGTGCCATTAATAACCGGATTGGTCCTAGTACAGACAACCCTCCTTATGGCGCGGCTCAAGTGAGTGGCGGTCCCGGTTATGCAGAATGGACGGATAACTACATGTATGACCCCGCAAAAACCGATGCAAAGGGTGCAATCGTCCCCAAGCCCTAGCTTAAGCTAATGCGGCCGAACATCCATGCGGTACAATAATCGCATGGATGTCTCTATTGAGCCCGGAAAATACGTCATCGCAGTTTCAGGTGGTGTTGATTCAATGGTTCTATTGGATTTGCTGCGGCAACGGCAAGGCATTGATCTGATTGTGGCTCATTTTGATCACGGCATTCGTCTCCACAATGAATCCGCCAAGGACCGCAAGTTTGTGCAGGACACGGCAGCAGCGCACGGCCTGGTTTTTGAATATGCCGAAGGAAATTTAGGTGTCACTGCCAGCGAAGCGGATGCGCGTATGGCCAGGTATGATTTTTTGCGCCAGGTACAAAAAAAGCATCACGCCGACGCTATTATTACCGCCCACCACCAGGATGATCTGCTTGAAACCGCAATATTAAATATGCTTCGTGGTACCGGCCGAAAAGGCCTGAGTGCTCTGGGTTCACATGATGATACCCTCCGGCCACTGCTTCATATCTCGAAAAAAGAAATACTGGAGTACGCCAGGCAAAACGACATTCAGTGGCGCGAAGACAGCACCAACGCAAGCGACCAATACTTGCGCAACTATATTCGTTTACGCCTAATGCCGCGTTTGGATGACCGCGACCGCCGGCAGTTACTTGGAAAAGTAAGCGAAGCAATGCATACCAACCCATTGATTGACCAGCTTCTTTTGCTTGAACTGCACAAAAATATGACCGAAGAAGGCCTCTCCCGCCGATGGTTTGCAATGCTGCCTTATGATTTATCCTGCGAAGTTATGGCCGCATGGCTGCGTTCAAATCACATCCGCGAATTCGATAAGAAGACCATTGAGCGTTTAGTAGTGGGCGCAAAGGTTAGCGAACCTGGCAAGCAGTTGGACGTCTTGGCTGGGTATTGGCTGAAGGTCGGTAAAACTACCTTCAGTTTGGCAAAACGCGCTCTATCGTAAAAACAGATGAACTGTGTATAATTACAAGATATGGAGAATAACAAGAAAAGTTTTCGTTCCTCCAACAGGGGAGGTAACGGGCGGCGCAACTTTAAGGGCGTCGGATTTATGGCCCTGCTCATTTTGTTAGGTTTAGTTATTTTTGCGGCCCTCAACCAGTCATCTGGTATTAAATCTCCTCCACTCTCAGAGGTTATTGCTGACGCAAATGCCGGTAAATACTCTAAAATCGAGGTGAGTGGCAATGAATTAAATATCACCAAGAAAGGCGATGATCAGCCCAGTCTGAAATCGTATGCCGATCCGAATGCCTCCTTGAAGGAGCAGGGTCTAAAAGATGATGCAAAGGTTGAAGTTTCTTATAAGCCTGCATCGTCGACCGGTTCGACCATGGCGAACATTGGTATTTCGCTGCTTCCTGTGCTTATCATCAGCCTTGTTCTGTTCTTTATGCTTCGCAGTGCGCAAGGTCAGGGTAACCAGGCTATGAGCTTTGGTAAAAGCCGCGCCCGTTTATACGGCAATGAAAAAGACAAAGTTGTCTTTAAGGATATTGCTGGTTCGGCCGAGGCAAAACAAGACCTAGAAGAAGTCGTTGAGTTCCTGAAATATCCCAAGAAATTTGTAAGCATCGGTGCTCGTATTCCAAAAGGTGTGCTGCTGGTTGGTCCTCCGGGAACTGGTAAGACGATGCTGGCCCGTGCAGTTGCCGGCGAAGCCAATGTGCCGTTCTTTAGTATCTCCGGTTCGGAATTTGTGGAAATGTTTGTTGGTGTTGGTGCAAGTCGCGTCCGCGACCTGTTTGCCAAGGCCAAAAAGAACGCACCCTGCATTATCTTTATCGATGAAATTGATGCAGTTGGTCGCCGTCGCGGTTCTGGTATGGGTGGCGGGCATGACGAACGCGAACAAACCCTTAACCAAATTTTGGTTGAAATGGACGGCTTTGAGCAGGGTCAAAATGTGATCGTGCTGGCTGCAACCAACCGTGCTGATGTGCTTGATCCTGCCTTGCTCCGCCCCGGCCGCTTTGACCGCCGTGTAAATATCGGCCTGCCGGAGCGCAAAGACCGAGAAGCTATCCTGAAAGTTCACTTTGCCAAAAAACCAATCGCCAAAAGCGTTGATCTGGATGTACTGGCTGCTAAAACTGCTGGTTCATCAGGTGCTGACCTGGCTAATATCGCCAACGAATCGGCTATAATTGCCGCCCGCCTGAACCATAAAGAAATCACTAACGACGATCTGACCGCCGCGTTCGAAAAAGTAGCCATCGGCCCCGAGCGCAAGAGCAAGGTCATGAGCGAAAAAGAAAAAGAGCTGACCGCCTACCACGAAGCCGGTCATGCCATCGTCGGTCACATCTTGCCGGATAGCGACCCAATTCACAAGGTTACCATTATTCCGCGTGGCGGCACTGGCGGTGTAACCTGGTCTATTCCGCCCGAAGACAAAAGTTTTCATAGTATCGTCGAATTTAAAGACGCGCTTGCCCGCATGCTCGGCGGCCGTATCGCCGAAGAATTTATCTATGGCACCGACCATGTAACGACCGGTGCGGGTTCCGATTTGCCGGCCGCCGCAGAGTTGGCCCGCGATATGGTTATCAACCAAGGTATGGGTAAAAAACTGCGCAATCAGGTCTTTAAAGTAGACGATGGCATGATGCTCGACCGTATCATGCATGAGCGCCAATATTCCGAAGATACTGCTAAGCTGATCGACGACGAAGTTGAAGCACTCATTAGCGAAGCCGCCAATCGCGCTCGCGCCGTAATCAAGGCCAACCCGAGGAAGCTCAAAGAGCTCAAAGACGCCCTGCTCGAAAAAGAAACCGTCGAAGCAGAAGACGTAAAACGCATCCTGAAGGGCACGGTTATGCCCAAAGAAGCAGCACTCTACTAAAACCGACGAGAGTACATCACTTTCTGCTGGCACTTTAGGCGGGCCGTCCCTTATACTGGATAGGAATGAACCGTTTCCTGAACAAGACCAATAAGCGTATTTCGCTTGGCGGGGCTGCAACCCTCATGGTTGCGGTCGCGCTGATTGGTCAGTTGATCGGGTTTTGGCGTAGCCGCCTTATCAGTACCAATTTCACGAAATTCGACCAGGGTGCATCGGATGCATTCTTTGTTGCGTTCCAGATCCCGGATTTCTTTTTCTATACTATTGCTGCTGGCGCGCTGGGTGTGGCCTTTATTCCTATTCTTACCGACAAGCTTCAGGCAGGCGACCGCAAAGCGCTTTGGAATATTGCCAGCAGCCTATTGAATCTTTTGGCGATTGTAATGGCCGTCGTCGGCATCATTATTTTTATATTCGCCGACCATCTGATATATATACTTGCGCCCGACCTGAGTCCTGAGCACAAGCGGCAAGCGGTGATTATTATGCGGTTGATCGCCTTTAATCCGTTGCTGTTTACTCTTTCCGGAGTCATTACTAGTATTCAGCAGACATTCGGACGCTTTTTCTTTTTCGCCATCGCTCCATTATTTTATAACCTGTGTATCATAGCTAGTATTTTCTTGCTCAAGGATAGCCTCTGGGTCATTGGGCTTGGCGTTGGTGCGCTGGTTGGTGGAGTGCTGCAGCTGCTGGTTGCTTGGCTGGGTATGCTGGGGCTTAAATTTCGCTACCGGCCAAAGATTAATCTGAATAACGAATCATTCAGGAGTGTGCTGCGTCAGCTGCCCTCGCGTTCGCTGGATCAGGGTATCGACCAGGTTAACAGCATGGTCGAAGTCAATCGCGCCCAGGCGCTGAGCGCCGGCGCGGTCAGTTCGTATAGTTTTGCCCTGACGCTTATGAATGTGCCGGTCATGTTGATAGGTAACTCTATTGCGACGGCAGCATTCCCGCGGCTTGCCGAGCGGCTGTCACAAAACCGTTCCGACCTGATGCGCAAAGAATTTTTACAGATTCTGCGTGCCATGCTATGGATAACGGTGCCGGTCGTGATCGTGGCGTTCTTTTGCCGCGGCTATTTGGCGCGCATGATTTATGGTGACGTCGCACCGCAGGTTGCTTTGATTTTTGGCTACCTGACTACGGCAATCATTTTCCGTATTATTTACGCCATGGTTTCGCGTTATTTTTATGCGTATAAAGATACTAAAACGCCGCTCGTTGTCTCTGTATTGGCCATCGGTTTGAACATTATTTTGGCGTTTAGTTTGGCCACCAAAGAATCGTATGATGTCGCGGGGTTGGCTTTAGCACAGTCGATAGTTGCGGTCGTCGAAGTGACCATTTTGGTTGCCATCATGCTGTGGCGCGACCACAAACTGTTCCATGACCTCGATTTTTGGAGCGGCATGTGGCGCATCGTAGGCGTTTCCGGATTCTGTATGGTCGCCGGGTTTATTATGCTGCAGCTGTATCCGCTGGGCCTGAATGATGGCGGCATAACCGTAGCGGCAAAGGTTGCGGGTATCGCACTGGTCGTCTTCGCGGTGCATATGGGCCTGTCATCCCTTTTTGGCCTGCGTGAAGCAACGGCTGTTTTTGACCGTATCAAACGTCTGATCGGCAAAACCATCCGTTTCTAGTAATTTTGCCATTCATTCCGTATACTGCTCATCTATGGCCGGAAAGTATGAACCATTTATTGAACAATATTTAAAACCTGAATATTGGGATGGGCACAGTTTTGGTATGGGCGAATCTACAGTGCGTGAAGCTGGTTTTACCCGTAACTATGTGGGTGTGGCAAATGCAATCGAAGATTATATTAATACTGGGCGGGGCAGGGCACACTATCCGTTGCAGACAATACGGACCGGCGAGTCGTTTGATCCCCAGGCATTTAGCCCGGGGACTCTCTTTATGCAAGAGTTGGAAATGCTGGTTACCAAGAGCCAGACCAAAATAGACTTTGATTCATTGCATGACGTAGATTTGCCTTACCCCGCGACCATGATTGATCGAAAATATTTTACAGAGGGTAGGCTGCTCCGTGTCGAGGATGCCGACGAAACGATGGCTTATATATCGAGTTTTGCGTGGGGCGCGGTTGTCGACACTAGAGGTGGAAGAAATGGTATAGTTTCCGTCCCTGAGTTTCTGTTGGATATCAACGGACGGGGAGGTATAAAAATTCCCCGGTATATTCTAAAAACAGCAGTAACATTGCCTCAGCGTATGGGCGAAACTGATCACCGAGTAAAGGATAGGCAGTGGCCTAGACGAAGGACGGAAATGATTTCACGTACGCGCTGGACCGAAATCTTATGTGAGGGCAAATTGCAGAAGTCGGGCAGGTTCGAATCAGTACTGGCTAGCCTCCGCAGCCTGGCCACTGGTTATTCGATAGTATCGGGCGAATAATATTCTGCAACTTGCATCTCTCAGTGGCAGGCGCTTGCTAACTCGGACATTACCCAAAATCGGGTAGGAATAGATTATTTTGACAAAGGACCAGGTTGAGGTATAGTGTGGCGCATGTCTAGCCACCGAACAATTCAAGATATCGCAGGTATTGAGCAACTCTTGCCCTATCTGGCTCCAGATTATTGGGACGGCCATACTATTGGACAGGGTGAATTATCGCCACCTGCAATGAATGTAACCGGACGTCGAGAGAAAAAACTGGCGCGGAGCGCACTGGTTAGCTATCTTGACGATCCAGCTTCGGCGCCGCCGCTGCAGATATATGCCGCAGGCGAAATATTTGACCCGAATGAACACGAACCGGGGACGGTGGTCGCCTTTCGTAGAGAAACCCTAACCCGTACCGGCGCAGCGCTGCTAATGCCGGCAACTATGAAAACTAAAAATTTTGCTAATGCAACGATACGTACTTCGATCCCTAATACCAAGGATTTTCGCTCCGCCCGGGTTTCCCTCGAAGATACCGAAGGTATCATGAGCTATGAGAGTACTGCCATGTGGGGCGTAGTAACTCCAAAACGGAAGAGCGACGAAAGACGGCTTACCGTCATTCATCCTATGTTTGTCTTTCCTGGTCGCCGCCGTACAAAGATTTTTTCGAGCTCAGCGGTTGCCTATGGGGACCCGATTACAGTCGGGGGTGTCAGGCATAGAGCTTCTACTGACTTTGAGAGGATTGAAAGCATACGACAGTTAGAGGTTCGTTCACGCGAGCAGGTTCAAGAACAAGGTCCAAAGTTCTCCATATTTAGTCTTTTTAGACGCGGCCAGCAATAAGCTGCCTTCTCTGTAAAGTTTTATGCCATCTCTGTTATAATCAAGGGCAATGAATCAAGATCATATTCGTAATTTTTGTATTATCGCGCACATCGACCACGGTAAATCCACACTGGCCGACCGTTTACTAGAGCTTACCGGCACGGTACAGTCGCGTGATATGAAGGCGCAGCTGCTCGACAGTATGGATTTGGAGCGGGAAAAAGGCATTACCATCAAACTTGCTCCGGTGCGCATGCAGCACAAGGGTTACGAACTGAACCTAATCGATACGCCAGGGCATGTCGATTTTAGCTATGAGGTCAGTCGGTCGCTTGAAGCGTGCGAAGGTGCAATTTTGGTGGTTGACGCCAGTCAGGGTATTCAAGCGCAAACGCTGGCCAATGTATATTTGGCAATGGCGGCAGACCTGACGATTATCCCCGTGCTTAACAAAATTGATCTGCCGGCTGCTGACGTTGAGCGCGTGAGTGCCGAGGTGATGAGCCTGCTTGGCTGCAACAAAGAAGATATTCTACAGATCAGCGCTAAAACCGGCATGGGTGTCGAGGTAGTTTTGGATGCGGTGATCGAGCAGATCCCGGCACCGGCCGGTGTGCCCACTGCGCCAACGCGTGCTCTTATTTTTGACAGCTACTACGACGACTATCGCGGTGTTATTTTGTACGTCCGTGTGGTTGACGGCCGGATACCTAGGAGTGCCCAGATTACGATGTTGGCCACCGATGCCGATGGTTTAGCCCTTGAAGTCGGCGCGCTCAGCCCGCGCATGACGCCGCATGACAGTCTGAATACCGGTGAAATCGGCTACATTGTAACCAACCTCAAATCGACCCGCGAAGCAAAAGTGGGGGACACGGTGAGTTTGGTGAAAAGCGGGGGTGCGGAAAAGCCCGTCGCGCTGCCTGGGTACCAAGAAGTCAAACCATTCGTATACGCCGGATTTTTTCCGGACAGCAACGAAAATTACCAGTTACTAAAGGATGCCATTGAAAAACTATCGCTTAGCGATTCAGCACTGCAGTTTTCTCCGGAAAATTCGCCGGTTTTAGGCTTTGGCGTCCGCATAGGTTTTTTGGGTCTGCTGCACATGGACATTGTCAAAGAACGCCTTGAACGCGAATACAATCTGGAACTGGTGGTTACGAATCCTTCTACGGATTACCAGGTGAGCCTAATTAACGGGGAAGAGCTGGATATTAAAAGCGCATCAGACCTGCCTGATCCGGCCAAGATACGCGAGATTCGTGAGCCTTGGATTAAGGGCGAGGTAGTGGTGCCCAAAGAATATGTGGGCGCCGTTATTCAGCTGGTGGCCGGCAAGCGCGGTGTGCACAAAAACCTGTCGTATGTCGACGCCCAGCTGGCGTTGGTAAGCTTTGAGGCGCCTCTGGCCAATCTGCTGACCGATTTCTATGACCAGCTCAAAAGTGTGACCAGCGGGTATGGTTCGTTCAACTACGAGCTCGATAATTACCGTGCCGAAGATCTGGTACGTGTAGATTTTTATGTTGCCGGCGAAAAAGTTGATGCGTTAAGTATCATGCTGCACCGTTCCGAATCGCAGCATGTGGGACGCGAAATTGTCGGTAAATTAAAAGAAGTTATTCCCAGACAGAATTTCCAGGTAGCTTTGCAGGCAGGCATCGGCGGCAAATTTATAGCCCGCGAAGATTTGAGCGCCTATCGTAAAGATGTGACCACGGGACTGTACGGCGGCGACGTATCGCGTAAAAAGAAAGTGCTTGCCAAACAGGCAAAGGGTAAAAAACGCATGAAGCGCTTTGGTAAAGTAGATATCCCAGCCGAGGCATTTACGGTAATGCTAAAGCGCGATTAGTGGCCCTAAATGAGGTCATTCCTATTGTACATTGACAATAAAACAACATATACCTCTGTTATTTTGGTTTGCGAACCTAAGTAACCTAGGATAATATTTTGGCGTCTCGCTCGTAAACGGTAACGTCGGTCATGCACGCCCAACGTGGTCTCCACGCGGCGCAGTTACCAGAGAGCGAGACGCTCTAAGCATACTCCATAGTATATGCTGGCACACAAATAAGATATCTTATATAGTAAGCGCATGGAAATTGACCAACGGCTTCGCCAAAAGATTGCAAACTACAAACCCGACCCCGCAGCTATTCTTTCGATTGCGGACGTGCCCTTAGTGTTTCTGGTGGGTATTACGGGAGCCGGTAAAGACAGCTTGCAGGCGGAAGTTCTGCGGCGTTACCCAGACACCTATAAATTTATTGTGTCACACACCACCCGGCCTCCACGTAGCAATAACGGTGTGATGGAACGAGATGGTGTTGACTACCATTACATAGATTTTGCAACTGCCGAGCGCATGCTTGATGCCGGTGCATACGTCGAAGCCAATATCGTGTACTACAAAAATATTTACGGCACCGCGATCGCTGAAATTCAAGAGATTCAAAAACAGGGTAAAATCGCCATGAGTGATATCGAGGTGCAGGGCGTACACCAGTATGTCGATCTGGGACTAAATGTGCGGCCTATTTTTATCATACCCCCATCATTTGATGTATGGTGGAAGCGCTTCCAAGGCCGCTACGAGGGTAAGATCGAGTGGCCGGATGCATTCAGCCGTATGCGAGCCGCCCTAGACGAATTGGAATGCGCGCAAGATAATGACTATTACAATATTGTCATCAATGATAATTTTGATGACACGGTAGAACTTATCAATCGTATTGGCAAAGGGCAATCACGTGAAAGAAGCGAATCAGCCTTAGCCGTACTTGATCGACTGGCCACCGATATGGCGGCACATTTAAAAGCCTGGCGATCCAAGCACCCTGTATAATGAAGGGATGAAACGCGCATACGGCAGTGAACCCGTACTTCTGAATGCTTCGCCGGTTACACCCACCCCGCAACTATTAAAGACTGACAGTACAAAAAAACAACGAAAAATCGTATGGTTTATTCTGGCTGTAGTGCTCTTTATATCAGGAGTAGTAGGGTATGCCATGCTGACCGAAAAAACATCGGGCCATGTGCCGGCTGCCATCTTGCGGAAGGCTTCGTTTCCTGTATATACGCCAATGTGGCTGCCGACAGGTATGCTCGTCGAACCAGATTCATTCGATGCTACTTCTCAAGTTGTGACTTTTTCGATCCGAGATGGCCATGGCACCCGATTGGTATTCACCGAGCAGCCCCGGCCGACATCGCAGGAAGTGTCGACATTCTATGACCAGCAGCTTGCCGACAAAACGACATTCAAGGCCGACGACAGAGAGATAACGATAGGGCGATTTGAAGGTACCGATTTTGCGGCAGTCCTACTAGACAAGACATGGATTTTGGTCCGCGCGGTCGCTGATATGAATCAGAGCGATCTGGAAAAAGTAGCCAGGCAACTAAAATTGGCTGAATAGTGCAACTAGCGCCCGGTGCTGGTAGTGCCCTTAAGCTGGTAATAGTCCCAATAGCAAGTAGCGCTAGCCGCGGTACCAGCCATGCATGATAAGGCAGGAGATACGCGGTTCGTGGTGTCGATAGTAGTTGCGGCCCCAGTATAGAACAGGCTATTAATACCTGCCACATACTGTGAAGTGCCTGCACCCGTTCCGGTAACCCGTAATTCTAGCCTTACCCAGGTGTCAGCGGCTACGAGTACGCTTGACGCTGAACATGTCACTGTCGTTCCGTCTCCCGAACAGTAGCGCCAATGGGGGTTAACTGCGGTATTCGCTTCCCACCATACGCCGGAGAGCGGTTGTGCTGAGCCGCTGGTTTCGGAGTGCAGCCCGATGCGCAAAATAGTATTGGTGGAGCTGACGGCAACCGCGGTCTTGACTATGTTGTGCCTGGCCAAGAGCATTGATCCGCTGCCTCGGCCCAATAAGAAGGTCGTGCCCTGATTGGCTGCGGCCGGTGTCGTTACGGCCAAAACCCCCGGTCGATTACTATCGGCTGCCGGGCTACCAGAATCAAAAGTTACGCTGCCATTTGCCCCGATGGCCTGCGCCTGCCAATTAAGACTGCCGAAACCATCCGACGTAAAAGAAGTATTTTGTCCGCCCAGGAATTCTTCGTAGGCCGAAAAACTGTGATCTACCTCGGGTTGGGCACAGTTATCCCAAGTACCGTTGCGGAAGCACCTAAACAATTGCTGTGCACGATTGTAGTAGATTGCCCCTTCAACACCGGTCGGATCGTTCGCCGTCACTTTGTTTCCAAGTACAAGCAACGTTCCATCAAAATCGTTATCTGGCCCTATAACAATGAGTCGAGATGCTGTATTGACCGTAAAAAGCGCAGTCGTGTTGGCGGTTTGAATGGAGAACCCGATAGCGGTGTCGCTTGCGGGGCGAAAGGTGTTTATGCCGGCAAAGATTTGCGACGAGGTGCGTTTAGCTATATTGTTGTCATTTACGAGATCGCCCGATGACAGCTGTGCTCCATTGACCCGAATGCGTGAATCTGATGTTAAAACATTCCCGGTAAATATAATATCTACCCAGTAGTTACTTGAGTTATAGGTTCGTGTTGGGAAGGTAGGCGCCACGCCATAGTTAAAGACGCCGTTTCCGCCGTCAATGCCGCTGGCTAGCGCATGAATAGGGCCGTTATCAACTCCGGTAGCGCCAAAGTAGCCGCCTTCGGCTGCGTAGCCACCTCCACCGCCTATATGGTAAGAGGCTACATAGGTAGTGTCCGGACTAATCGCGATGGGCGCCGAAAATAATACTTCCTGCCAACCGGTTCCGCTAACCGTAAATGTGGCCTGGGCCAATAGAGAACCGGTACTCGTCCATAGACTCCCGGTGTAGGGACCCGATCCGGTAGTTCCCCGATAGAAGCGAAGACCTTTAATGATACCGCTGATATCACTCGTGAACTTTACACCTACCTCTACCGGGCCATTAAAGTCTGGTTCGTTCGGGTGTGGTGGTATGGTAGTGCTTGGCCAGAAACTTAGGTTGCTAACGGTCGTGCTGGCTGTAATATTCAGACCGCCATTGATATTCAGATATGACCCTTTGTCGCTTACGATGGAATCGCCCAGTGTTTGTGTGCTGGTGAATTTGGGAATGCTGCCCGGCGTGCCAGCCGGTGTCGTGATGCCTGCTGTCGCATTTATAACATTACTAAAAACATTATTAATATTAGTTGTATTCTGCAAAAACGTATTATTTGAACTCGTATTGACCAGGTTAAGGAATTGGGTGCCGTTGTAATAGGCGAGCTGGTTGGTCGCTTCGTCGTAGTAGATTTGTCCCGCAACCGCGCCTACGGGCGGAGTGGTGGGCTTCAGAACCATACCGCTATTGACCTGCAATTGGCCGTTTAGAGTAACCTGTTGCTTGCCGTCTATATCCGGGGTGGCCTGCTTGAGATCGGAAAATGAAACTCGCTGCGTTTTAAAATCGCCGGCCTTTACTCTGGTCGATCCACCTTGGCGTCCGTTGATCAAAATAGCTGCGCCTACACCGGCAACCAGCAAAAATAGGCCTGCAATAACTGCCAATTTCCATGATCGAGCAAAGCGTGGCCGTATAGATGCTGGTTCGGGGGCGGCGGGCGGGGGGTATCCTAGCATTGAACTGTCACCCGAAGTAATCGGCTGGTTTAATTGGCCGGTCATAGTCTGTTCAAGAGACGTACTGGTACTGCCCTCAAGCGAGCCTGGCGCTTCCTGCATCGGATTGTTTTGGTTGTTTTCCATGTTTTTCTCACACCACGTGGGCAATAACCGCTCACACGGACTGCCTTTTATTTTACATTGCTTATGCTTTGCTGAATACTAGTTTTTTAAGTGGTCAATATGAGATAGACACTGGCAAGCGAAAGAGCCGCTGTCAAAACCACGATTATAATAACGCCAATTAGTCCGCGCTGGATGGCACTGGCTGCGAGCGGATTACGCCCGAGCGAAATAATTCCCGAACGTACAGAGGTGTAAATAAGGATCGTGATGCTGCCAAAAGCAAACAAAAGTAAGATACAGCTGATTAGAATACGCAGCACCGAAACCGGCCGGCCGGCAATAGAATTGGCCAGGTTCTGCAAAAACGCCGGCATAAATTGACTGGTCGGGGCAACATAATACGAAATGGCGATCTGCACAGGGACCGTATTCACATGAACCGTATGGGTTTTGCCATTTTTGTCGGTAATAACCTTGGTCTTGCTGGATTTGAGGCTGAAATCACCCTGTGCCGTGCCCACAATCTGGCCATCTTCAGTTGCTAGCATACCGATGCCGCTCAAAGGTGATGATGTAATCTTGTCGCCTGCCTTTATGGGGCCGTTCAGGTCGCTGACAAGTGCCTGAGCGGTACCACTGATTAGTACTTGTACCTCTCCTTGGCCGGTGTTGGACAGTTCTACCACGGCCGTCCGACTGACGACGCCAATCAAACGCATAGCCGAATCAGCCGTGGCAAGCTCGGCAGTGCCGGCTTCGCCCTGCTTGGTGCTGACAAGTGTACCTTGCACCATTTCGCTGTCTGAAGCCTTAAAGCCCCGCGAGATAGCGCCCCCGGATTGATTTTGGGCAAAGACAAAAGCAGGCGCACAAAATAATGCGGTAACTACCCCCACGAGTCCTATGACAATAAATTTATGAAGACGAAGTATATGGTCCATCGGTACAAGTATTTAACTATAACCATTTTACATGAGCCCCAAGGAAAACATACAAAGTAAAATACCAGAGAAGCGCATGCCTGCACTGTGGACACTCTGTTGTATAATTTTCATACAACACATTATGTTATAGGGTTACCACCATGTCTTCCCGCGATTTTGAAGCACTGCGTGCCGAACAAGCGCCCATCCAGGCGGTTATGTATCGCCAGCGCGAAATTACCGAATATGAAACCGATTTCCTGTTTCCGAGTATGGTCATGCCGAACGGGTCTGATTCGATTAGGGAGCTGTTTGCACCGTCATGTATCGAACCGGAGTTTAGTCTGGCCGGAATTTTGCGTAGTATGGCGGCCGTCAACCGACGTCGCGCCCATTGGGTTGACAGGGGCGGCGGCTATGCTATCGCTCTGCGTCAAGCAGCCGCAGATCCCCAAAATGCGGGCAAGATCCGAACCACCAATGTCGATTTGTTCAATCTGGACCCCAATGACCTTGACCTTTCTACCAAAGTCACTTGGAAAGAAAATCGCCTGGCATATGGTCGGCGGAGGCTGCACCGCGGTACGTCCAAGCCGACATGACGACAGTGGATCTGAATGATGACGCTGATCTTAATACTATTGTCGAGGCCATACAGTACGTGAACAATCCGCTGCTGACCATTTGCAACGCGTATAACCAGACACATGCCGATGGGTTCGTGGTGGTGGCATCGGGGGGCTTTATGTGGTCCTCTTCCATTTGCTATCCGGGGGTAGGGACAGAGGGCGTCCCTACTGCGGACATCATTTCAGAGCTGGAACGAAACGAGATACCGGTTGCATATCATGCGGCGCACGATCACCGTGACGGAACGCGGTGGAGCAATCCGCGTGTTTTTCGTACATTGGCCATCCAAAAAAAGGCGGGAACGGTGCTGCAGATTAACAC
>JARIHD010000021.1 GCA_029288425.1 Candidatus Saccharimonadota bacterium
TCATTGGACATATTCTGACCGGTATCATCGTGGGACCGTCGGCGTTAGCGTTGCTGGACGACAAGTCACTTTTTCAGGTATATAGCGACATCGGTATCGCCCTCCTGTTGTTTATTATTGGCCTCGAACTGAACGCGGCGGTCATTCGGCGCATGGGAAGAGTTGTAGTGTTGACTGCCATGGCACTGCTGGCCGGAGTCGGCGGCGTCGGTTATCTGGTGGCGCAGCTGTTTGGGTTTAATCAGACCGAAGCGCTCATCTTGGGTTTGGCGCTGTTCTTTAGCAGCACCATTATTATCGCAAAAGTCCTGAGCGATAAGCGTGAGCTAACGCGGCTGCATGGGCAGGTTGCGATTGGTATTATTCTTATTGACGACATGGTGGCAACATTTGCGCTTCTGTTTGTGGCGGCCGGGGCAGGGCAAGCGCTCGGTACGGGAGAAATCGGTACATTAGTGCTCAAAGGGATCGGTTTGGTGGCTGTGTTTGCACTTATTAGTACCAAACTTCTTCCTAAGATCGGTAAGTTTATGGCCGGTTCACAGGAACTTCTCTTCCTCTTTGCTATTGCCTGGGGATTCGGCGTGGCGACGCTCATTAATAAAGCCGGGTTTTCCATCGAAATCGGGGCGCTGTTTGCTGGCGTGATGCTGGCACATTTGCCTTATGCGGCCGAGATTGGTGCGCGGCTGAAACCGCTGCGTGACTTCTTTATTGTGCTGTTTTTTGTGGTGCTTGGCGAAGGATTACTGTTGGCAGACTTTCTGTCGGTGCTTGGTCCGGCGCTTATATTTGCGGCCATCGTCATGATCGTAAAACCGCTGATTGTCATGTCGGCCCTGGGTGCCCTACGCTACACCAAACGTACGAGCTTCAAAGTCGCCGTTAATTTGTCGCAGATCAGTGAATTTTCAATAGTCCTGGCCGTTTTGGCTACTGCTACGGGGACGGTGGACGAGCGCGTCGGCGCGATTATTACAGTTGTGGCACTCATCACGATCGCGTTTTCTACCTACATGATGCAATACGACAACTGGCTATACGTTAAACTCGAAAATTATCTCCAAATTTTTGAACGCGAAACCACCCGTGAAAAAGAATACAAAGCCAAGGTTTACCCACTCATCTTATTCGGTTACAAAAAAGGCGGGCATGAATTTGTGAAGTCGTTCAAAGGAATGCGCCGGCCATACGTGGTGGTCGATTACAATCCTGACGTTATCGACCTGCTGACGCGCCAGCATATCGAATGCCTATACGGTGACGCCACCGACCAAGAATTGCTGGCGGAACTGCATATGGCCAAAGCTAAAATGGTCGTCAGTACCATCACCGATTATCCCACCAATATGACCTTGCTCCGTTACGTCATGCGCCATAACCGGAAGGCGGTGTTTATCTGCCACGCCGACGACTATAACGATGCTGCGGCCTTGTACGAACACGGTGCCTCATACGTCATGCTGCCGCATTTCATCGGCAGTGAAAAAATGAGCATGTTCATAAACCGTGTCGGCATCGACCGCGAAAGCTTTGCCGAACACCGCAAAAAGCACTTGCTATCCCTGGGCAAAGCCATCATCGACCGCAGCTAAATCAGGGAGACTTGAAAAAAACTGAAATCGAGCTTATAAATAGTATGAATAATTGTTGGGATAAAAATGGAGTTACTAAAGAGTCAAAGAGCAGAAATCGCCAAAGTACTTGCTGAGAGCGGCCTCTCTCCGCGTGAGTTTATATGGGAAGATATTAAGGACGCACAATCTCTCGTTCATGCGAAGACAAAATACTACTTCACATTTGATAGATTCAAAGATGATGATCAGGGAAGTTTGATTTGGGAGTGTGTCTTTAGTCCTGGGCCAGAGGAATTAGAGGGCTATGATTATGCGTCAAGTTGGTATGGAGTAAGTTCTATATTTACTGAATGGGTAAAAAGACTCAAGGCGGAAGTAGAGGCGGAGGACCCGTGGGCCGAGGTCGAAGAAGAATTTGCGGGTGAATGGACTACATCAAATGAGAAATTCACAGTCACCGAGATTAAAAAACTCGATGCACGCCTAGACGAGATTAAAGCCTATCTCCTAGAACATGCCGACGACAACGAAAAAACCAAGAAATCTATAGAGACTGGGATTGAGGAGCTCAAAAGTTCGGCTCGGGCGATTGGTAAAAAAGACTGGGCAATGATGTTTGCGGGATGGTTTTTTACGCAGTGCGCCGATTGGGCCGTGAGTCAAGTGCATTGGCAGCATGTGGTGACGCTTCTACTCAAAAGTACGAAGACTTTTTTGCTACAAAGTTGATGATGGATTGTGCGCAAGGTTTTATACGTGGTAAGCTGTAAAAGCTTAACAATTAAAAAGTATAAAGAGACAGGGAGAGATCTAGCTCGTTGATCTGTCAGCAACCTGCGTGCAAACGCAAGGTGCTCCATCTAGCCCGCGGAACGCGCGGGAAGGATATGTCCGTTTGATATCTTTTCCGCTGCGAGTTTCGCAAAGAAAGGATATTTTTTATGCCAAAAACCGACAAAGTTATCGTCCGGTTATTTACCAGTGAATCGGTCTGCGCCGGCCATCCCGACAAGATTTGCGATGCTATTAGCGACGCCATTGTCGATGCAGCCCTAAAGCAGGATCCGAAGGCCCGCACGGGTATTGAGACTGTTGCCGGAGCCAATCAGATCAGCCTGTACGGTGAAATAAAAACGAGTGCCAAAATTGATTACGAAAGAATCGTCCGTGAAACCGTGGAGCGCTTGGGGTACACTAATCCCGCTTGGGGATTTTCACAGGAATCTATATTTAGTAATGACGTGCATCAGCAATCGCCGGAAATCGCCATGGGCGTTGACCAAGATGGAGCTGGTGACCAGGGTATGATGTTCGGCTATGCCTGTATCGAAACGCCTGAACTCATGCCATTGCCAATTGCGCTGGCGCATGCGCTGACCCGCCGTATTGACCATGCCCGTGAAACCGGCGCGCTTAAATGGTTGCGTCCGGATGGTAAGGCCCAGGTCACAGTTCGCTACGAAAACGACAAGCCGGTAGCTGTTGAAAAGGCTGTAGTAGCCGTGGCTCATGATGAAAAAACATCTGCGGCTCAGGTACGCAGTGACGTCATCGACGAAATCATTAGACCCGTTCTGGACAAATACGGCTTTAAGCTGCCCGCCGACGAAGACATTATCGTCAATGGCACGGGCCTCTGGCATATTCCCGGTCCGGAATCCGACGCCGGTTTGACCGGCCGCAAAATTGTGGTCGACACGTACGGTGGTTACGCGCGCGTGGGCGGTGGTGCATTCAGCGGCAAAGACCCGAGCAAAGTCGACCGTTCCGGTGCATACGCTGCCCGCTTTATTGCTAAAAATATCGTTGCTGCCGGTCTGGCTACCAAATGCGAAGTCGGCCTTGCATACGTCATTGGCCAGCCGCTTCCGCTTATGCAGACTATTGAGACTTTTGGTACGGCTACGGTCAGCGAAGAAGAGCTGCATGCTTTCAAAGACAAGCTCATAGACACGTCGGTAAAAGGCATCATCGAACGCCTTGATCTGGCGCGGCCCATCTATTCGCAGACATCTGCCTACGGTCATTTTGGAAAAGAAGAGTTGCCTTGGGAACAAATCGTAGAACTCTAGGCAGCACGTCCTGGCATAATTCGGCGGATCGCCGGTTTGTTGTATAGTTGAGTGTAGATTTATGGCTGCCGAACGGGATGTCTATCAAACACTTACGCAGGAGGGTCTCCATACGGGTATGGCCTATAATGAGGTGCCGTATGGTGTTTTGGGTGGTATTGCAGCCCACGCCGCAATGCATGGAGAAATCGACTGGCGGGAGCGTTCGATAACGCTACCCTCCAGGTGTGAACTTCCACGCGTTCGTGAAAATGGCACGCTGAGAGATATCGACCTGCTTGTCCATTCGCACCGCGAAGAGGATGTCATCGACGGAAAGCGAATCACAGAGGACGTGTTGGAGGGCAAACTGTCCGTTTCGGTCTTTGGCCTTCGCCATACCTCTGGGGCGCGGCGACCCTGGGATTTCGTTTCGCACCAAAGTGTCGACGACCAGGGTAAACGCTGGAGCCAGCTCGACACTATCCATACACCACTGCCGACACACTGGTTTGAAAGTTGGCTGGTACGTGATGCGTGCGGGCGGCCGGTATTCGCTACCTACAGTCCAATCGTGATCGAGGCGGGTTATTGGATGCGGTCCATAACTGGTATTCGCCACAAAGATGCAGAAAAAGTAGAGGCGTTGCATAGCCGGTTGTTCTCCATGGGCCAAAGAGACTCGGTAAAACGCGGACCGATGTCTATGGCCGATCGCACAAAATACCACGAACAGAGACAGACCGCTCTGGCTCATTACGAGGCTATTGCCACTGAGCGGCACAGGATCGGGTGGTTTGCGCTCAAAGCCGCCCTCCTTGCAAGCGCTGAAAAACATCCGAAACTTATAGCAGGCGCACAAGGAAAATTTGAACAGGCGTTGGCCACTTTTGTTGGCCGGCGCCGATAAGGCGCACGCCTAAACTACATTCAGTAATAAGCTCAGGCTTATTCGTGGCTCTGTATCTCGCCTAAGCGTCCGGCAGCGGGTTTCGTGGAAGTATCGTCGCTGCTAACGTTATTAAGGGCGACGACGGTGAGGATAAGCAGGGCAAAAAGCACAAAAGCGCCGATGAATCGTTTCATACATCAACCAGTATAGCGCACATAGCGGCTACAGATGCAAAAATGCATCAGAATTTAATCTTTGAGAGCTTGCCACCCCTGTAATTCTGGCGGCAAAAAACCTGCATCGTGGTGAAAATCGGCTTCCCATTTATAACCTTTTTGGTAGCCGAGGTCTTTCATGAGTTTGGTCGGCGCATTACGTAAATGCAGTGGCACGGGAAGGTCGGGGTAGTCACGGGCGGCAGCCCCAGCGGCATACATTGCATCGGTCACGCTGCGTGATTTGGGCGCTTTAGCTAACACTGTAGCGCAATGAAAAAGTGTATATTTGGCTTCGGGCATCCCAATTCGTTCTACGGCCAAGAAGGTTGAAACAGCCAAATTGAGGGCGGCGGGCGCGGCCAATCCGATATCTTCGGATGCAAAAATGATCATACGCCGGGCGACGAACTTTGGATCTTCGCCAGCCTGCAACATGCGCGCCAAGTAATACAGAGCGGCGTCTGCCTGACTGCCCCGCAGTGATTTGATGAACGCACTAATGATGTTGTAGTGATTTTCGCCGGCTTTGTCGTACCCCGGCACGCGTTTTTGAGCGGCGCTAGTGACAACGTCAGCGGTCACGGTTTTGTCAGTTAATTGCAGGGCAAGTTCCAAGTTACCCAAAGCTACGCGCGCATCGCCGCCGGACAGTTCGGCCAAAAGATCGATACTCTTGGCCGGCAGTCGTTTGCGCGTGATCTTTTCGGCTTTTGCGGCGCGGTTCAGAATAGCTATGATATCGTCTTTGCCGAGCGGTTCCAGCACCAGCACTCGTGACCGGCTAAGCAGTGGCGTAATTACTTCGAAACTAGGATTTTCGGTGGTCGCTCCAATCAGGATGATAGTGCCGTCTTCGACATGCGGTAAAAAGGCGTCTTGCTGCGCTTTATTAAAGCGGTGGATTTCGTCAACGAATAGAATGGTGCGCATGCCGAGCCGCTGATTTGCCCGGGCGTCTTCGATAACACGCGTAACATCGGCCTTGCCCGAGGTGACGGCGCTGAGTTCAATAAATTCCGCATCGGTTTCGCGGGCGATAATGCGCGCCAAAGTAGTCTTGCCGCTGCCTGGTGGTCCCCAAAGTATCAAGCTTGTCGGCTGTTTCCGTTCGATAATTTGCCGTATGATCTGTCCGCTTTCGACAAGGTGTTTTTGCCCGATCACGTCGTCGAGTGTTTCGGGGCGCATTCTTTCGGCAAGCGGCTCATTTCTCATTCTCGTAGTATACCGCCTGGCGCGTTTGGTACAATATGGGCAACTAACGAGGGTATTCATAATGAGGAAAGTAATGTGGACCTTGGCAGGGCTGGTGATGACGATAATCCCGGTTTTGACTTGGGTGAGTGTGGGGCATGCGCAGCGTTTTTCGCCGGTCATCAGCGAAGACCAGGTAGTGCATGGATCGATCTATACCGTTGATAAGTCTGTTGACATCCGGGGCGAAGTATATGGCGATATCATTTGCGCGGGACAAGATATCAAAATTGATGCCAAGGTTCACGGTGATGTTATGTGCGCCGGCATGAACATGACGGTTAAAGGCGAGGTTGACGGGGATGTTCGTTTGACCGGCCAATTGGTGGACGTGGCCGCAAAGGTGGCCGGAAGTGCCACAGCGGCTGCGGCCAAATTTTCATTGGACGCCGATGCTTCGGTTGGTCGTGATTTGGCAGCAACCGGCAGTGATATAAATATCAAGGGCTCAGTCGGCCGCGATGTCACCGGCGGCGGGTCACGTGTTACTGTGAATGCGGATATTGGCCGTAATATAGCGGTCCAAACGGGTTCCTTAGTGCTGAAGGATGATGCAAAAGTCGGCGGAGCTGTAACCTATACAAGTGTCAACAAACTTACGCAGAGCCAAAAGGCCAAAGTCGCGGGCGACATAAAACAAAAGCAACCCGCCAAACAGGGGTATTCGTTTGATCCGTTGTGGTTTCTTTTTATGGCTGTTGGGCTTACGCTTGTAGTGATGGCTTTGGCGTTCCTGTTTCCCCGCTTTATGGACCGGCAGGGTGAACGGATGCGGCAACAGTTTGGCGGGACCTTATTTGTCGGATTGGTGACGATCGTACTGGCACCGATAGTATGTATCGGATTGACGGTGGCGGTTGTAGGTATTCCGCTGCTGGTCGTGGCGGGTGTTGCCCTGTTGTTTGGCATACTGCTCAGCGGGCCGCTGACCGCGTATTTTGTCGGCCAGCTATTACTCAAAAATAATCAAGCGCCGGTTTTGGTTGCGGCAACCGGCAGCGCCGTTGTGATCGTGCTGTATTTTCTGCCGATTTTTGGATTTGTATTCGTGGTTTTTGCGGCCATATTGGGGCTGGGCGCACTTGTACTGGAATTGCAAAGACAAATCAAAATTGGCGGGCGTACTCCCCCCGCTAAACATCAGAAGGAGGAAGAGGTCCGGTCGTAACAATTTTGCCGGGTGTCTCCTGGTCGAGCAGTTCAATGGGAAAGCCCGGGGGGTAGTGCCAGGCATATAACCGCTCCAAATCCGCCGCGGCGAATTGCTGGGCTTCGCGCAATCCTTGGTGGGGTGCGGTCTGCAGGGTTATGTCGGCCATATCGACCAAAGTTTGGAGCTTATCACGACTGGTATGCAAGATAGCTGAAGCCTGTCCAAAAGTTAGTAGGCCCGCCCCCGCCCTCTTATTCATGTAATGCCACTGCAGGGCTGCGAATCTATTAAGAGTTTCTTGAGCGGCATGACGGGCTTCGTCGGTTTGAGTGAATGCCTCGAACGCCTCCTCGCCAGGCATGCCGGTTGGGCGGTTATAATCTATGAAACTCTGCAAATAAGGGACGGATATCATGACCGTTTTATCTATGAAGCGAAGTCCCACAAGCCTATCTATAAGCGATTCGGCAGAAATACTCCTATTGTAGTAAAGTAGCTCTCTCTGTTGTTCGGGGCTGTAGGGGCTGATAGTTGCTGGCCGCGCAAAGAGTTCTGTTGAATGAAGGGCAAATGTCATGCAATGTCAGCCCCAGGGTATTTAATGGGAAAATTAGCGGGATATTGCCATTCGTATAGGCGCTCCAGATTTTCGGTGGCAAATTGCATCGTAGTGCTGCCATAATAGCGCGAAGATGCGGGATCGGATAGTTCCAAACCTGCCTGATCAATCAAGGACCGGGCTTTATTCCGTCCAACATGTAACACACTGGCGGCATGAGCAATGGTGAAGACGCCGGCTGGTTTTTTAATCGCGTACGCCTCCCGATGGAGTGAAAACATGTCCAAGGTTTGTTTAATGGCGGTTTCCGCGGTACTAGTCCGAGCAAAGGCTGCGGCCATTTCGAGGTCGGGGGTGTGTGGTAGGACGTGTTGTACGAGTTGTTGTAGATAGGGGACTGCTACCAGACGACTTCCGTCTAAAAGACGCAGCCCGAATAGCTCGTCCATTAAACACTCCGCAGAAATATTGCGATTGGTGTCGCGGAGTCTACTCTGTTGTTCTGGAGTGTATATGGCCAGTTTTTTTGGGACCGCAAGCAGTTCGGTGGCATCGGGGGCGTAAAGCATAAAGTGCCATTCTAAAGTAAGACTCGATGTTCGTCAAATTGTTAGAATAGTGCCGTTGGCATTCGGACCAGATTGACTTACAATATTGTGCTTATGGTTGTGTAACGAAAGGGAGAATTATGGTACTGGATAAACAGGGACTTGGTGGAATTAGCTCGGAGCTATACGAATATGTACAAGCGCACAACGTATTGGGTGCGGAGTTAGAAGGAGTTCGCCGAGAAACGGAGGGTTTGCAAAACAGTTTCTGGCAGGTTGCTCCTGAACAAGCGGTTTTTATGGGGCAGCTAGCCGAACTTATTGATGCTCGCAAGGTTCTCGAAGTGGGGACGTACACTGGCTTGAGCGCGCTTGCTATTGCCGCGCATTTGCCCGAAGACGGCAAGCTAGTCGCCTGCGATATTGATTTCGGGCCTTTTGAGCAGGTGGGCCGTAAGTATGCGAATGTAATGGGAGTCGAGCATAAGCTTGATCTGCGTGAAGGGCCGGCCCTAGACACCATGCGCCAGGAAATCGATAACAAGCAGGACGGTACCTATGACATGCTGTTTATCGACGGCGCAAAAAATGAATACCCGGCGTATTATCAGCTTGGCAAACAGTTACTGCGTACCAAAGGTCTGATGATCGTGGATAATATGTTTGGCATGGGCGGACAAGTTGTCGATCACGACGTTAATGACCCAAGGATCGAAGGCATCCGCTCTGCCGCCGCTATGATGCGCGACGATAGACAAGCGGGCCTGATACGATTAAGCATGCTTCGGGAGTCGGATGGCATCGCTCTGGTTACTAAGCTCGCAGCCTAAAGGCTTTTAACACCTTGACGACTCCGTCGGCAACACGCCTGGCAGCAGCGGCGGGCGGCATTCGGTCGAGCGTATCTGATATTACCTCGACCGATAAAGGAGCGTCTATGCCAAATTTGCGCATAATAGTCAGCCATTGATCTACGTCGCCTTTGCCTTCGCCCGGAATCTCGCGGTAGTGGCGGGATTCCTGCGCCAGGTCTTTCATTCGTTTGCTGCGGCAGTCACTTAGCTGAATGCAGCTGACTTGCTCGGGCGGTATTATGGGAAGTTCGGCAGCAATTCCGTCCGTGCGGTTGAGATGCCAGGTGTCAAGGATAAGTTTGGCATTCGGCTTATCAATCACTTCGTTCAGCATCCATGCACGGGCGAGAGAATGTACAGGAGGGGTATAGGGCATGAATTCGCTTTGGATGAGAAGTGGATGGTTTGACCCGGGGCGCGCCTCCAGGGCACGTCTGCAAAGTCCGGCGAGGGACATGGCTATAGTGGCAAAAGGTACATTGTCGAAATAAGCGACATTCATATGGCGGACATTCCAGTGATTGGCGAGTTCCAGGATTTGCTCTTCTTGCCGACGATACGCCCCTTTATTTTCTAGCCCGATCCAATGACGCAAAAACTCAATTTCGGTAATGGCTACACCGTGCTCTTCAAGTTTTTCATCGATCGCAGCTTGTGAATAGCCGTTTTGAATGGCGTTCTCGTAATCTGATAGCCGCACGCCAATGCCGCCGAAGCCAGCCTCGCCGGCCGCCTCGATCCGGTCAAGAAG
Source organism: Candidatus Saccharimonadota bacterium (assembly GCA_029288425.1). Lineage (GTDB taxonomy): Bacteria > Patescibacteriota > Saccharimonadia > Saccharimonadales > UBA4665 > JARIHD01. The sequence goes on from JARIHD010000021.1 coordinate 9,858, forward strand.
GGGCGTATTGCGCAGCGTCATTACACTTAAGGTTACGTCTTTCAGAAGTTCGGACACGTCTATCTCTCCCTAAATATAGGGCATGATAGGAGTGAATGACATATTTCGTCAACAGCTTTAAGGGTAGGGTACTGATATCGTTGCGCAGTATATCGAATCGGGGACAGAAATGAGGCGGTAGTAGAAGGCCTACAGTGGTCTTGTCAGGATTCGACGCCGTAGATTATTGGCCTGGGAGGATGTTCCTTGATTAATTCTTCTGGATAGCTTTCCGGAAATTCCCAGGTCAGCAGTTCTTGCAGGCCCTTGGGAGGCAAATAGATGCGCTGACTACCGGTTCGGGTATCGGCCTCCTCTTTAATGATGCTGAAATTGGGTTCGTCTATTACCTTTCGAATGTAATAGCTCGGCGAGACGCAGAGCAAGTCGGCAGCTTGGTTTTTGTTCAGTCCTACTGGGTTTTGCTCATACATCCGTTCGGCGGCGGTGTTGAAACGATAGATCGTACCTTTAATAGCCTCATGGGCTTTGGTAGATCTAGCGAACTCGCTAAATTCTTCTGTCGCTGGAAGTCGCAGGCCTTGGCGTCCACGGCTAAAGGCTCCAATGTACGGAATCGAAAATAGTTTGGCACCAGTTGCAAGTCGGGCCCCAAACAGCTCAGGTGACGCCGGTTCTACGCTAAAGTTGCATTGTATGTAGGTATCGCCTCGTAGCCGGGCGGCGGTACTCCTAAATAGATGAGGAAGCGCCAGGAGTGCCTGTTCGCCGTATAATTTATGCATAATAGCGATACTAGGGCGGTGAAAGTTATTCGTCAAGGTACTTGCAATCACGCACCAGCTAATGCTTTAATGCTCCGATGAGTTTTAGTCAAGAGATACATATGCCTTGGGTTCCCACTCGCCATGAGGCCCGCGGCGCACGGATTGTCGCCTCCGTGATGACATATAAAACTATCGACGCAACATTCGAGCAGTATGCCGACAATTGTCATCCTGATCTCTTTGTAAAGGCATTAAACGAAGAATGCGAAGGCCAAAGATTATATCTGCGCGGTCCCGAAAACGAAAAACTGCTATTAGATCGTCCTATAGAAACCCAAGATACTCCGGCACCAAAGCTCCGGCGTGCAAGAGTATGGCTCCCTGGGGGCTGTGCGCTTAGCTATTTGCTGGATAATACAGGGGATAGTTATGTCGTACACGCTCCGCCGGAGCCTGAATTCAAGGTGCCACCCGTGGTCGCCGAAGCATTTCGCAGACTGGAAAGAGCGAACTTTTGGGATATGTCCGGAACGAATGCCCTGAACATGCTCAAAGGTGTAGAGTCCGAGGCGTTTGAAGTGTCCACGACCGACATGATGACCGTCTTGCCCTACATAGATGCGAAGGTTGCCTGGGATCGCGCCAGAGAGGAGAATATTGAAGAAGCAGTGACAATGGCTCGGCAGATTGGTACTGCCGGCCATGCTAAAGCGCTCCGTGCACTCATCTCAAATAGCGTGCCTCTTGTAATTGTGTAGCCCAAGGCAGACTAGGCGCTCTGCTCTGGAGGAGTCGGAATAAGTTCCTCCGGGTACGATTCTGGATAGTGCCATTCAAAGATATTCCCGAGTTGGTCTACGGGTACCATATCAGTGCTCCGCCGGCCGCGCCCAGTCTGTATCATTTCTTTGAACAAAGGAACCGATGACCGTTCCAAGATAGATTTTAATGACTGCGTCGCGACGCCTAATGCCATGCCGCCCTGGGCCAGCGTTAACTGTCCTTCGGGGTACATATGCAAGATGACCTCAAGCCTTTCTTGATAGGCGGTCAAAGTGCTCTGTACGGCTTCGTGTGCCGCGGGCGTCACGGCAAATGCTTGCGCAAGCTCGTTCATATCGGAGTTTTCGTTTTCTTTACCAAACTGGATCAAACGCTCCAGGTAGGGCAGTGAAACTCGCGGCTTGGCCGGCGGCATGAGGGTATATCCAAAAAGCTCGGGCATGAGGTGATGCACGCTATTGGAGGTCGTTACGGAGAAGGGGCCAAGGTCGGGCAGAAATTGCCGCACTTCACCCGTCATTGCAAAGATTTCTTTCGATCCACTAATCATGGAAAGAAATAATATAAGCTTGATATGAATTCGTCAAGTCAGTAGGCTCGAGGCGCCGATGCCATTCGTACCAGAATAATCCGCTCTTGTCTATCTGTTGGTGATATGTCATAATGTAGGAAATACATCACGACACATAAGCCGCGAAAAGGAGCGACCACTAGAATGATTGCCGCCAAACAGGATCCTACAAAGATCCGCAATATTGCCATAATTGCCCACGTTGACCACGGAAAAACGACTTTGGTGGACGGCCTGCTAAAGCAGTCCAAAACCTTCCGCGACAATCAAGCTGAAATGGCCCAAAGCCTGATTATGGACAGCGGCGATCAGGAAAAAGAACGCGGCATTACCATTACTGCTAAAGTGACTGCTGTCCAGCACGACGACTATCGCATTAACATCATCGATACTCCCGGTCACGCCGACTTCAGCGGCGAAGTCGAACGTACTCTGAATATGGCCGACGGTTGTATTTTGATCGTTGACGCCCAAGAAGGTCCCATGCCGCAGACTAAATTTGTGCTCGGCAAAGCCCTCGCCGCCGAACTCAAGCCGATTGTTATTATCAACAAAATCGACAAGCCCGGTTCACGTATTGCCGAAGTCGAAGACGAACTAGCCGATCTCTTCTTAGAGTTAGCCGTTCACGAAGATCAGCTGCACTATCCTGTGTATTACGCAATCGGTCGCGCTGGTAAGGCATGGAACGATGTTCCAAC
>JARIHD010000030.1 GCA_029288425.1 Candidatus Saccharimonadota bacterium
ATCAAACCAGCCAACGGCTTTTCCAAAGTCGTCTATATTGTCTTTAACGTCCTCTTGCCGTTAGTTGTCTTTGCTTTGGTACGAACTAACTTTGTTCCCTTGGCGTTGGCAATCATTTTGCTTAGTAAATGGCGCATGCTGGCAGTTAGGCCTCGCTTTTGGCTGGCCAATATCAGGGCCAACGCCGTTGATATTATCGTAAGTATCTCGTTGCTGATATTTATGGTGCACAGCGACAGCCAGATGTTCCAGTTTTTCTGGACGGCGGTATATATCGGCTGGCTGACACTTCTCAAGCCTGCTTCGAGTGCGCTGATGGTTTCTGCCCAGGCGCTCGTCGGGCTTGCTACCGGTTTGATGGCGCTCTTTATCGGCTGGGGAGATGGCCCCCTTTATGGTATCGTTTTTGTCGCAGGTCTTATCTGCTACCTGGCGGCGCATCACTTTTTTGATAGCTTTGATGAGCCCTATGCCAAACTACTTTCATATATCTGGGGCTATTTTGCAGCCGCCCTTACATGGGTGCTGGGGCACTGGCTTTTGTATTATGGAATCGTCGCTCAACCGGTGTTAATTCTGGTTTCATTGGGCTTTGGAATGGGCACTTTGTACTACCTGGACCATCACGATCGGCTGTCAGATATGCTCAGAAAGCAGTTTATTTTCATCATGCTGGCTATTGTAGCTATAGTTATTATTTTCTCCGACTGGGGCAATAAGATAGTATAGAAGGTGTTAGGTAAAAGGGAGGGTTAGTCGTGGCTGATGATACAAACCGCGTGACCGAAAAAAAAGAAAAAGATGCGCCTCTGACTGAGGCGTCTGTTGGTTTGGAGCGTTCGCAAATGCCGTCTCATCCTCATAATTCCACGGATGTTGAAATGCATCCGCATCCTTCCAAGGTACGTATTCTTGGCCTTGCCATGGTAGCGATCATTAGTCTTTCGGCTGGTTTTGCCGGCGGATGGCTGGGAAATCGGAATAATGAAGGTGGCCAGACGATTCAGAAGCAGCAGGTGGTGCTGAAAAACCAGGGGCAACTCATCAGCACACTCGCCAAGCAGGTAGGCCCAAGCGTCCTTTCGGTAGAAGTGGTAAGCGAGTCACGCAATCCTGATATGTTCTTTGGCTTTCAGGGGGCGACCGAGCAGACCAGTGCCGGCACGGGTATTATTATTGATAAAAGCGGGCTTATTATAACAAACCGCCACGTTGTGCCTGCTGGCTCAAAAAAAGTGAGCGTTACCTTGTCTGACGGCACGAAATTTGACGATGTTCAGGTTATTGGCCGGACGAATGCCAGCGACCCGCTCGACATCGCGTTTTTAAAGATTCGCGATCTTAAGGGCGCTACGCTGATGCCCGCAAAGATCGGTGACTCCAGTAAGGTGGGTGTAGGCGATTCGGTGATCGCTATCGGCAATGCCCTCGGTCAATTCCAAAACACCGTAACCTCGGGGATTGTTTCGGGGTACGGACGCAGTATTGTGGCCGGTGATGGCAGTAGTGACAATGCCGAAAGTCTGCAGAATCTGTTCCAGACCGACGCTGCAATTAATCAAGGTAATTCAGGCGGGCCTCTGATTAATCTGGATGGTGAAGTTATCGGTATAAATACGGCCATAGCTGGTGGAAGCGCCCAGAATATTGGTTTCGCGATACCCATCAATGACGTAAAGGGCTTGATTGCGAGTGTCGTTGAAAAAGGTAAGCTGGAGCGGCCATACCTCGGGGTTGTCTTTGTGACCATTACGGCCGATATGGCCAAGCAATACGATTTAAAGGTTAGCCAGGGGGCCTATATTCCGCCTTCAGTTATGATTGGCCGTGACGCGATTTTGTCTGGCAGTCCCGCTCAGAAAGCCGGCCTAAAAGAAGGTGATATCATCACCAAAGTGGGCAGTGATAAGGTGGATGAAAGCCATAGTCTGACCTCGTTGTTGGGTAAACAAAAAGTTGGCGATACGATCAAACTGACCTATGTTCGAGATGGCAAGGAGCGAACGGCAGATGTTACGCTAGTCGCCGCACCGGAAGAATAGGGATAGATTTCTTGTCGCCGCCAACTGAAAGGGCGAAGAGCTGTATAAAGCCTTCGCCCTTTTTTAGTGTGTAGCCCTTGCTGGCGGCTAACTGCATTAGGTAACCATGTTGCTCCGGCTCAGATTCGATGATAATTATGCTAGGCAGTGCGGGCAGGGTAGCAAGCTGTTCAAAAAATGTGCGGTAATGGTCTAGTCCATCCTCGCCCGAAAAAAGTGCGAGCTTTGGCTCGTGGCCAGCAGCTTTGTTTATGCGCTGTATTGTAGGTACATAGGGCAGATTGGCAAGAATGACGTCAAATGATTCGGAGCAGCCTTCTAAAAGATCCTGCTGCTTGATATGAACAGAAACATGGTGCGCAGCTGCATTGACTGCAGCAACTTTTAGGGCGTCCTGACTAATGTCGTACAGGTATGCTTCTACGTCCGGTATCTCAAGCGCCGCAGTAATGCCAATACACCCCGAACCCGTGCCTACATCTGCGACTTTAATATAGCCAGAAAGTCCCAGTTCTTTAAAAAATGTTATGATCGTTTCTGTTTCGGGCCGCGGTACTAAAACTTTATTATTCACCGCAAAATCACGTCCATAAAATGACGCTTTACCCCTGATATAAGCCAGTGGAATGTGGTCAGTCCTTCGAGTAATATATTTGTTCAATCTAGCAATTATTCGGGCTGGAAGTTCCATTTCGGGATGTGCCAAAAGCAAACTCCTGTCTTTGCCAGTGAGGTCTTCGAGTAGGATCAAAACATCAAGACGGGCAGTAGAAATGCCTGCATCTGCTAGGGTTTGCGTGGAATCCCGAAGCAAGTCGCCAATGTTACGCCCCAAGAGCTTACACCTCGTCACTGATAAGCTGGCGTTCAAAGGCCTGCAATTGTTCGATCAGGTCGTCGATTTCACCGTTCAAAGCGCCCGGTATGTTGCTGCGCGAATACCCGATGCGATGATCGGTAATGCGGTCCTGCGGAAAGTTATAGGTGCGAATTTTTTCAGAACGATCCCCCGAACCTATGAGCTTTTTACGAGCATCAGAAAGTTGTTTTTGCTCTTCTTCGATTTTAGCCGCGAGCAGGCGGGAGCGCAAAACTCCCAAAGCTTTTTCTTTGTTTTTGATCTGCGATTTTTCGTCCTGACACGTAACGACGAGCCCGGTGGGCAGGTGGGTGATGCGTACCGCGGAGTCAGTGGTATTGACGGACTGTCCTCCATGGCCGCTCGATCGGTATACATCGATACGCAGGTCATTTGGATTGATCTCGATATCTGTTTCTTCAGCCTCTGGCAGTACGGCCACGGTGACGGTGGAAGTGTGGATGCGCCCTTGGCTTTCGGTGCTGGGGACGCGCTGTACACGGTGTACGCCGGCCTCAAATTTCAGCTGCTTATATATGTCCTCGCCGCGTACGCCAAAAATAATTTCCTTAAAGCCGCCAACTTCGGACGGACTTTCGTCTATAATCTCCACTTTATAATTATGGCGCTCGGCCCAGCGTGTATACATGCGGTACAGCTCCGCACCGAACAAACTAGCCTCATCGCCTCCAGCCGCGGCACGAATCTCGATCACTACGTCACGGTCATCATTAGGGTCTTTGGGGGTTAGGGCTTCATGAAAAGCGGCATCATTTGTTGCAACGGCGTTATGCAGGTCTTCCAGTTCTGCTTCGGCAAGCTCAACTAGTTCCGTATCGCCGCTATTTAGCAGGTCTTTTGCTTCTTGTTGCTGTATTAGGAGATCTTGACGTTTGTCAAACAAAGCAATAACACGCTCCAATTCCTGGCGTCGTTTAGCGAGCCGCGGATATTCGCGCGTCGAAAAAACCGCCGGATCTTCAAGTCGTTTTTCCAGTTCGCTCATTTCTGCGCGCAAATGCTGTTCTTTTTGTTCCATGGTGTGCTTTCTTTATCTCTAGTATAGCAGGGTATGAAAAACCGCCTGGTTATTTTATGCAGGCGGTTTGAATACGGCGTAACTACTTAGAATTTTTTTTGGCTTCGGCTTTTTCGGCTTTGGCAGCTTTGCGGGCGGTAAGCTTTTTGGCGGCTTTAGCGCGGGCTTCACGGGCGGCTTCGGCGGCCTTGGTGCGAGCCTTAAACTTGTCGACGCGGCCTTCGATGTCCACAATGCGCTCTTCGCCCGTAAAGAACGGATGCGAGGCGCTGGTAATGTGCACTTTAATAAGCGGGTAATCGTTGCCGTCGTCCCACTTGGTGGTTTCTTCGGACGCCACAGTGGAGCGGGTGAGGAAACGGAAACCGTTGTTTAAATCCTCAAATACCACCGGACGGTAGTTGCTAGGGTGAATGTCTTTCTTCATAATCCAGAGTATTGTATCTGTTTTGCCGGCGATTGTAAAGAGTATGCTGGCCAA
>JARIHD010000056.1 GCA_029288425.1 Candidatus Saccharimonadota bacterium
TGTGTATAAGAGACAGTTATTACCCAGACCCACTATTGAAAAACTTGCCTTAATATGCTATTATTTACCCTGTCTTCAAGAGGTGATAGTAATATGAAGTATTTCTTAGGTTTCCTGGCAACAATTGGGCTCATTGTCCTCGTATTCGTTTTGATACTGAGAGGTTTTAGTGGTAATAAAACCGACCAAAAACCAAAGCCGCTCGTGGATTACGCCACCACAAGCACTCAGGTGCGCCTAACAGTTGACGGTCCTATCGTGGCCGAGCAAGAACACCAAGCATACCGTATTACGGTTAGCCGTAGTGAAACACAGATCGAAACGCTGCAGGGCTATCAGTACATGCCTATTGAAACCAAGACATACGACAATAACCGCGAAAGTTATGCCAATTTCCTGCGTGCGCTCGATATTGAAGGCTTTGCCAAAGGCAATTCCAAGTCGCCCAATAAAGACGAGCGCGGCGTATGCCCCGGGGGTAATCGCCTGATCATGGAGATCATTGATGGTTCGAACCGCATCCAGCGGTATTGGACTACTACATGTGGTGGCGGTAATTTCCGTGGCAATAGCGCAAAGGTCCGTCAATTGTTTAACAAGCAAGTTCCATCGACTGACTTCGGCAAGGTCACCGGCCGGCTGCGCCTCAGTTAGCCAGAGTTGAAATTAGCCAATCCGAAAAATCAGCCGTTTATCGGTGTTGCAGGCTTTTTGGATTTTGGTCATCTGGAGGCGTAGGGTATTCGCGAGCGCAGCACTGGGAACGGTAATGACGATCGTATTGCCATTCAGAGCCGTACTGACAGGAGTTTGGTAGTGTTCATCAACATAGCGTTTAATCGCGAGCAGTTCCGGTTGCTCCGGTTTGCCGAATTTCGCTAGTATATCTTGCAGACTATCCATGCTGACCCACAATATATCCTAGCTTGGTCCAAAAGTACAAACCCAAACCTGATATAATCTAGTGTAAGAAATATTACATTTATCACTTGAATAATAAACATTAGAAGCATATAACATATAGCAGAGATCGAATATGCCCCCATATCAAGCGGAACTTATCGATTCCGCCTCACCGGTAGTAGAAGCAACTTTTGCCCCGTCATTACCAGACCGAGCATCTGATATGGACCCTAAAATCGCCGCCGAGCTGGTAAGTGTTTTTCGTCGTGACACACTCATTTACGCTGCACTAGATAATTATCTGGAAGAAGCACATCTAACGCTTGGTCCAACGGCCGTCACGGCCCAACATGCAGCCTCAGTGGCCCTGCAGCGTATCAAGATGCAGACGACGTATGCGATCAAGGATTCGCTTTCCAAAGACGTTCCTTTGGATATTACCGAATGTCCGCCTGCTATTTTGACCACCTTCGCCTTTGACAAAAAAGCAAGCACCAGAGCGTCACGGGAGGCTCAAGGGACCACCGAATGCGAGACGGGTGCATTCGAGGTTCCAGTGAGTCCCGCGACCGATGTAATTCCAAAAAAAGCACTTTATGAGGCCCTAGCCACTCAGCCCTCTCGTTTTTGGCGTTTTGCCTCAAAAACATTACGACGCATCGGTGTTATTGAACCATACGTTCCTGGCGATTACTACGCTCGGACCATTAAGCTCCACAAAGAGCACATGGCAACCATTGCGCATGTAGAAGCGCAAGGACTGCCCGGTTATACGCATGACGAACTCACCTTGATCAAGGCTGCGCTCATAAATCTACTTAACTCCGACCCTGCTGAACGATTCGACCTTGTAAACGCACCTCAAGCGATGACGGATGCAGACCGTAAGGAGCTCCAGGCCACTATTAGTTTGGTCAATGGTCATGTAGTCGAAGAAGTTGAATCGTTTCAAGCTCTTGCCAAAGAGCGGGGTCGCCGTAGGGCGGTCAAAGCGATCGCCAGCGGTGGTTTTATGCGCCTTACAGATGCAGCCGGTAACTTAATTACTGAACTGCCGTTTGTAGAGTCGGCTCTTGTCCGTTATTGATTTCTTTGTAGGCTTAGTAGGGTACAATGACCTTGTATGCCCGAGCTTCCCGAAGTCGAAACTGTTCGTATTGGCCTAAGCCAATTGATCGTGGATAAACAAATTGCCGCGGTTAATTACGACTGGCCAAAAAGTTTTCCAAACGCTGCCAAAGATGTGCAAAATTATTTGATTGGTGCGCAAATAACAGGGGTGCGCAGGCGCGCAAAAGTTTTACTCATCGACCTTTCTACGGCGTATAGTCTGGTGATTCATCTCAAAATGACGGGGCAATTGGTGTACCGCGGGGCGGGCCAGCGGTTTGGCGCGGGACATCCGAATGACAGCCTGGTCGGCGAATTGCCCGACAAATCGACACGTGTCACATTTACATTCAAAGACGGCACCAAACTCTTTTTTAATGACCAGCGTAAATTCGGTTGGGTTCGGCTAATGCCGACGCTCGAAATCGAGCAGCTCGATTTTTTTCAAAAAGTCGGGCCCGAGCCGTTGGCTGGAGACTTTACGGCCGGTCAATTCCGCCAGCGTCTCATGCGCCGGCCACGAAGCGGCATAAAGGCTGTGCTGCTCGACCAGACTGTGGTAGCCGGCGTAGGCAATATTTATGCCGACGAAAGCCTGTGGGGTGCCAAAATTCATCCTGAAACAAAAGTAGCGGACATTCCGCCGCGCCAGGTAATGAAGTTATATGAAGCACTGCGTGCCGTCCTGGCGCTCAGTATCGAAAAAGGTGGCTCTACTGATCGCAACTACGTCGACGCCGGCGGCAGACGGGGAAGTTATCTGACTTTTGCCAATGTCTTTCGCCGGGAAGGTAAGCTCTGTCCCCGATGTGGCACGGTCATTATAAAAACCCGTGTGGCAGGACGCGGCACCCACATCTGTCCACATTGCCAGATGACGCCTAAAATGCTATAATAGATATATGAAATCGAGAGTGGAAGGTTCTAAGAGCAAGGCACCTGTTTGTAGCCAGACTGGACGTACGGTTGGCCGGGCAACAGCTGGCCTGGTTGGCGTATCACTTCTCGCGGCCTGCGGCCCACAAGTGCATGACAGGCAGCAATTTACCCAGCAGGAGCCTCAGATTCAAGTTGAACGCCTGGATACCCTGCAAAAACCCGCTCCTCGGCTCGATGCCGGTAAATTCGTCACGGCTTTTGTATGCATGGGCTATGTTGCCCACGATGGCAATCGTTGGGTGATAAACCCCATCGTTGACGAAGCACAGGCCGAGCAGGGCAAATACACGCCTATGACGGTGACACATCATGATGGCCAACTCGACATCAATCCCTCGATGCCCCAAGAAAACCTAGTGTATTACGACCAAAACAACAAGCCACTGCCCCGGGGTCAAAAACCGACCTGTAATACGGTGTGGCTTAAAGTAGCCCAGATTAAAACTGATTTTCCAAACGTGGTTGATCCTAAAGCACCAAACGAAATCGTCCATTATACATCGGCAGATGCATATACTGACGCAAACTATGATATTAATGATGTGCCCACCTATGGTTCATGGAAAGAGCCAAAAGATCCCAATCATGTATATGGCACAAATCTAGCTCAAGATTCTCTGACGAGACGGGATCTGGTAAATTTCGAAGGCACTTTTTAGCCCGTCAAACGGCTAACTTTACATCGTCAGTAGTCTCGCTATTGCCTGGCAGTATAAGGTATCATACCTAGCAGTATGAGAGTAACGATAACCGGCAGCAACGATTATGCACGGGGCGCCGAACTAAAACGTTTGGCGGCGGATTTTGAACATGAGCACGGCGACATGGCGATCGAGCGCCTGGACGGCGAAGACGCTTCGGCCGACGTCATGCAGGGTGCACTGCAAAGTCTGCCGTTTCTGAGTCCCCGGAAATTAGTAATCCTACGTGAACCGGGCAAACAAAAAACATTTGCCGAAAACATTGCCCGGACCTTGAGGGAAATTCCCGAAACAACCGACGTCATCATCTACGAGCCAAAACTGGACAAACGCAGCAGCTACTACAAAACGCTCAAAAAAGACACCGATTACCGTGAATTTGGCGATCTGGATACGGCGGCGCTGACGCAGTGGGTGATTGCCGCAGCAAAAGAGCGGGGCGGCAGTATGAGTCCTGCGACCGCAAAATTGCTTGTCGACCGCGTGGGGTTTAGCCAGCAGCTACTAGCCAGCGAAGTGGACAAGCTGGTTGCCTATGACCCGATGGTTAGTCCGGAAACAGTAGTGCTTTTGACCGAACCCGTGCCTGCCAGTACCGTATTTGAACTGCTTGACGCAGCTTTTGCAGGCGATAAGAAACGCGTGTTCGATCTGTACCGCGAACAACGCGCACTGAAAGTCGAACCCCAAGCAATTATCGCCATGCTGGCGTGGCAGCTGCACATTTTAGCGGTCATAAAGGCCGGCGGCAAGCGTACAGTCGACGATATCGCTAAAACAGCCAAGCTAAACCCATTTGTGGTGCGTAAAAATCAGCCGGTTGTCCGCCGTCTGAACTTTGAATACATAAAAAAACTGATCGCCGAACTGTTGGCGCTCGACATTGCACTCAAAAGCAGTAGCATCGATGCCGACGAAACACTTCAATTGTATCTGTTAAAGCTCACTCAAGACCAATAAAGGTACGGAAGCACATAAAAATACTGCAACGCTAGCGGACGTTGCAGTATCAAAAAGTATTCAGACGAAGCTGACTATTTTTTCGCGGTCTTTTTGGCCGGAGCTTTCTTTGCTGCAGGCTTCTTAGCGGCTACTTTCTTAGGAGCGGCTTTTTTGACTGCAGTTTTAGTACCACCAGCTGCAGATTTGGCGGCCTTAGCTACCTGACTCTTTTTGCGGGCAACTTTGTTCTTGTGCATTACACCTTTTTTGGCGGCTTTGTCCAAAGCGCTCTGTGCCTTACTCTGAGTTTCTTTGGTGTCCTTTTTGCCGGTTACAGCGCGGTGAAAGGCCTTCAAGGCGCCTTTCAGGCTGCGCTTGGTTTTGCTATTGCGGGCGGCAGCTTTATTGGCTGTACGTACGCGCTTTTTTGCAGATTTGATAATGGGCATTTTAACTATACCTTTGTTGTTAATTTGTCAGAAGAAACTATACACGAAAATTGGCCGGTTTGTAAAGAATCCGGTCCACGTTCCCTGCAGTTTAAGATACCACATTTAAGGTAATGACATGTTCGAATCTGATGACTAGATTGACATCAGGGGTAGGGTAGCCTATAGTACGACCGATGTTTTTTAATTCCGAAGCTCGCCGCCGCAATAAATTTATCGCCGCCGCCATCGAAAACACTCGGAACACACTTTTACATGACCCTTATGTGCATCAACTGTTGGGCCAGGGCACGGCTATGTTTGTGGATGCCTGTGATGGCCTATTTGTACCAAATGTGCGGGACGGTAACATAACTTTTCCAAAAAGACACCTTAACCAGGGTGGCATACCTGTATTGGCATATTCCAGGGGAGAGGAGTTGTCCTTTAGCCCGGATTTTGTTGCCCTCTATCCTTTTCGCCGTGAGACTATTCGCCGTAAACTTGAGTCCTGGAATCCAAAGCAGTCCCTGTCCGAAACAGAAGCATTGGTTCAGCGAAATGCTCAGTCGCAGGCTGTGCACCTAGGGCGCGTACCTGCTCTTATCGGTACCCGTGTTCAGGCCCAGGTTGTTTCGAAGTCAATGACCGTTGCCGGACCTGAAATGTTTAAGAACGGCGGGAAAGGGAGGAAATGGCTCTTTACGCGTCCTCTGATGTTACTGAACTATGTTGATGGCTTGCCTGCGGCGGAGCCCGCAACCATGGTGCATGAGTTAACGCATACTTTTCAACATGAGCACGACGTGTTGTTCAGTGATAATGGTAAAGGACCTTTTTCAGAAAAAATGAGATACAGAATGGAGCTTGAGGCTCATGCCTACGGGTCGGCGGTTGTTGCTGCGCGCCTAATGACTGGGGAGACGACCGACAATTTGAGCGATTGTGAAGCTGCCCAGCTGACTATTAATATGTTGCGCCTAGAAACGCTGCAGCAACAACCCCGCCGCGATCAGTACGAGCCTACAGGGACACTCATCAAAAAATTAGAAGAAATTGGAATGGATTTTAGTATCTACTAGACATGTTGCGGGTGATGATTTAGACGTCTAAAAATAATTATCGACAAGCTTATGTTTATATGATACGCTCTAGCTAAAGCTAGCAAACCATAAGGTAAAAACAAAAATGGACAGCCAAAGACAACAAGCCGCGGAGCGCATAAAACAAGCCAATAACATCTTGGTGACGGTCAGCAATAATCCGTCGGTTGACCAGTTGGCTGCTTGTATCGGTTTGGCATTGGCCATCAATAAAATGGGCAAACATGGTACGGCGGTATTCAGTGGACAGATCCCATCGGCGCTCGAATTTTTACAACCCGAAAAAACCATCGAAAAAAACACTGACAGTTTGCGCGATTTTATTATTGCCCTCGACAAATCCAAGGCCGACAAGTTGCGCTACAAGGTCGAAGACACGGTAGTTAAGATTTTTATTACGCCGTATCGTACTTCCATCAGCGACAAAGATCTTGAATTCAGCCAAGGCGATTTTAATGTCGACGTGGTGCTGGCAATCGGTGTGCACAGCCAGGCTGAACTAGATCAGGCCATCACGTCGCACGGACGGATTTTGCACGATGCGACCATTATTACGCTAAATACCAGACCTGGCGGAGAATTGGGCAGTGTTAATTGGCTTGACCCCAGTGCCAGCAGTTTAAGTGAACTTGCCGTTCAATTGCTTGATACCCTGGACCGCAACCTAATGGATGGTCAAATTGCCACCTCGTTCCTGACCGGTATCGTGGCCGAAACAGAACGGTTTAGCAATGCCAAAACCTCGCCGCAAACCATGAGCATCAGTGCCGAACTGATGGGTGCGGGCGCCAATCAACAGCTTGTGGCGATGAAGCTTGAGGAACCGGCGGAACTACCGCCCGCTCCTATCCGGGAAATGCGCGACACCAAGCCCGAGCAGCCAAAGAAAACCAACGATGGCACGCTTGAAATTGCACACGAAGCGGGGGAGCGTGCCGATAACAAGGCTAAGTCAGGGCTAAATTCCCAGGATGCCGCACCATCGTTTAATCTTCCTATGGCTGCACAGTTCGAAAAGGGACCCAAAGCGCCCGTCCTTCCGGAGCCTGTTTCCGAAGAGCCTTCACTACCAACACCCGAGCCAGACTTACCTCCCGAGCCTCCCAAGCCGGAACCGCCGCAGATTCAAATAGATGAGCAGGGTTCACTTGCATTGCCGACATCACAAAAAGAAAGTACGGTTTCCGAAGAAGATCCGGAAGGTATTCTGCCTCCCTTAAAGCGTGAAAAGCCTACGATTAGCCGTCACAATGAACCGCCCAAAATGGTTCTCGCACCACCGGCTTTGGGCGCGCCGCTAAGCGCTGATAACAATTATGCGCCTGATGAAGGTCCTGGCCTGCCCGACCTTCCCGCCGAAGAGTCAGGGAAGCCTGCAAGCATGAGTGACGCTGTCCCGCCCGCTGTAGCCCCATCTGTTGTGCCGCCATCGGATGAGACGCAGGGCAATGCGCCCGGAACAAGCTTTTTGGGTGACCAACCCGTTGTTCCGGTTGAAAAACCGTCGATAGTTAGTGACCAGGACGGCGGCAAAACACTGACCGATATTGAACGCGATGTGCACAGCAGTCACTTGTCTCAGACGCCGGTTCCGGATGCTTTTACGGGTGCGCCACCCGCCATGCCGGATTCATTTATGCCGTCCGCACCTAACAGTCCGCCGCCTTCGATGGTCATTCCGGCTCCATCACCGTCTCCCGCCCCTGGCATTCCTCCAATGCCGCCAACCGCAACTCAGCCAGACGATCAGCTTATTCCCAACCTGCCGGTTACACCTCCAGCCCCACCGGCGTCGCCTTTGAGCGACTCATTGGCCGGTCCTGTGGCGGCGCCCGCGCCCGAAACTCCTCCGTCACCTATGGAAAGTCCTGATCTCGCCGATGCACGTGATGCAGTGATGCAGGCGATAAATGGTGGTGGGGCTAATGAAGCTCTTGAACCGGTTCAGGCATTGAATGCGCAGCCGCTTGGCACCCCCGATAATACGGGTGCCGCCCCGAATGCCGTGCCAGCTCCGGCCCAGCCCTGGACGCCTCCTCCTGCTGCTGCACCCGAACTTGATGAAGTACAAAAGGCCTTTCTGTCACCCGAGCCCGTAACTGTTCCGGCCCAGCCAGCCATGTCGACGGCACAGAATGATCCCAATGCGCCACCCCCCGTACCACCTCCAATGATGCCTCCAATGCCGCCATCCGCTTAAAAACTTGATTTAAGCGTAAGCACTGTATAAAGTTAAAGTCACGGTGCGTTACAAAAAAACAAAACCTATTACTAGATGGTTTAACCGGTTATCTGCCGTGTTTGATAACAAATGGGCTCGTATAGCGGTTGTATTTTTGCTGCTAACAGCGCCCGTAATGGTTCTTGCAACCAAAGAAATGCGGGTGGCGGCCGTTCCATGCCCGTGCAATGTCTTCCCGGCCAATCCGACGCCGCAGGGAACCGACACAAATCCAGGTAGTCTTGAGGTCGGATTTAAATTTCGGCCTTCCATAAACGGGTATATAACCGGGGTACGATTCTTTAAGGCCAGCGCCAGCATGTCTGGTACGCATACCGGCAGCCTATGGGATAGTTCTGGAAACAGAATTGCGACCGCTACCTTTGGTACAGAAACATCTAGCGGCTGGCAAGAAGTCAGTTTCTCGTCGCCGGTAGCCGTCACGGCAAACACGCTCTATACCGCCTCAACATTTATGGCAAATGGCGTATATGCATACACGCAAAACTATTTTAATAGCCCGGTCACAAATTTTCCTTTGACGGCTCCCGCGAACAATACGCCGCAGGCGGCTGATGCTGCCGACCAGCGGGGCCAGGGCGTAGCCAACTTGAGCGGAACGAGCGTGTATCCGACAAACAGCTTCAATTCGGCAAATTACTGGATTGACGTGGCATTTGCGGCTGAGCCAGACGGAGATCCGCCTACTGTTACCGCTACTGTACCTTCCAACAATGCTACCAGTATTGATGCAAGCAAGACCGTTACGGCTACGTTCGATATGTTTATGGACTCTAGTACGCTCACGACAAGTACTTTTACCCTCAAAGACCCCAGTAATAATAGCGTGCCTGGTACGGTAAGCTATGATCTTTCGTCCAAAACGGTATCATTCCGTCCTTCCGCGCCGATGACACTTAATACGGTGTATACCGCGACCATAAAGGGCGGTTCTGGAACCGTTGCCAAAAGCTTCGACGGAGTGGCGCTGGCAGCGGATTATACCTGGTCATTTACCACTTTCTCGACCGATCCTTGTCCTTGTAGCCTCAAAAACAGAGCCGCTCCGGCGGGTGCGGTGACCGCAGACGACCCGGGCAGCCTGGAGCTGGGCATGAAATTTGTGCCGCAAACGAACGGTTATATCAATGCCATACGATTCTATAAACCAATTACCGCCACCGAGACAAGTCACACGGGGAATATTTGGAATTCAACCGGCACTAATCTGGCCAGCGTTACTTTTTCTGGCGAGAGTGAATATGGTTGGCAGGAAGCCAAGCTGAGCTCGCCGCTCGCCGTAAACCAAGGTCAATTATACGTAGTCTCTTATGGTACTACTGCCGGTATTTATATTTCTGTTAGCGGCGGTCTAAACAGTAATATCTCTAACAGTGCATTGATTGCATATGCTAATAACTCCTCTCAAAATGCCGCTACGGGTAGTGGCAATAATAACGGGGTGTTTTCGACAACCGCAGGTAACTACCCCAATACTGGTAGTAGTGCCGGTTCTTATTATGGAGTCGACATCGTTTTTTCTGCCAATTCAGGCGCACTACCGGCGCTTTCGCCTACGGTGGTACAGCCTAAAAACAATGCTTACGGCGTAAAGCGCGATCAGGTTGCGACCGCCGCATTTGCCAGGCCACTCAATGGGGCAACGGTGACCGGCAGCACCGTGCGCTTACTGGATAAAGACGGAAATCAGGTTGCCGGCACGGCCGCGTATGACTCCGCTAGCCACCAGGTTTCGTTTGACCCCGCAGGCAATCTCAATTACGGCCAAAAATATCAAATGATCCTGTCGAGCACGATCGCCGACACGAACGGATCGACGTTGGGAACAGATTACTCATGGAGCTTTACCGTTGGTAGTCAATTGCGTAGCAATCCTGCGACCGGTCCGGGTGGTCCTATCTTGGTAGTGACGTCCACGACCAATAAATACAGTACCTATTATGCCGAAATTCTGCGCACCGAAGGGTTGAACTATTTTGATACTCGCGACCTATCAACGGTCGATGCCAGCGTGCTGAGTGGCTATGATGCGGTCGTTATTGCCGAAACATCGCTTACACAAAATCAGGCTGACATGTTTAGTAGCTGGGTGACGGCTGGCGGCAATCTGGTCGCCATGCGACCCGACAAAAAACTCGCCAGCCTGCTCGGTTTGACCGATGCGAGCTCAACGCGCAGCAACCAATATATGCTCGTCGATACGGCGAACGGACCGGGTACTGGTATTGTTAATGAAACGATCCAGTTTAAGGGAACGGCGGACAATTATACACTGAACGGCGCAACAGCCGTCGCCAGCTTATATAGCGATGCCTCTACGAGTACCTCCAACCCCGCCGCAACCACACGTTCCGTAGGTAGTAATGGCGGTACCGCCATGGCTTTTACCTATGACTTGGCTAAATCGGTCATTGCTTTGCATCAGGGAAATCAGGCCTGGGTGGGTCAGGACCGTGATGGGTCCGGCATGGCCCGCACCAACGATCTATTCTTTGGAGCGCGCACAGGAGACATTCAACCTGATTGGGTAGACCTAAATAAGCTGCACATTCCGCAGGCAGATGAGCAACAACGCCTGCTCGCCAATATGCTTACAAGTAGCACCAAAGATAAAAAACCATTACCAAGGTTCTGGTATTTGCCTGGCGGTCAAAAGGCGGCCATGGTAATGGCTGGCGATGACCATGGTTTGGGAAATGACGGGACGGAGCTTGTGCTGAACAATTGGCTTAACGAAAGTGCCACCGATTGTTCCGTTCTGGATTGGGAATGTGTGCGGGCTTCGCACTACATATATCAAGCATCGGCCCTTACCAATGCGCGTGCTACGCAGTATGACCGCCTGGGTCACGAGATTGGCGCTCACATTTCAAACGGCGGGGCGTGCAACAACTACACCTCGTTTAGTCAGCTTTCTACCCTATATACCACGCAGCTGAATAGTTGGCGCGGCAAATACACCAGTGTCCCCAACCAGCGTACTACGCGCTTCCACTGTTATATTTGGAGTGACTGGGACAGTCAGCCGCTGGTTCAGATTGCCAACGGCATGCGTTATGGCCTGGAATATGTCGCTTATCCAAGCAGCTGGGTAAATGGCCGTGCCCCGATGCTGACTGGTTCGGGCATGAACATGCGCCTTACTGATGCCGACGGCGATATGTTGGATAGCTACCAGGGTGTGACTAATCTCGACAATACCGCCGCCAATACTACGGCAATCAATGCTTTATTTGATAATGCCATTGGCAGCGCAGGGTACTACGGCATCTTTGGCACGCATTACGACATGAGCGACAGCTATCAACAGACACTTTATGCTGCCGCCAAAGCGCGAAATATTCCGGTCATTTCGGCTAACGAAGCGCTGACATGGCTGGATGGGCGGGGAAGCTCGACATTCAGCAGCTTCACTGGAGGCAGCGGGCAGTTTAGTTTTACCCTGAATGCCGCCGAAGGTGCAATCGGCCTGAAGGCTATGCTGCCAATCCAGGATGCTGGCGGTACGCTGAGTACCCTCAAATTGGGCGGCAGTGACGTTACCAAACAAACACAAACCGTAAAAGGTGTGCAATATGCGGTCTTTGATGCTGCGCCTGGTACATACACAGCCACATATAGTGACTACAATCCTAACCCGCCAAGTCCCGGCAACGGCGGTAATAACGGTGGATCGAGTGGCAGTTCGGGCAGTTCAAGTGGTAGTGAGTCCACGTCTGCGCCCAGCAAAACAACAAAAAAGAACACAGGTATCTTTAATGAGTCATCTCATGATGTCGATGTGATAACTGGTCAAAACGATGAGCAAAAGCCCAGCCAGCCAACTACTGGTACGCCTGGCCAGCCCGAAATGCGCGAAAAAGAACTCATCCAAAAAGACGGCAACCAAGAGTCTTCGCGGGTCGGCCTATGGATCGCCGGATTTGCCTTGGTGGTGTTTATTGGTGGACTGCTGTGGTTTGTTATCGCAAGGCGCCGTCATCACAATCAGCCGCAGTGGTAGTGGCCAAAACCGTTCCATACCGGTATCCTAAATGAGTGAACGGAATATTGCTTGTAGATAAACCTGCGGAATGGACGTCTTTTGATGTGGTTAATAAGGTCCGCCGCACCATCCAAAATTCACCGCTTAATGAAACCGGTAAAAAACGATTTCCCGTCGGTCACACTGGCACACTAGATCCTTTGGCGACTGGCCTTTTGGTGCTTTTGCTCGGCAAATACACCAAGCGTGCCCCTGAACTTACCAAACTGGACAAAACGTACGAGGTAACGATGACCTTGGGGCAAACCAGCACAACCGGCGACGACGAGGGGATAAAGACTGCGGTTTCCGACATACGACCATCTAAACAGCAATTGAGAGCGGTACTTGCTTCTTTTGTGGGCGACAGCATGCAGACGCCGCCTTTATATTCAGCGGTCAAGGTTAACGGCCAAAGGGCCTACAAGCTAGCGCGTCAGGGCAAGGAAGTCGAACTAAAAGCCCGGCCGGTTCGCATTGAAAGTATCGAGCTAACGGGCTACGAATATCCGGTGGCTACGTTTACGGCGCATGTTTCCAGCGGCACCTACATCCGCTCACTTGTCGAAGATGTCGGTAAACAGCTTCAGAGCGGTGCGTATATGTCCGGCCTAAGACGTACGGCAGTCGGCCCGTTTACACTCGAAAATGCCATGACCATGCCGGAACTATCGGTGGAGATGATAGAAAAGAAAGCATTTCAGAAATAAGTCGGACTTGCCATAAATATACTTTTATATTAGTATGGCATCTTCTCATGCGTGACCTTTCCGAATACTCACTCTATACATTGGCCGAACCGTATATGGAGTCATTGCCCGAGCAGGTGTCGCTTTCTACTGCTGTAATCGCCGAAACTCCTCCCCGGGTGCTGCGGAGGGCTGTAGCCTGGGCGGACCCCGACCATGTGCGAGCAATGTACGACGCACGCCAGGAGGTTAGTTCTTATAGCCAAACAACAATCGATCGTATGCGTCAGAATCTGGACGATGAGAGGGATGCACTTAGCAATCTCCAGGAAAGGGTGAGCGACGAGGTGCAGAGGGGTGAAGTCCCTTCCGCCGAGGACCTGCGGCTGCTGTATCAAGCGCTTCCCGCCGACCAGTGCGAGTTGGCAGACGAGTTAGCACAGGATGAACCCAAAGCTGACGAAGCAATGCTCAAGGCGGAGGCTGCCGAAATGGCACAAGCATATCTAGAGGCCCAAACGAAGCTGCGGGGGGAAGTGCAAAAAGACTTGAATCGTCTGAGTTTCACCGGTCGCATGTCTTTGATTGGTGCAGGGGCGTTAACTGGTGCCGGTGCGGGGATCTATGCTTTTATGGAGAAAGCTGCCGACGATCCGCGTACGTTTAGCTTAATCTTTGGACTGGTAACAACCCTGCTAACCACTGGCGCCGGTTTTGCGGCAAGTAAAAACACGAGCCTCAAATACTCACTTGCCCACTGGAACGCCCGCCGCGTCGTAAAGCGGACCGGACAAACGCAGGAATAGGAGCAGCACATAATTCGCTTGAAAAGCCCACTGCCATCTGTTAAAATAACCCAGGTATGATTACAAGTGTGAAAAAACAAGCAGTCATGACTGACTTGCAGGCCCACAAAACCGACACCGGCAGTGCCGCTGTACAGGTTGGCATTGCAACCGAGCGCATCAAAGAATTGACCGAACACCTCAAGGTGAACAAAAAAGACTTTGCTGCCCGCCGCGGTTTGCTTCAGCTCGTAGGCCAGCGCAAACGTCACCTGCAATATATTGCCGCCCACGACGGTCAGGCTTACCTCGATCTCATCAAGAAGCTCGGCATTCGTCGCTAAAGTGCGTAGACTACTGGTCTCTTAGGCATAAGAGGCCACAGGCTTGTGCACATTAAAGCTCCAGATGGTATTGGCAGGCAGAGGCCAGATATATGCGCCCGCATTCAGCACAAGGGGTAGCCTATATTTGCACTGTGCCTGAGCAAACCTTTGGCAAAGAAAGGTAATACAAACATGCAAATAATCAATCCTTACGGCAAGCAAATCACCGTGGTCGAAACCGACTTTTGCGGCCGCAAACTAAAACTCGAAGTTAACCGCGTTGGTTTTCGCACATCCGCATCCGTACTCGTAACGTATGGTGACACCGTGGTGCTCGGCACGGCCATGGTCAGTGACAAGCCAATCACTGGCTTTGATTACTTTCCGCTTAGTATCGACTACGAAGAAAAAATGTACGCAGCCGGCAAAATCAGCGGTTCACGTTTTATCAAGCGCGAAGGCCGGCCATCCGACGAAGCCATTCTTATTGGCCGTCTGATTGATCGTCCGATTCGTCCGCTATGGCCGAAAGGCTATCGGCATGAGGTACAAGGTGTTGCTAGTGTGCTCAGCACCGACCCTAATTTTCGCCCCGACATGATCGCTATGATCGCGATGAGCACTGCATTCATGCTGACGGGTGCGCCATTTGACGGTCCGATAGCCGGACTACGCATTGGTTTAGTTAATGACAAGCTCACGGCCTTTCCACTGTCTCTTATACACATC
>JARIHD010000019.1 GCA_029288425.1 Candidatus Saccharimonadota bacterium
TTGTTAAGCCTAGCTATCAACGTTGCTGATCTTATTTTATACTTTTCGCACGCTTCACTTACCGTCATTCTAAGGTTATTGTGTTCTATAATTCTGTTATTAGATTGATTTCTATGCTGAATTAGTTTTGTAACCCATCGGCAATTATTTGGCTCATAATTCCCCTTTGATTCAATTCTATCTATAGTTAAATAATCTTCATATCCGTTGGCTTCTGACCATAACCTGAATACCGAAAAATCATTCCATTCATCACATATGACAATGCCTTTTGCTCCATAATGTTTATAGTTCCTAGCGCTTGGGTTATTGCATCTTTTGCGCATATCCTTCCAGATACTATAGAGTCTTGAGCCCTTTCCTCCATGTTTATATTTTGGATTTTTTTCCCCTTTTATTCTGTCATGAGCTTTCATGTTATTTATTTTGCACAATATACTGAACTACAGTGGATTTATATTGTTTCTCCCTCGTGTTTTTTACCCGCCCTCATGGGCCATGGTTATTTTATACGCTGTTTTGAAGTCTGCCATATGAATTAGGGGCATTTACCCCATCTTTTTTGCCATTTTCAAGCTGATGAAAAATAAAAAAGGGTAATTACCCTAACTTTTTGAGTTCAATTTTTATCTGATGCGGGGGCACCTGGTTGCCGCCGAAGTATAAACCCAGCCGATATTGAAGTTTCTTTTTATGTGTATGCGCTTGCGAATAATCGGCAATACGTTCGCGTCCTTCGTTCAGTACGCGGAAGATGTAATTCTTAAAGAAGTCGTGTAGTTGCAATTCGTATTCCTTGCCAATGTCACACAGACATAAAGGTTGGATAATTCGAACACCGTCAACGTAGCAGTAGGTAAGTAGTTCGATCTGCTGAAGTGTTGGAATGTATCGCCAACCGAACCGGGCGCTATCCTTATGATGATGCCACAGGTAGCCGATACCACACAATTTATTTGTATCGTATTGGTCGTCGCCATGCAGGTCGTATCGGCACGACTCGGTAAACTTCACACGCCAAACAAACTTACCCCGGCCCCACCACAACCATGGGCGCCATGGTCGGGCGCGATGTCTGCCGGCAGGGATTGTGAAGGTCATCCCCTGCGCCTCCCGTTACTTAATAATGCCCATAATAACAGCCCCGCAACAATCAATATACCGCCAGCCCATTTGAGGAAACCGCTTCCTACATAGCAATCAGGCGAGCTATTGCAGTCGCCTTTGTTGATCCCCCAGATGCCTAGGGCTATACCTAATACTACTGCTACCAGCCCCCAAAATATCGGGTTCTTAGTTTGATTTGTCATAAAGTTTATTTTCGTTAATATTGTGGTGTAAATTTGCTTTTATAGAACTATCGTATTAAGCTCACCGCGCCAACGGTGGGCTTTTTTATTTCAAAGAGTATTGTTACAGCTTTTTAATTTCCTTCTTAGTATCATCCCAGTCTTCACTTATCTCTTCAACTTTCTGTTGTGTATAGGGTTTATCCTGTTCGGTTAAAGCACCACCAAGAGTAGCAACGTCCTTTACGATTGCAACAGGTGTTTCCACTACATCAATTACTGTTTTTAAAAGGCTTCCAAAAAGTCCCATAAAATGTATTTTAGATTATCAATTCAGTTGTCAAGGATTACTTGACATTTCAAAACAGGAGCTTGCGCCTCAATATCAATACCGTATAACCACCCACCAATGCAACCAGCACCCAAAACATCCACACCCATTTATTCTTTGCCTTTACCTTTACTTCAAGTTCAGTTATTCTTTTATCGCGGGCGCTGATGACATTATCTTTTTCGTCTAACTTCCCCTGCAACTCAACTTCTTTTGCCCGGTCACGGATAGTATAATATTCACGAATTGTTGTATCAATGCAGGGTTGCAATCGTCTCCTTATCTCTTTATCTACTACCTTGCGCAAGCTGTCAATATTTAACATAGGTCGCCTGTCAGGCGGTAAATGCTGCAGGCTGTCTAACCGGTAAAAAAGACTATCAGCCAGGTAGGCCATATTCATATAAGCATCGAAGTAACCTGTGCTATCCGTCTGTTCAATCACTGTTTTAGTTAACGTGTCTGGTGGGAACTTTTTAGCGCAATAACCTGCTGCTTGCTGTTCATGGTCGTTCAGCCACCGGTTGACCTTTTTCTCGATCAGGCAGGATGTGAGACATGCCAGTAATATGATTATTATATACCTCATACGCTCTCCTTTTTTTGATCTTCAGCCGGGGCGTCTTCTTCACCATCATCCTTTAGTAATTTCTCAAGTGCCTCTAATACACCAGCAATACCAACTGTACACCAAAGTTGAACACGAGTTTTTGTTAATTCATCTTTGACAGGATAGCCAGCGATCATTGCATTTGCTACCAAAGCCATTGAAAGACTAAACGCTTTCAATTTCCTGAACCAGCGAGGCGCAGGGTGCTTTGCATTTTTAAGACTTAGTGTTGGCATTGTCTTTAGATTTACGGGTTTTAAAATATTCAGTGAAATACTTTTTCGCCACTTCAAACAACCACTTGCCTACCATCCCTGCAAAACCGCATAAGCCCGCTGTTATGACCGCCTCCAATAGCTTTGACCAATCGTCAACCGGTAGGTTAATATTAGCTATTGACTGCCATAACGCACCTATAAAACCGAATACGTACGCCAATCTATTATTCGCGTGTTCTGGTTGCCAGCCCATGAATTTCTGTCTCATTTGTAGTCCTTTTATTCGGGACGGGGTTATGGTAATGTATAGGATAATGGTTAATAGGTTAATTCGCAATCGTCCAATCCGCACTACTGCTCGTTCCCGTTGCGAAATATAATTTCTTGTTAGTAGTATCTACATATATGTCACCTACTTTACCGGGTGTTGTTGCTGGTGCGGCTGTACCGGTTGATATTAGCGGCAATGTGCTTGCAGCTTGCTCTACTACATCACCGCCAGACGTTGTTACTAAATAAGAAGCTAACGTGCCCGTAAAAGTGCCGGCCCCATAATATGGCATCTGGTATTGACCAGTGCCTAAGATTGTAAATCGCCTATAATTGACACCACTATTCCTGCCCCATATGCTGAAATCGCCTACCTCGCTGCCATCTGTAGCCGTAGTCCATTTGCTTTCGATATAATTAGATGCTACTTCACTACCTGTCGATGTAGTGTTTTTGAAGTTCAACCGTAACCCCATTCCATTTGCAGGCGTACCGCTGGATGCCCGCGATATATCCATTGCATCGACAACGGTATTAGTTGACGATGGAGCCGTCCGCGCACGTAATCCAATATTACTTGTACTAGTAAAATTGCCACCAATTCCGCTTGAGCTTGTACCTTGTACCCCTGTCCCGCTGCTGCTATTGGAGACAACAAGAGTTGAACCACTACCTGTAGACGATGTTGATAAGGCACTGCCGTTGCCAGTATTAGCAATGCTCATAGCCGAGCTGCTTGATTGCGTTCCTGTTAAGGATAACGCGTTATTACCGCCGGTAATTGTTACGGCGCTTGGCAAACTGCCGCTACCGCCGTAGATGCCGTTGCCTGTACTTAAGGATTCTATCTTGTCTCTTATCGCATTCTTCGTCGGAACTGCATTGTTGCTGTTCCACGTGCTCGCGTCGTAAGCCTCATCAGTAACCGTAGCGTCTCCATTCACCTGCAACTTCGCACCACTGCCATTGTCGGTTGTGGTGTTAACGTAAACAACGCCTGTTCCTTTAATCTGTAATGCGGGAGAGACAGAATAACCACCTGTAACGAAGTTTATAACTGCGCTCCCGCCGCTTGCTACACCCTGGTCGACCCCAAACTGCAAAGATTTAGTAGCCTCGAATAGTGAGAAGTTAGGAAGTGTCGCATGCGTGCTGCTGATCATACTCAATTGTGCCAACTCACTTGCGTCGTTGACCAGTCTAATACCAGCACGCGCTGCTGCGTTGTTGCTTGTATTAGTTACCCGAATTCCGTCAAGGGTTGTGGCAGAACTTTCTATATCCATCTTAAATCCGCTGCCTGAAGTCTTGCCTATAAATACATTGCCAGTGTTGTAATATATATCGCTGCCTGTTGTTGTCCATTGAGAACTCCCGCCACCGCTACCGCATGGGCCTAGACGCAATTCTTTTGTTATAGCGTCCCGAAACACGCATCCGCCGGTTGGCGTGCCTACTGAATCCATTATTTGAATGGCGACTTTCCCCGCCTGACTTATACTCATTCTTTCGGCCAGTGAACTACCATTTGCTTTCGTTCCAAAGACAATTTTTCCACCTCGATTACTGCTCGTGCTGCCATCTGTAACAAAGCCAATGTATCCAACGCGATAGCCGCCTGTTTTAAACGTTCCGCTTAAATATCCAACATCTGCCCCATCCTGATCAGGAACCTGACTTCCGACTTCTAAATGCCCACTTCCATATTGCCCAGATGTTGCCCGGCCTAAAACCGTTAGAGTGGTATACTTTGTCGCATCTAAACCGGCTATATTGGTTGTGTTCTTAGAGCCAACCGCCATATCGACCGAGTGCATATAATCAATATGATAGTTAGTAGTTCCAGTCATATCGAACTTAGAGCTGTAATCGCGAATTTCTCCCTTGCCAATAGTTACGTCGATGCAATTAGTAGCTCTTATAGCTGGCGCCGAAACTGTATGAAACCAATCCCGCATGGTGAAGTCGCTAATCACAATACTTTCAAATCGGTCAATGTCGATCGCTGGGCCGGTACTGTTAACGGGCGCGAACTGATTAGAGGTAATATGAATATTGCGAACGTAATTTGCTACAATGCCTCGCATGTAAATAGAGGTAACAACCCAGTTTTCAAAGGAATTATTACTTATAAGAATATCGCTCGTTTCTTCGAGTTCGTTTGCGCAGTAAACATCGTACACGAAACCATGGTCATTATCGAACTCGCATGCGTCGAATTTGTTATTTACAATTCGCATCCCTCCTCCTGATTGCCACCAGATGGCCTTAGTGCTATCTGACGCAGTATTGAATGTCCCTGAATTGAATGTACAGGCCTGAATCGTAAAGTCTCCGGTATCAAATCGGATATTGTTGTTGGTTTTAATACCTGCAATACGCGGAGCAGAGAAATGGCAGCCGGTGATTAATTGATAATATCCACTCTCTACGTTGACCTGCACATAGCCGCCATAGAATGTGCATTCACGAATAACCGTACCTTGAAGCATGCCTCGAACTACGATGAACGCGCCTCCGGTAGTACTGCCAGGTGCAACAGTACTGCTCATTGTTAAATTCTCTACCGTGTATTGAGCTTTCGTTTCATCCGCCTGCCTTTCGAAAACAAAACCATTTTTGCCATCGGTAACAATTATTTCTGTGCTGGTTTGAATAGGCCCTAATCTGTTTTTTTCCAACACACCACCTGATTGGTTATTATGAAGTCCTCCCGACTTGCCGACCCCCTGTATTCTTATAGGATACTGAAATAGTATACTATCCGAAATCCGGTACTTGCCAGCTGGGAAAAAGAGTACGCCGCCATGCGTGTATACGTAATCTCTAGCCTTTATAATTGCAGCACGATCATCTGTAACGCTGTCCCCCACCGCTCTGAATCGTTTAACATTCACATAAACATCGTCGCCGTTCTTCCATTTGCTTGTTACAGAATCATAGTATGGCACCTGGCCATTCTTCGGACTACTCACTGTCACATCAGAAAGGCCGGCGAATGTGGAGGAGCCGCCAGCACCTGCAATCGCGTCGTTGAGGTCCGACTGCGTAACGACATGATTTGTACTACTCGTATCAGCTCGTATTGTTATTGTATTCGCTGTTGTCGTACTGTCAATAAGAATACCGTAGTTATTGTTGATACGTTTAATGTTACCGGATGGAGTGGCCACGAGAGCATATCCGGTGCCGATGTTGTTATTTGCGAAAGTAGAGCCGCCGGTGGCTCCCCGAAGAACTAATGTATCTAATCCGACAATAATAGTACTGTCGTTTAGAACTTTAGGCTTTATAAAACGAGTTAGACCGCCACCCACATTCGTAAGTACGCCGAGACTGTCTTTAGTACTATTGATAACATAAAGCTCACAGGTCCCGTTTTGCTTCATGATCTTTACAGTATCAAAACGTAAGTAGCCGGTTGTTTGGCCGGCTACTTTTAAGGCTGCGAAAAGCAGCACGAACATTATTATCCTTTTCATATAATTGTCAGGATATCATTTTTAATAATTAAGGCGCTACAGTGA
>JARIHD010000026.1 GCA_029288425.1 Candidatus Saccharimonadota bacterium
GATGTGTATAAGAGACAGAAGCAACGCAAAGCGTGAGCATTCGTTCGGTGGCTTCACAATTAGGTGAAAATACCGCTAAAGCCGATGCCAAGGTGGTCGGTACCGGTGTTATTACACTCAATTCGCGCTATTTGCTGGATGCCCTGCATGCGCTGAACGGCGAAGAGGTGGCGTTCTTATTTAATGGTAAACTCGAGCCGGTGGTGCTGAAAGATCCCAAAGAGGGTGATTACTTGCACCTGATTATGCCGCTCAAATCCTAGATCTCGGCTACAATACAAAGATATGATTAATGATATTCGCCTGCAGCATTTTAGGTCGTATACGGACGCTTTTTTTGAGCTTGGCGAAGGCGTAAATATAGTTTCCGGCCCGAATGCCAGCGGCAAAACCAATTTGCTTGAAGCCTTGATGGTGATTGCCCGCGGGCATTCTTACCGCGTAAAAGATGCTGAACTGCTGGAATTCGACGCGACATGGGCTCGGTTGGATGCGGGAATGCCGGACGGCACAGTGCGTACCATAAAACTGCAAACCGAACCTGGATTTAGTAAGACGTTTGAAATAGACGGTCAGGTGCTGACCCGTCTGCACGCTGCCCGTGCTTTGCCTATTGTGCTGTTTGAGCCGAATCATTTGCTGCTGCTGAGCGGCTCGCCCGACCTGCGGCGCACTTTTTTGGATGACCTAATCGAACAGACAGATGCGGGCTTTGGTGCAGTGCGCCGGCACTATAGACGGGTGCTTTCCCAGCGCAATGCGTTACTCAAAAAAAATCCGCCGGACCTGCGCGAACAGCTTTTTGTATGGAATGTGCGGCTTAGCGAGCTGGGCGGACAGATTGCAAAAAAACGCAGTGAACTAGTGCGGCGATTCGGCGACCGGACTCCGGCGCTTTATGCGCACCTAGCTGCCCGCAGTAATCACGTGGAACTTCGGTATCATTCCCGCTTTGCCATACAGCATTACGAATCACAGCTGCTGCATAAATTGGAATCAAGCACCGAACTCGATGTGCTACGCGGTTTTACGCCATACGGTCCCCACCGAGACGACCTGCTGTTTTTGATCGACGGTCATCCGATGCAAGAAAGCGCCTCTCGCGGCGAAACGCGCACACTGGTATTGACGCTCAAAATTATGGAACTGCAGCTGCTTGAGGAGGTGCGTAACATGCGTCCGCTTTTGCTGCTTGACGATGTATTTAGTGAACTCGATGCCGCTCGGCGTAGTAGCCTGACCGAATACGCAGGGCCATACCAAACCATTATTACGACTACCGATGCGGACATTGTGGCGCAGTATTTTACGGGCGGCAACCAGATAGCGCTGGCTTAGTCTTGCTAGTCTTTTGGCATGTCCTGCTGGACGATATTCATATTTTCGGGGTGATAGCCGCCGCTACGCAGCCAAATAAGAGCTGATTCACGGTCGTCTTGGGTCTTGCCGCTAATATAGATAGTTGGCTGATCAGGAAACTTGGCATCGGCAAGCGCCGGGCCGTAGTCTATACGCCAGCTGTAGCCTGGGCCGATGTAAGGTAGTTCTTTGATGAGACCATTGCTCCGGATGGCTTTATCCACGGCTTCATCGTGCTCACGGCCCTTTTCGCCTTCGCGTTTTACGATCTGATTGAGGTTTTTTTCGTCGCCCAGCCAATCCTCACCTGCCTTGCTGTTGGGGTCAAGGTACATGGTAACGTTTTTGGTCTCACCAGCTTTGACGGTGACGGTCACTTTTTTTGTTGCAAACCCAGTGCGTGATCCTTCAAGCGTATAAGTTCCCGGCTGTACACCGATCGCACCGACGCTTTTCACTTTTTTGCCGTCCATTTTGAGAGTCAGGTCCTGGGGAACCGAATCGACAACAATCCGTTCGCGACTATGAAGCATAGCTGAGACGATAAAATAAATGAGGCCAATTAAAATGATACTGGCTATCACGATTAAAATAAGTTTTCGTCCCTTCGGATCCATAGTCATCCCTTCTCTTTTTGCTAAATAGCCCCGTTATTGCCACCAATGATAGGCGATGCCGTGCCGGTTGGTGTGCCGATAAATTCAAAGCCTGTGTAGCCGGCCTCAGTCCAAAAGTTTTGTGCTTCAGGTGCGGTACCCGGTGTGGTGTCAGCCAAAGAAGCCTGAGCTGCATTATATGTTTGGCCGTTGGTCTTGCTTTTGTAGTCTCCGGTGTAAATGTACGTGTGACCGTCGCTGATCAAAATGGTTCCTTCTTTTTCTTTAAGCTGCAGAGTACTAGTCACGTTAAAAATTGGCTTCCATTTGCTCGGGTTCCTGAGGGCATAGTCGCGTTGAAGTAGAGTGCCGCGCCGAGCGTAGGAGCTGTCGACGCCAGAGGCATGAATGACGGTCGCGGTAAATACGCCGCAGTCGCTAAATGGGTTAACAGTCGTGTATTTATTGAAGGTTCTCTGCGCTTCGACATAGTTTGGCTTTGCGATCGATGCGCCACCGTCGCATTTGTCGCCGCATCCGTTTTCGATCTTCATAGCGGGTGTAATGACATGGCCGCCTTTGGTGTCCCATGCGAAACAAAGCGCAGTGCTGACGAGCAGTTGTTTGGGTGATGTACCGGCACCCGGCGGGTTACACCCGGCAACGACATTTCCACCGGCGCAGCCAGTATTTGCAGCGGCTCCGGCCGCCCCGCCGAACGCTTGGACGCTGTCGCTGGTCTTACCATACACTAATTTTGATTTTTCGGTCATTCTAAGACGCTGTTCAAGTTCCGGTGTGCCGAGTACCAGGCCTGCTATATCGGCGTACTTGGCACGAACCTGGGCTAGCAGACTTAGTCGTTCTTGGTTGTACGCCGCTTCTTGTCCGCGAGAGGCTTCAGCCCAGGGGTGATTCCCTTCGTATTTGAACCAAAAAGAAACTGCTTCCAGGAATTGTTCTGCGGTTGAGGACGGGTTGATCAGGGTTTCGGCCATTCGATTCTGGAAGCTACCGATCATTGTGCGGGCAGTGGCTTCGACCCCGGCGTCAAATGATCTGTATGACTGGACGCCGTCAGGACGGTGGGGTGTATTCGGGTCGAGTAGTTCGGGTGCGTTCAGTCCAGAGTTGAGCGGGTTAAAAATACTACTCGTGTTATTGATGTCTCCACCCTCGCCCAGCATAAATGCAACGACGCCCTGAACATGTTGTTCGGTTACGGTGGCTGAAGCCGGTACATTACGTTTCGCCGCGATGGCCTTTAGTGTTTCGATGGCGAATTGCTCCAAAATATAAGGTGGTTGGAGGCCACTGTTCCAAATGCCCGGCCCTCCGCCGCCACTGCTGTCACCGCCAGTTCCACCTACGGTACCGGCACCGCACTCATTATCTTTCCAGTCAAAACGCAAAATATGATTGTTAAACAATTTTTGTTGTTCGACAGAAAGCGCCCGGACGTCCGAGGAGTTGATGCCGCTTGCCAAAATAACGGCGATCATGCTGGCAACCGTTAGTCGTACGCCCAGCCTTCCACAAGCTCTAAGTATGGTCTTTCTTGATGGCATTTTCATATTTTCTGGCCCTTACCCGTTTGAAAATCCTACATACTGACATGACTCATTATCGCCGCCCAAACATGTCATAGAGTTCATGTTGAGCGTGTATTTAACAAAGAAGCGAGTAAGGAGCCATTCGTATGTCTTATCCCCACATTCAGGGGCTTTTATCTCCTTCATGGTCGGGGTTTTGTCGGTGGCGCTGGTGGCATTCCAGTGGCCCTCACTGTCTTTACCAATAATGACGGCATTACAGGTGGCCATGCGGTCAATGAAAGGCCTGCCATTTGGACTATCAAACAGTTTACCGGCGGCGCGGCCGACTTCGACCGGGTTTTGAAACCTGGTGTCATTCATTTCTTGGACGCTGAACCCTACCTTGGGGAATGGGAATTTGTAGTAGGTGTCGCCGGCGGCATAACTACGGCCGGACAGCAGATTGCCAACATTGCTAATCAGAGTGCTGCCGACATTACCAATATTGCTAAATAGATCACTTATATTGCTCGACGCGCTGTAGTTGCTATAGCGGTCTATTAGGCGGGATACGGGGGTGCGATAGTCATAAGGACTGAATAGGCGGTATGCGAGACTCTTTTCAGAGAATTCCTGACGCTGAGACACGGCACTAATATTGATGAGCTCTTTTTCTTCACCTTCATTGAGTGCGCGGCCGCCGCCTGCAAGTGCTTGGTCGCCAGCAGCGAGCCGTGAACCAAAACGCCATATGTTGCCTCTATCAGCGCCGACGGCGTTTATAACGTCGACTGGGTCATCGGAAAGCCAGGCGCCCCCCGCATCTATTATTTTAGGTATTAATGCGAGTCCTATTGCCGTGCTGACTACAGTTGATACCGGTCCGCCAATAAACGACACAACCAGCACCGCTCCCGCCACGGCCGCACTACAGGCTACATCCAGAGGTGCGTCGAACGGCGCTTCATTCAGGAATGAGAACGGTGTTCCATTGCCGATGTTTTTCAGAGACAATGATGGCGCATAACCCTTACCAGGCTGTCCCTCGGCAGCTTTGATTGCCTGTGCATCGCTAAATGACGTCTTTTTGTTACTGCTGTCCACGCCATACGTAAATTTATCAAAAAACTCAAGCTGACGCAGGTCAACATCATGACCGCTCTGCGCCTGTGCACCCATAGCTATGGTTGCCACGGCCTCACGTTGCATCGGTGCAACGACCTTTTCGCGCTCTATTTGTCCCGCTTCATCGTCCATGGATCGCAGTAGGCAAGGAATGGTGGTTAGAGCCGCGCCTCCAAGGGTTATTTTGGTGGCCAAGCTATTGCGGAATGCCGATAAAGGGGACTTATTTCCTTCGGCTGCCGCCTGACCCGCGGCCTTGCCCTCCTCGATAATTTTGTTAGCTTCTTGCGCATTCGCCTCGGCGTTTGCGCCCCTGGCCCGTTTTTCTTCCTCCGTTTGACCGCCTGGCTTGCTCTCTGCGGAAATCGAATTTGTGCCTTTGCGTATTAGCTTGTTGCGCCGCTCGCGCATGGCTTTGTTAAAGGCGTTTTCAGCGCCGCGGAGTATCTTTTGGTCCAGCTTTTTTATGGGGTGGAGTGTTGCACCGGTTCTGATCTTTAGTATTCGGGTACCGATTACACTTGATAACTTTCCAACCCCGGCTTGATTGAGCTTACCGCGTACGAATCTTTGACTCTTAAAATAGCCCAATTTTTGAGAACTAATCACTACTTTTCCACGCGCTTCGGGGTTGCTGCTCAGGCTGCTGCCATTTATGACGGCTTCTTTTGGTATACCGTATTTATTTTGCAGGTGATCGCGCAACTGATTGTCATTCATGCCCCTAAATTCAGGATGTGAACGGTCTATTGCAAACCCATCGAAGTAACCGAATATATTGGTGTATGCGGAACTTATCCCAGTGGAGTTAAGGCGAGCTTCGTACCGGTCAGCGAACTTGTTACCTAGAGCATTCAGGCGGGTATTTTCGGGAGTTCCCTTGTTCAGCATTCTGATGGTGCGGTAGATACGAAATACGGAAGTGTCGTCCTGGTCTTCGTTCGAGGACCAGTCGGCGGACTGTAGCAGCTGTGCAATGTGCATAAACTTTAGCGGGCCGGTGCCAATGGTTAATGTAAGCATGGCGCCACTAATAATCGCCCCCCCGATTACTCCACCTGCAGCGGCTTCTTTTTTGTGGCGCTTAAGCCACCCAAACCTTGGACCGCGGTCAACGTCGCTTGCGGCACTGTTAACGTCGCTGGAGCCATCGCTCTTCCGGCCGCCTCCGGGGATGTTTGGATTGTATCCACTGCCGATACGGTTAGGGTCGTCTTTGCCGTGATCATTTAAATATTGGTCATGGGCATTACCGCCAGTGGCCTTATTGAGCTCCCTAAGCTCCTCTTGTTCGGCTTCGGTTAATCCCCTCTCTTCGTCAGTCCCTGTCGCCATCGCCCTTTTGTCCCTCTAGGGTTTATTGCCCGTTCTGTTGTTCGTTAAGATTTATTATGCCTTGTCCCGGCAGCGGACTCAAGTCCTGAAATTGTGCCTGCTGTTGTCTTCCTGTAGCCTGGAACTGCCCCGGCGTGGTACTGACGAGGCCTGTTTCGGTTGGACTGGCCACCACCTGAATATGAACATGGTTGGGGCCGGCAAAGAAGAGCCCTTGACCTACGGGGAACTGACTAAGGCGTTTTCGCTCTTCTTCGGTAAGCTTGAAAACATTGGATAGCACATCGACTGCCGACGCCGATTGTTTCAGTAAAATCTGCATAGAGGCGTTGGCCACCACTGCACGGCCCATACGCGAACCCATGAAGTCTTCGACGTCCTGGGTGATTGTGGTAATGCCCAGGTTATATTTACGCGCCCGCTTGGCCAAGCTGAACAAGAAGTTGGCGGAGTCCTCGTATTTCATGAGCTGCCATGCTTCATCCACAATCAGAATACGGCGTTTTTGGTCACTCTTGGTCTTATTCCATATGTAGTTTAGGACGATATACATAGCCACAGGACGCAGCTCGTCTTCCAGGTCACGGATATTAAAGACCACCATTGGATTGTTTATGTCGATGTTCGAAGGCTGGCTAAAGATACCGGCGAAGGTTCCGGTGGTGTATTTGCGCAGACGCTGCGCCAATTGGGGTCCGGTGCCGCCCATATGCAAAAGGGTGTCGTAAAGATCTGAAATGGTCGGCGGAGGCGAATTATGTGTGAGCGGGTCGTTGGTAATGCCGGCCTTAGCGTATGTTTCAATAAGTGCGGCGTCGAGATCTGATTCTTCGACCGGTGACAGTGCAGGCGCAGCTATGCCCGCCCCTTCCATCATCTGCGCTTGGGCTCCACCCATCATCAAACGGAGCAGGCCATGTAGTGTAATCAGGTTGCTGCGCAGCGCGTTATCGGCTTCGTCGGTGTCCACCACCCTCGGTAAGTCAAAAGGATTTATGCGTGTCGTCGAATTTAGACTCAGACGTACATATGCGCCCGCAACCGCATCACACATCCGTTCGTATTCATTTTCGGGGTCTACGATAAAGATTTCGGTCCCCATCATCAGGGATCGCAGCGCCTCTAGTTTGACGGTGAATGATTTACCGGCACCGGATTTCGCAAATACGACTGAGTTGCCATTTTCCAAAGTAAACCGGTCGAAAATAACCAGCCCGGAGTTGTGCATATTAATGCCGTATAAAATACCGTTTTCCTGGCTCAAATCGGCCGAAGTAAACGGAAAGCTGGTGCTGATTGCGCCGGTACTCATGTTCCGGCGGATGAGCAGCTGATCGGTCATCTGCGGAACTGTACTGTTGAGTCCTTGCTCCATCTGGGATGTCGCCGGTTTTGAATACACCAGCTGCTGTCCGAGCATGGATTCGATCTTACGCGAAACAAAATCGAGTTCTTCAAGGCTGCCGGCGTAAATAGTAAAGTAGAAGCCAAAGCGGAAGAAGCGCTCTTCGCCCACTTGTAATTTGTCGCGCATCTCTTCGGCATCGGAAATAGCCGCTTGCTTGCCCGGGTCACGGATTTTGCCCTTCTCAGTGTCAATCTGGATGCCTGCCTCGAGCTGTGTAACCTTTTTACGCAGATTTTCCAGAATAACTTGGCTGTCGACCGGAAAAATGAACATTGAAATGTCCATGACTTCATCGAGGTTGATCATACTACTGAGCCAGCCGGTGTATAGCTGGCGCGGGTAGCCATACACGTAGTACGTACGGGCGTATCGCGTGCCAATCTGAAAATGTTTGCTTTCTAATTCGATCGAACTGGGTGCGATAAAGTCGCGCAGCGCGGTTATACCCTTGCGGAATGCGCTGTCTACTTCTTGGCGCTCACGTGCTTGCTGGGCTTGCGCCAATGCAACCGGGTCCATCGGCTGCGTTTTTTTGCCTCGAAATGCCATTAACTCATCTCCCTCTCAAGGTGGGGCTGCGGGGCTATGCCTTGGCCTTTGGTTACGATATCGGCGTTCATGTCGCTGAAGTTTTTGAGCTGCTGGCGTGTAGCGGTATCGGGATTGTAGGTGTCATAGAACAGCTCGATCAACTCCTGCGTATCAAGCGGCAAACTTTGAATGCTGCACTGCATCAAGCCATCGAGCACGGTCTGAACGCGGTTCCTAAGTTCGCTCTTGGCTTTTTCCAGATCCTCTTCATTAATGACGATATGATCTTCTTTTTTGTTAAAGAGCGCTGTAAGACCGGATAAGAAATTTTTGCTTTGTGTAAAGGTCTTTTGAATGTCCGGGTGCGGGAAAAACGGAATAACAATATAGAATTTTTTGTCCATGATGTTCGTTTGCTGGGACAACATCTCAATGTAATTGATGTAGTCGTCCATAAGCAGCGCGAGCAGCATATTGTCATGTTCGGTACGTACTTTATCGAGTTTTTCGATGTACGGACCCATATCGACTTTTTGCGAACGTATAAAAATCTGAATCTCGAAATACAAAGAGTTCAAAAAGTTCTGATAGTTGAATTCTACCGCTTCTTGCTCTGCCCGACTCATCAGGTCGAAGTTAATGGAATTGACCATTACCACCGAGCGGAATGAGCCGTCGTTCATAATAACGATACCATCGCGGATTTCAGCGATCTGCAGCATGTTTTGCGTGCTGTTGGGGTTGGTGGCGGGAACCGCGGGCTTCGTGCCCGGACCCGCCTGTGCGGCTGCGCTCGGCATTGGCGCCGAAACACCTTGTTGGGGCGTGACAGTGGGGACACGGGGCGGTAATGGCTCATTGAATTGCTGTGACTGGGCCTGCTGTGGCGGTGGTGCTACAGAGCTTGGTAATGGCGGGACCGGACCGACCGGACCCGTCGGAGGCGCGGGCATAGGTATGGATGCTGGGGCGGGTGCTTGCTGGAGCGGTAAGTTACCGCTTTCGGCCAAAAGAGTACGCGGATCGATGGCGTACGACGGCACGGCAGGTTGGGGGCCTGCTGGTTGAACGCCCAAGGGCTGTACCCTTGGCATCGGTTGTGGATTTTGAGCGTTAGGATCCATGTGATGTCGACATTCCCACCATTTATGACCTTAATGCAGCGAAATTACTACTTCGTCTGCCGGCGGTTCAGTTCGCTTCTGAGCTTCGCGCGCCAGAGTTGCCACATTCAGGTCATCATTTCTTGCAAGATCTAGTATAGCAGTGTCGCGGGCTTGTGTCACTGGTGAAGCGGTTGGATTTTGCTGATTTTGTACCGGGCCTGGCGGCGGCGCAGCCGTTCCGGGTTGTCCCGCCTGCCCTGCGGCTGCCTGCGCCATAGCGGCCTGGGCCGAAAGTGGCTGAATTACCGGCAGATGCCCATGCATATTGGCGCTGATTGCAGGTTCGTTGCGGTGACTTTTAATGAATGACTCTTCGTCTGCCGTAGGAACTGCAGCGGCGACGGGAAGGCTGGCGGCGGATGCTCCGGGCGCGACAACTTGCGTATTGAAAGTCACATTATTTTGTGGAATGGTGGAGCCTGGTTGCGTGGGTTGGCTTAGGAACCAATAGTCGTTGCCTGCTGGTGCTGCTGTCTGGAGGGGTTGTGGCTGGGGCGGTGGTGGTGGAAGGGTGCGGGACAGGCGCTGCGCTGGCACGACCGCGGGCGCTGGCGGGGCTACAGCGGCCTGCATCTTTTCGATTACTTCGGCGCGGTGTGCCCGCTGAGAGGCAGCGATCATGGAATCGAATTGCTGGGCGACCGGGTTATTTTGGACATCCAGCATATCATCAGAGGCCTGCACGTCTACGCTTTCAACCGGTTGCGGCAGTGAATCGATGCTGACCAGACGATCGGAATCCGGCTCATTCATAATAAGAGCAGGCTGACCATACAGGCTGACATTAACGTTTTTAATGGCCCAGCCGCGGCTGTCAATGGTATCCGCTAGTGCGCGGAGCCGACTCTTTACTTCATTTTGCGAAAGACCGTTCGTCAGGTTGCGTTCGACCTTTACCGGAGCGGTAATCGTGACCAGTTCTTTGACGCCTCCTTGGTCCCAAATGCGTTTCCGGGGTTTAAATAGAAATCGAAAGCGGGCCAGCGCCCATACCTCAGTCGGCTGGTCCCTGCTCCAGGGCCATGCGAAAAATGCTGCCACCGCGCCAATAGGCAAAAAGACTATAGCCATAAACGGCGCACCCTTGCTTGTTACCAAAAAAGTCAGGTAAAAGTTGAGGGCCGCAATACCGGCATACACAAACTGGCGGAACGTTAACGGTCCGACCAGTTTATCTTCTGCCTCGATATCCTGAATAACCTTATAGGTCGCCATATCCAGCTTATAGTATACCGGAAAAGAGGGCGCACGGGGAGGGTTTTATGCGGCTAGAAGAGCTTGCGGCGCTTACCATTGGCGAACCAACGCCATACATTCATTTGACGCGCGGTAACGGGCGCGTTCGGCGCCTTCGGGTCGTGTTCGACGGCGACGTGATTTTTCCAGAGAATAGAACCATCGCTGAGCAGTTCGGCGCTCGGGTTGATCTGGTTGGGATCTGCTTTTACGACTTTGGCTACGGTAAATACACCGAGTAGTTTTTTCTTCTTGATATGCAGCGGTGCTTCTGGTGACATGCGGGTTTCAAGCATACCCTGCCAGTAGCGGCCACTGCCAAGTTTGTGACGCGCTTCTTTGAGCGCCAAGCCCGAGTTATGCAACGTTTGCTCGTTTGTCCTCCAGTCGGCATGCGCTTTTGCCTCTTGGGCACGCAGCTGAGGCAAGGCTTGATGTGCCTGCTGTAATTTCAGGGTCGCTTGCTGGTGGTCGAAAATTGCCCGGTCGCGTTTTTGGCCAAACTGGGGGTCATTAGGGTCCAAACTCCTTAGGTGCGCATCTATTTGATTGATAAGAATCTGGTTCGTTCTAATGTCATGGGTTGCTCGAGCAATGTTATGGCGAGTGGCATCGATAAAATGCTCAATCCGCGGTTTTTGATCCCACGCGTTCCGGTGTGCACTTTCGGCGGCTGCCTCCATACCCTCGATGGTTTTGTTGTAGCATTTTAGTTCGGCGTGTGCGCGGGCTGTTCGTTCCGGGCTGCGGGCCTCGTCCCAGGCGGCAAGTTCTTCGGCCGGGAAATCGTAACGGCGCTCGTATTCTGAATGAATTTGGGGTATGCGGGTATCGGGCGTTATCTCGCTTGGCGTTCCGTCGGCACGGGTGCGCGGAGTGATAAATACATTACCGCTTGCATCGCGGGCAACACGGGCTTGGTCGCCATTGTCATAGATAACGGCTTCTTCGGGCGTGTTGGGGTTGATTATAATGCCGCCGTCAGGAGTGAATTCGGCGTTGATGTTTTTGCCCTCGGCGACGTTGGTGGCGATTTCGCGCTGCTTTAGGCGGTAGCTCATGCTTATGTAAGCGGTCAGTAAGTTGGCCCGTTCTGGGTCATGCCTGGAGAGCTTGTTCATAGACGTGGCAACGTCTTCAAGTACTGCCTGCATGTTGCCAAGCTCTGTGGGGTCTATAGGTCCATTCAAAGGAAACTGTTCTAAGTCGGTGTTGATAAGCTGCAGGTCGGTTGTTGCTTCCTCGATGGCCCTATTACGGTCTTCGTCGAGTTTGTCGACAATCTCAAAGACCAGGTCTGCTTGGCCTTCGGTAGCGGCCCTGTTGCGCAGTGCTTGCATGTGTGCTTTTCGTTCCCGGCGGGATCGACTCATGATCGTGGAATTATCAGCATGAGCCCGTTCGAGGTCTCGGGCGGCACCTTTATTTTTCGGATCCTTAAGGTCCTTGCCTGCATGTGCGTCCTCTGCGGCACGTACATGGAAATTGGCGGCAGCGATGTTATGTGTGGCTTGGTTGACGGCTGCGGCCGTACCATGCGGCTTTGCTGCTGCCTTCTTCTCGGTCGCTAAAAATGTTCGGCCCCGACTTACCAGCAGGTCAAAGACGGTTTCTGGGTTGTTCCTGGTCATCATGTCGCTGACATAATTAAGCGCGTTTGCCTTTATTGCGGCCATTTTTTGATACTCGGCGTCCAGGCCGCGTTTATTAAAATGATTACCTGCAACAAATTGCTGGGCCTGATCTGGTGAATAACCCTGTTGCATTAGCTGCCGAATGATCCCATCTACCTTGATCTGATAGTCATTGTGCGCCTGCCGGTAGCCGTCCAGTACACTATCGAGTTCGAGCACCTGGGCGTGCCAGGTCTGTTCCGGAACAGGCGGCAGATTGCGCTCCGGAAGTGTTTGAGTCACGACATGGTCAACATGCACTTCGGGTGCTTGAGGAGGTATAGGAGGATGATTTGGATTTATCATAGGATTATGTGCTTATGGTTTAATTTAAGCACATAATTGCTAAAATATCAATATAGTTTAATTGAGATTATGGTTGCATGCGAGGATTGTTGGGATTGTGGGGGTCATTGAGGCTGTTGCCACGCTGTGGTGATACCCAACGTGCGGTCTGTGCTAGCTGGGGGTCATGCCGGGGGTTGGGCATATAGACTACGTTTCCGGCACCGTCATCGTGCATCACGACTGGCCGTTCCATAACCTGTACGGGTCCGCCGGCCAGACTTCCGTTCATCGATTGAACATTGCCGCTCTCAGTTTGATATGGCTGGCTTGCTGCAGCCACTTGAGCCGCAACTTGGGGTCGTAGATCTTCCGCTTCGGCGAGTCCATTCGCAAAACGCTCTGTGTTGCTTGCTGCGGCGTAAGGAGTGGTCATTTGCAGGTTGTCGACTATACCCTGTAGAACCACAGCTTCCCGGCGTGCAGCCTGAGCCTTTTCCGGATCGGAAGAAGTCCGAGCGATAGATACTTGTTTCTCCAGCTCTTCAGAGATAGCCGGTGCCCAGTTGTTGACGGCCACGCCTTTGGCACGGGCCATAGTGTGGGCATCGGTGTCCTTGGCCGAGGCGACAACCCCGCGTCTTACCTGGGCGTCATCAAGGGAGTGTCCTTGGGCCATGCGCTCATTATACAATTCCATATGTGTACCGAAACCGGCAGCCAGGTCGTTGCGGCCAACACCCTTTGTGGTGGCGTTTCCCTCACCCAATATAGCTGCTGCAAGCTGGTTGTTTTTGCCTGCTACACGAGCGACAGTGTCATGTACCTGGCGTAAATTGTCGTAACCTGTACCGGTGGCAAATAGTCTGCGCGCAGCATTGATCTGTGCGGCACGACTCCAGCCGCCGCTAACCTTGGCAGCTGCAATCGCATCCTCAAGTTCTTGGCCTTTCATGCCCCAGTCAGCTTCCGCGAACATGCGGGCTTCGGCTTCGTTTTTATAGGACAGCATGCGTTGAGCGCCATCATTATGCTGCATGACCTGTGCTTTTTCGGTCTTGCCATAGCGCGCAGCCAAGATGTTTTCGTGCTGCTCCATAGCCGCGTTGCGAGCTGATTGTCGGCGGCTCTTATTAAGGCTCAAAAAAGCGCCCTTGTTGTCAGCATTCCACCATGCTGCCGCACCTTTAGTGGCAGTGTTGAATCCGAGGTAGTCGCGCTTGAAACGGTCACCAGACGCCATCTTGCCCATATTCTTTGATATTTGATTGCCGCGGAATTTACTAAGCGCACGGGATCCCATATTGAACTTGTCCTGAATGCCGGTCAAAAGTCCGGTTATGTTGCCGCCGAGTTTGATGATCAGGGCTGTGACCAAGAGCGGGCCGGCCAAATCAAGTCCGGTGCCAACTAATTGGTTTACGGGGCCGCCCAGATTATATAGGGTAAGTCCTCCGGCTCGTATACCCGCGATAATGGCCGGCGTCGCTATCATAACTATTGCTACGGCCGTTCCTGCCCCGGCGCCGAACTTTCCTAAGCCGCGTGTATTTTCAAGGGCAAAGCTGGCTATAATAATAGGCAGCAATGCCAAAACGAGGAACCCCACGGTTTCGACGATACCCAAAAGAAAGACTGCCGCCCCAACCGTAAGCGCAGCTGATCCGACAAGGCTCAACAGCCCAAGCGGTCCCAAAAATAGTACGGCTCCAGTACCAAGCAGTGCCAGCGCGATGGAGCTTCCCCCGCCCAGCTGTTCGCGGGGTATATTATCGAAAGGCGTTATAACTACAGCAGCAAGTCCCTGGCCAAGTCCGTTTATGATTCCTACGGCAAGTTTTCCCAGCGGCCACGCGAAGCTGATAAGCAATATAATAATGGCCAGTTTGGGCGCTAATCTTTTTATGCTGTAGGCGCTCATAAATTCGAAGCCTGTAGCCTGCGACACTACCATAATGAGCGCGACGACAACAATAAGACCGATTGCGAGTACGCGGAAGGCGTTCGATACCAGATGATACGGACCTCCATCATTAAGAGGGGTAATATCTATGGAGAGCTGCGAGTTGAGCAGATCGTTTAATAGACCGACTACGGCTGACAGGCTATCCAATACCGGGCAGACGATCCATTTCAGGGAAAGGTAGTCAACGACACTAAAGGCAAGATCACAGCTTGTCGGAGCAAGGTTGCCGTCTTCGCTTGTTCCCGGTGTGGGGGGCGGTGCATTGGCGGGCGGTGCATTGTCGGCGGTGCCGACGCCTTTCATGATTTGGAAACCGTCGTCGCCCCAGCCGGCGGGGGTTATGAAATTGACATATGCGAAGAGATTGCCGTTAATACCTGTACGGGCATAGCCATCTGGTTCACAAACTATAGTCCTACCGGTGTCCTTACATCCTTGATCGGGCCTTAGTATATCGGAACGTCTACGCTTTTCGAGCTGGAATGGTGATTCGATTTCGATTGATCGCACCCGACAGTTCTCTTTTGAAATGCCCCCGGCACCGATATATCCGTCATAACGTTCTGAGACTGCAGTGCCCTTTTCGTCGCCAAAATCAACGGTTTTGGGTGCCATCGGAAAGATATACCAGTTAGCGCCATCTTTAACGACAATATCGGCACACTGGACACCGGATTCACCATTGCGCACGAAGACTTCCGCGCCGCCGCTATTGCCTGTTTTATTAAAACTGACGCTTCCATTGTAGGAACTAACGGTGTCGCCAGAGCGATACAGGCTGTAACCGTTTGCACTTGCCGGATTGGAAATGGTGATCGCTGTGTCGGTGCCTTCACAGGTTTCGGAGCCCGTGAGGTCTTTTTTATTGGGGTCAATAACATGGCGCGTGCCACTCGTGCCGTCGCCGGTAACTGAAATGTAGTCGCGCATAACGTTCTGGCGAGTGCCATAGGTACATGGACTTGATCCGGCCAGGTCAAAGTTGCGGACATCGTCTGTGATGTTTCTGTCGTAAAATATTTCGTTGCCATTAACGATGGTTCCGGCGTTGCGGTAGGTATAGGCATTTCCCTGCGCCTGGACATGTACCGGTTGTACGATGATATTAATAAGACTCGCAAATATTGCCGTGCTCAAAACTAACATAGCGCAGTTAAATGTTATAAAACGGTGTAGAGTTAGCTTTGAGAAGTATTTCATGCCCATTTGAAGCAGTTTATATCCTGCCATTTCGCTTTAAGCATAGCAGATTTTGTAAAAATAAGCATAAAAAACTATGGGATTTGCTGTGTATAACTGACGGTCCGGGCCACTTGACGTTTTAAGTACTTGTGCAGGATGATCGATACGCCTATACTTATTTAAAAAGAGCCTCTTAGCATATGATAAAAATTGCAAAATACCGCCACAAAAAAAATATCGTACTTGCCTTCGCCGCGTTGTTGTTCGGCCTGGGTATGGTGTTTGCTGCACCTTCGCCTGTTTTTGCCCAGGACCAGCCTAAGGTGCGGGAATGTACAGAAGCGGATAGTAAAAACCCCAACCCTGCCGACCCCTGCCTGCCCAAGGACAAAGTTACATCAACTCCCAACCCGGCTGCTGCAAATGCCTGTAAAAAGGGAGAGTCATGTACGGTCACTCGTATTCTAGGAAACAGCCAGCTGGTACAGATGTATATCAATCCATTGATTCGTACCCTGACTGCGATAATCGGCATCGTGATCGTTATTGCCATAGTTGTTT
The DNA here is from genome assembly GCA_029288425.1 of Candidatus Saccharimonadota bacterium. GTDB lineage: Bacteria > Patescibacteriota > Saccharimonadia > Saccharimonadales > UBA4665 > JARIHD01. Next base: position 15,959 of record JARIHD010000026.1, read on the forward strand.
CAGGGATTCAATATGCGGGTTCTGCGGGCGACCCGTCCAAGGTCGCGGCCGCCAAAAAACGCATCATGAATGTCATCCTTGCCCTCCTGGCCTATATCTTTATGGCGGCATTTATTAACTGGCTAATACCTGGCGGCCTGGTGGGTGCGTAGTTATGAAGGAGTTCTTATGATTTCGCAGTATTTACAGAATTTCGCAGCGGATTGCTCGGTACGATACTTCTTTGGTATCCCTTCCTGGGATCGGTATCTTATTGAGGCGGGCCGCATCAAAGAAAATGCCGCTACTGGTGCCTGTGAGATGGTGTCTGCTTTTGAGTGGAAAACTGCCCCAGGTACAACGAGTGACCTGACATTTATACTTTTGGGAATTTTGGATATTTTGCTCCGGTTGGCCGGTATCGTGGCCGTGGCCTTTATTATCTACGGGGGTATCCAATATATTACGAGCGATGGTGCGCCCGATGCGACGAAAGATGCACAGCAGACCATCATCAATGCCCTTGTGGGCCTGGTGATTTCCATGTTAGCAACGGCAACGGTATCATTTATTGGAACGGCGGTAGCAAAATAATGGATTTTCTCGATACAATTGCCCAGATAATAACCACCAAGGATATTCTGCCCAGCGTGTCGGCTGATAGTGCGCGTCTCAGGCTTATTTTGAACCTCGTATTTGGAATCGCTGGCGCAATTGCCATGTTGGTTATTACAGTCGCCGGTTTTCGCTACGTTATTTCGCACGGCGATTCAAGCTTGATTGCGCGCTCCAAGAACGCCATCATTTACGCATTGGTCGGTTTGGCGGTTTGCATAACTGCTCTGGGTATCGTTAACTTTGTGATGGGTAAGGTGTAGCATGAGACGTTTTCGACTTGCCCTGATCGCCCTATTCACCGCTGGACTTTGTTTTGCTCCTGCTGCACCCACGCATGCGCTTAGTATTTTTCAAAGCGCATGCGAAAGTGCCGCCGCCAAATCCTCCCCCGCTTGCCAGACCAATGGAGCAAATCCCTTTACCGGAGCGAACGGCACACTCCAAAAAGCCGCGAATATCATCAGTTATCTCGCCGGTGTTTCCGCTGTCTTGATGCTTATTATTGCCGGAATGATGTATGTCCTGTCTAATGGTGATTCTTCCAAGATCAGCACCGCCAAAACCACCGTCATTTACGCAATCGTGGGAATTGTGATTGTGGTAGCGGCCCGGGCAATTGTTATTTTATTTGTTAACAAAGTGTAAGGAATATCTATGAAGAAACTGCTACTCATCGCGTTATTTGTACTCGGTCTCGGAGTGGGCTTATTTGCATTTGGCAGCCAGCCCGTATTTGCTGACGCTAAATCTGAGATTTGTGCCGGTGTCGGTGCCGTAAGTGGTACCGGTGGCTGTACCCCTGGTAAAGATGATCCTACGGTCGACAAGCTCATCACCAATGTTATTAATATTCTTAGCTGGATCGTCGGCGTTATTGCCGTTATAATGATTATTATCAGTGGCTTTACCTACGTTACCTCCGGTGGTGATTCCGGCAAGATCAATACCGCCAAAACGACACTTATTTATGCTGTTGTCGGGATTGTAATAGTGGCCTTTGCGCAAGCGATCGTTCAGTTTGTACTGACCAAGGTTTAGAGAAGGGGGTAAGGGTTTTACAGGGTGGCATATTGAAAAAGCGCAAACCGCTGTGCTATAAAATAACTAAAGAATTCTTTAAGAAAGGAAACAAAATGTTCAAGCGTATTCGCAAAACAATTGCAATAGCTGCTGCCAGTTTGGCCCTCGCGGTCATACCAGCATTGGCACTCTCACCTGCCTTGGTCTCGGCTCAAGGTACACCTACGGCTAATGGCCCTAATATTCGTGAAAACTTAAAGTGTGGTTCTACGTTGACTACCACCGGCACGGGCTGTGATGTCCAGAGTGGTACCAAGAGTATTAATGATATGATCACCACTATCATCAACATCTTCTCAATCTTGGTTGGTATCGTGTCGGTTGTGATGATTATCTACGGCGGTTTCCGTTATGTTACCTCTGGTGGTGATTCCGGTAACGTGAGCAGCGCCAAAAACACAATTATCTACGCCATCATTGGTTTGGTAATTGTGGCGCTCGCCCAGTTCATCGTTCAGTTCGTTTTGGATAAGGTGACGCAGCAGTAAAAGCTTCGGCAATTCTATAAATAAAATACCGCCCAGGATTGCCGGGCGGTATTTTATTATGCCCTGCCCCCTTGACTAATACTATGAGCTCAAAATAAAATACCCCCGGCCATTTCGGCGGAGGTATTTTTACAAACGGGATTGCTCTTGAAACTAGAGAACTTGTATTTTCTTCACAGTATCTTGTTTGACCTTGGTAAAGCTGATGGTCAGGACGCCATCCTTGAGGACGGCCTCAATTTCTTCTTCTTTAACAGGTACGGGCAATGCGATGCTGCGTGAGAATTCACCCCAGTAGCATTCCTGGACAAAGTAATTTACAACATCATCTTCGCTGCCAGCAGACAATGTGCCGCGAATGCTCAATGTGTTGTCGGCAATACTTACGTCTAGGTCATGCTTGTTAACGCCCGCTGTACGAGCCTTAACAACTAATCTTTCCTTGGTTTCATATACATCAACAGCGAGCTGCCCAGGCATATCGCTTTCATCCCACTCATCATCTACTGCTGGCTGAGGTACGGCTGCAGGATCGTCCACGATAGCAGCATCGTCGTCGCCCAAAAAGGCAGCGGATAGTTCGTCCTCTTCCATCAGCAGGTCATCGTCGCGATTGCGTCGCGCCATAGTTGTTACCCTCCACTGAGTTAATATCAATAGTCCTTGCGTTTTTGTGTTAATAGCAGTATAGCTTAGGGCCGAAACAGCGTGCAACCCCAAAACCTTTTATTTACAACACAATAAACACAACAATGCCGATTCTTGAATACATAATTAGCACGATTGCCCCTCACCTCTGTTTGAAATGCCACCGGGAGGGGGCGTTACTTTGTGGAGCTTGTATGCCAACGCTAGCTTCGCCGGTGCCGGAATGTATTTTCTGTCATCGTCGTAAGGAGACTAAAGTCCATCCTCACGTCTGTCGGTCGTGCAGGCCTACCCTACCTTTTGATTGTTTAGTAATTGCGGCAGACTACGAAGGTATAGCTAAAAATTTAGTTCATAAACTCAAGTTTGAGCGGGCCCGTTCAGCCGCCTATCCGATGGCTGAAATTTTGGCGCAATACGTCTCCTCTGTTCCGGTTGCAAGCGGGATTGTCACTCACCTTCCCACTGCTAGCAGGCGCATCAGACAGCGAGGTTATGACCAGTCGGCACTAGTGGCGAAGTTTCTGGCGCGTAACCTCGGGCTTCCTTATGCTGCGCTGCTCCATCGTCAAGGTGATAAGCGTCAGCTCGGACAAGGCCGGCGTATACGGCAGGTACAGCTGGAAGGTGCCTTTTGGACGGCAGCGCATCTGCAAAACAAACACGTCATACTAGTTGATGATGTAATTACAACGGGTGCCAGTACTGTGCGCGCTGCTACGGTGCTGCGCGAGGCTGGCGCAGATTCCATTACAGTTGCTATATTTGCCCGAGCAGCCAGGAGAAGTTGAATAAAGCTAACACGCTTGCTATAATTACCTCTGTTACAAATCAAAATACCGCGCCTATGGAAGGGTGTCCGAGCGGTTTAAGGAAACGGTCTTGAAAACCGTCGTGCCGGCAACGGTACCGTGGGTTCGAATCCCACCCCTTCCGCCATTGTTTAAAAAACAGCCCCGCAAGGGCTTTTTTTGTTGGCTACAATTACCCTTTCCCTCAGGGATGATATCTGTTAAAATTGGCTCTATTAGCACTTCAGCTGGAGAGGTACCCAAGTGGCTGAAGGGGACGGTTTGCTAAATCGTTAGGGGGGCGCGAGTCCCCGCGAGGGTTCGAATCCCTCTCTCTCCGCCATCTAAGACGCCCGGTTCTGCCGGGCTTTTTAGATGGCTGCATTTTGTACTTTTATAAGTACTTGCAACAGTGATACAATAACGCTTATGAATGGGGATGAGCCTGAGAAGCACGCGACCGAACCGGTGCAAAGGTCGACTGACGCGCCAGCCGCAGAGTCAACACCTCAAAAGCAGTCAGCATCGCCTGAACCCGCGAGTCCTTGGGCGTATAACACGACAAGCCCGGCTCAACCCCAGCTCGGGGATGACTTTGACATGGGCCCTCTGCCAGGCATGCCTGTGGATGTCTCTTGGACCGCTTCCGAATTTATTGCACATAATAAAGGCATCGGGTGGTATATAGGGCTTGCCGTATTTACTGTCGCCATTGACATTCTGCTGTTTGTTTGGACTCACGACATTCTGACGATGGTCGTTCTGCCCGTATTTGCCGTACTTTTTGGAATTATCGCTGCACGTAAACCAAGAGTGATGGAATACAAACTGAATGCGGCGGGCCTGTCTATCGGCGAAAAATTTTATTCTTTTGCAGATTTCAAATCGTTTTCAATTCAAGATGATGGTGCATTTTCGAGCATCACCTTTCTGCCGGTCAAGCGTTTTATGCCGCCGGTCAGCATTTTCTATGAGCCCAAAGACGAAGAGCGTGTTCTGCAGGTGCTGGCCCAGTATCTGCCCATGGAGCACCGCGAACATGATGTAGCCGATCGCCTGGCCCGCCGCATTCGTTTTTAGACATAAACAAAAGCGTGTTATAAAATAAAGCCACTAAGCTGGAGGGTTTTTGGATGGACAATGAACAGCGCCGGGCAATCGCACGCAGTGTTGCAATCTTGGTGGCGGGAATCATTATTGTTGGCGTTATTATTTGGGCAATTTTCTACCGCGGCACCGATGAGAAGAAAAATACCGGCAACACTTCCCCGCCCACCTCGCAGCAATCCGAAAAAAAGACCGCTGACGCGGGTAATCAAAAAACAAATGAACCTAAGCCTGCTACAGCTTCGAACCAGCCAAACACAACGTCGCAAAATTCGCGCCCGCAGCAATTGGCTAATGTCGGACCTGGCAGTCTGTGGCCGCTATTTATTGGAGCAGTCGCGGGAGGAACTACTTTTCATGTGTTGCTCCGGCGCTATCGCCAGCATCTAATCGTCCGGCTGCGGTGAGTGCTCAGGCTGTATCTTTTTGCAAAACGGAGGTTAAGGGTAGCCGACAAAGTCTAAGGCCGTGATTTATTGTTATTCGCAACCTACTGTCATCCGTATAGCCCGGATAGAGCTTAAAAAGACGTTCTTGGATAGTTTGGTGATCACCTACTTCAGTGCCGCTCAGCACTTGCCAGCTTAGAAATTTTGCCACTAATTCGTACATCCCTTGATAATTGCGCTCCGGAAACGGGCCTGCACTAAATGGAGTAATTTTATATTCCGACCCCAATACATGGTCAAAAATGAGGCTACTTCTGTCGAGATGTGAATCAGTAGTTATTAAGCCAAGTGTCCGTTGAGCGTTTCTGCGCAGTATATCTTTTACAGCCAGTGCGTCACCGATTGTATCAAGCGACCAGTCTGCCATGGCTATCGCATTACGCGGCACGCCTTGATTTACTGCGCTATTCCCCATTTGTGCTGCGCTAGGCGCGCCTGTTGTTATGACGTGTCCAGCTAGGCCAGCCTCGTATAGCTCAACCATCTTGTTTGTGCGCTGCTGGCATTCATCGCTCGTTGGCGCGCCTAACACTACTAATGTATCGAGGTGTTCAATCATAAAATGTATCTCGTGAATTGGAGTCTTCTACCCACTATAATAAGAAAAAGGACTCCCAGAAAAAAGTCCTTAGTATAAACATTTGGTACACCCGGCAGGATTCGAACCTACGACCTTTGGCTCCGCAAGCCAACGCTCTATCCAGCTGAGCTACGGGTGCGTATTTTTGTAACAGAGGTAATGATAGCACATTCTCTGCGCAATTGCTAGCTGTATTCTGACTCGGCATGCATATCTTTGTACGCTTCCGGACTGAGCGCAGCGAGGGAGGCTTAGTGCAAAGATATGCATGCTTAGCCACTTACTCAAAGATTGCAAGAACAACAGAGGTGCTTTACAATATCCGCAGGAATGGAGAGGTCGCATAGTTGGTCTAGTGCGCTGCACTCGAAATGCAGTATAGGGGCAACTCTATCGAGGGTTCGAATCCCTCCCTCTCCGCCAACATAAGAGCACGATCTTTAAGCGGTCGTGTTTTTTTGTTTGTTGGCGGTCTCTGTGCTGTCATTTTTATTTGGCGTTGGATCGCCAGGGGCGGCTTCGGGTGCATGCGGATCAAATTTGGTACCAGCCGTCGGCACGTCATTGCGGTACCCCATGGCTTCGTTCAGGGCTTGATTGTGTGCCGCCTTGGCTTGCCGTCCCAGCGTCCTTGCCAAAAAGAGCGCGGCTAGACCCAGGGCAACATACCCTATTGTAATGCCGAGCCACCAGTTTCGCAGTTGTCCACCCAAACCTTGAAGTACTTCGATGAGTTTGGTCTGAATGGCTACGAGCGTCGAATTTTGGTCGATGATAAACCGGCCGGCGTTACTAAGGAACCAACCAGCACCAAGCGCCAAAATCACACCGATTATACCATTTGTGATAAGAATTTTGCCGAGTGCCTTCAGTCCCGCCCGCTTGCTAGCGGCCCAAAAGATTATGGCCGCAGCACATAGTGCCAAAACGACCGGTATGATAAATAGCGACCATACGAAGTACAGGTAGATCTGCGGCAGTGCCCGCAGATTATCACTGAGCGGCTGTTGGTTGCCGTCCAAAGTGGTGACCTGTTCGGCCGTGCCTGCAAATAGGCTGCTGGTTGCGGCCTGGCGTTCGGCGCTCTCGACAAGCGCAGCTTCTGAAACACCTGGAGGTCTACACGTCAAAGCTAGTAGCTCTTCTGGTGTAGTAGGTGTGGCAGCGGCATTTTTACATACAGGGAGCCCTTCCAGCTTTTGTTTCACTACATTACCGATATTTTTGGAAAAAAGCGCCCTGGGCGCACTTAAATCTGCGCCTATTTTAGGAGTGGCCGTTTGACCATGAATCCAGGCGTACACACTCCGGACATTTGTCTCAACGGTCGTCTGTAGATAACCGGGCGGAAAAGCCCCTATTACGGCACCGCGAATGGCGGGATTATCAAGGGCCAACTCTCCTTCCCCGTCCTTCTGCTTCGCCTGCTGATCAAAAATAGTTGGTGCCACTGTTGAATACAGGCCACTCGTACGCAGCGCGTCCAGAAGCGGGTCGGGTTTGCCTAGCACCATATAGATGCTTATAAATAGCGCAAGGGTCGTTAGGAGTGATGAAAATATGAGAGTTGCTAGGCCGAAGCCCAGACGGCGGAAAGCATTCATACATTTATTGTAACGCATTCTGGCGCAAGCTGGCCGTTTGTGGCTAGTTTGTTGCAATTCTCAGGGGCAACTAGTATTATATGGCTATGGATGAGAAGGGTTTGGGACGCCGTCTGCAGGCGCTGCGTGTGAGCGCAGGTCTAACACAGCAATCGCTCTGCCAGCAGGCTGGACTGAGTTATTCGACGCTCACCAAAATCGAACGCGGCGCCATCAAAGCCCCTTCTATTTTTACGATTCAGAGTATAGCTGTGGCCTTGGGAGTGGGACTGGATGAAATCATGCTGCACACAGCGCCCGCTGGGCGTCTAGCCCGCACTGTAAAAAAACACCGCTCCACCAGCGGAATCAGCTTTGTGTACTTTGATATAAATGGCTGTCTAGTGCGCTTCTACCACCGAGCGTTTACGCGTTTGGCCGAGGTAAGCGGTGCCACGACCGACCTCATCGAAAGTACTTTTTGGCACTACAACGACGATGTTTGCCGCGGCGACATGACTATGGCTGAATTCAACGCCGTCTTCGGCAAAGCCATTGGCCTGGATGACCTTAACTGGGCCGATTACTATTTGGAAACAGTTGATCCTATAGACGAAATGCATGAATTGGTGCGTTGGGCGGCGGCGCATTACCGCATTGGACTCCTCACCAATACGATGCCGGGGCTGGTAGAGGCGATGATTGGCCGCGGACTGCTGCCTAAAGTCGACTACGAAGTTATCATCGATTCATCAGTAGTGAACGCAATCAAGCCGGAGGCAAAGATCTACGAGGTTGCGGCCGGTAAAGCGGGCTGCCCAGCCTCGGAGATTTTGCTGGTCGACGATGCCCGCATTAATCTAATGGCGGCCGAAAAACAAGGATGGCACGTGTTATGGTTTGACGACTACAATCCTGACGAGTCAGTCGCCCGAATCCGTGCCGCACTTGAAATAGCCGACTAGCTACGATTGCCCTGCCCTTTGTTGACATGCCGCGCAGCAGCCCTGAATCTCAATTTGATGCGCCGAAGGCTCAAAGCCATTCTGTCGCGCCAAAGAAACGATAAAGGATTCGAGCTGCTGTTCATTTATCGGGGTTGTGCGTCCACATTCCAGGCAAGTCAAGTGATGATGATGCGCGGCGAACCGGTCGGTCAGTTCAATGCGGTATTTCCACCCCGTGTACAGACGCTGCACTATGCCCAACTCTTCAAACAGCTCGACCGCACGGTAGACGCTGGCTCTATCTGCAGTACGCACGCTTTCCACCAATGAATGCATACTCATGGGTTCTTGGCCTAAAAGCGCCTCAAAGACGGCCGTACGGGCTGCGGTGCGGCTATAGCCGGCCTCTTTAAGTATTTGGTAGAAAGTTTCTTTTACTAAAGCCATGCCTTTAGTCTATAAAATTGCGACCGATTTGCAAAATGCTTTTAGTTGTTTGGGAAGAACCGTGCGATTTCGTTTTGGATGGAGGCGAGTCGGGCTTCAGTTTCAGCGAGTTGTTGTTTGGTCTGGGCAACTACCGCTTCCGGGGCATTGTCGATATATCTTTTGTTGGTCAGTCGGGCTTTTAGCCGTTCAAAAGCTGTCTGTTCGGACTGCAATTTTTTTTGGAGCGCCTCTAGATATTCCTTGGCCGTATCGGCGTCGATGGCCAGCCAGGCATCCAAACTGCTACCCGTTAGCTTTAGTCCGTCCGACACCTCAACTTCTGTTAGATCACTTAGCTTGGCCATTCGTTTGATAATCTCGGCGTTATCGCTAATCGCACTGGCGGGGCGATATTCTATAACCCCGGTGGATAGGCCGATGTTTTTCATGGCCGTCCGGATTTCGCCGACCAACTGCTTAACTTTTTCAAAAGCGTTAGCGCGCTCGGCGTCGCCGGGTTTAATGACCGGCCACAGGCTAGTTGCAGCCAATGATGTCTCATCATCCCATTTAAGGGTTTGCCAGATAGTTTCGGTTACAAATGGCGCAAAAGGATGAGTGATAGTTAGGATGTGCTGTAATGTGCGCGTCAGCAAGGGAATATTTTCCTGGGCTTTCGACGCTTCGAGGTACCAGTCGGCAAAATCATCCCATACAAAGTGATACACGCGGTCATACGCTTCGGCGAAACGGTATATTTCAAGATCAGCCGCAACGCTGTCTGCTGTCTGCTGGAGTTTACTTAAAATCCAGTGGTCGGCATCCGTCTCCGGCTCTACCCTGCCCCTCTGCGCAGTGCCATTGGTCTTGCTCTCGATATATCGGGCGATGTTCCAGAGTTTATTGGCAAAGTTGCGTGCATCTTCGACCTTTCGTGGGTCGTAGCCGCGGTTTACAGCGGCGGCACGTCCGGCAATGATTCCCATCCGCAACGCATCGGCACCATATTGCTCTATTACTTCTGGCGCGTTAATAACATTGCCAATACTCTTACTCATCTTACTGCCGTCTTCGGCCATCACATAACCATGGATATACACCGACGTAAAAGGAATCTCCCCTGTTACGTACAAGCCCAACATGATCATACGGCTTACCCAGGGATATAAGATCTCGCCCCCCGTTTCCATGAGGCTGAGCGGATAAAATTGCTTGAAGTCCTCATTGTCGGGATAGCCTAGGGTGACATAAGGCCACGAGCTGCTTGAAAACCACGTGTCAAAAACATCGGAATCCCGGCGGTAGATTTCTCCGTCAACCTCTATAATTTCTTGATCGACGCGCTCGTCATATATCCAATCGTCCCTGTTATTGACATTCTGAAACGCGGGAATAGGAATGCCCCACGCATTCTGACGTGAAATGTTCCAGTCACGCAGGTTCTTGAGGTAGTTGATGAGTTGCTCTTTTTTCGCCTCCGGGTAAAAGGTGATCTTGTCCGCTTCCAGGGCTTTAAGGGCTGGTTTTGCCAAAGGCTGCATGTCTACAAACCACTGATCGCGTAGAAGGGGCTGAATAACGGTGCCGCACTTATAGCAGTGTCCTACGTTATGAGTGTAGTCTTCGACTTTTACGAGGTACCCCTGCTCTTCCAGGTCTTTGACGATCTGCTTCCGGGCTTCTTCGACGGTCATACCTCGATATTCGGCCGGAACCTCCGCGTTCATTTTGCCGTCGTAATCGATAACGGTGATCAAAGGTAGCGCATGTCGTTCACCGAGCGCAAAGTCATTTGGATCGTGCGCCGGCGTGATTTTGACGGCACCGGTACCGAAGGCGGGATCTACAAATTCGGTATCGGTAATAATAGGAATCTCACGTCCCACCAGAGGCAGAGTAACGGTTTTGCCATGAAAATCACTGTAGCGCGGATCATCGGCATGAACAGCCACTGCAGTGTCACCAAGCATGGTTTCCGGCCGAGTTGTCGCCACAATAATCTCGCCATTACCATCAGTTAAGGGATAGCGTAGCTGCCATAGTTGGCCCCGATCTTCCTTATATTCTACCTCGATATCGGCAAAAGCCGTACCGTGAAACGTGCAGTAATTTACTAAACGTTCACCCCTATAGATAAGCCCCTCATCCCACATCTTTTTGAACGTAGCATACGCACGGTTCACAACTTTTTCATCCAAGGTAAACGTAAAACGGGTCCAATCTACGCTGCCGCCTAGACTGCGGAACTGGTCCTCGAAGTTTTTGCGATTGAGAGCTACAAAATCCCAAATTCGCTTGTACAATTCTTCTCGAGTAAAATCGAAACGGCTCTTCCCTTCCTTGGCCAAGTGTTTTTCGTACACAGCTTGTGTTTCAAACCCGGCATGATCGGCGCCCGGCACAAAGAGTACGCTCTCCCCTTTTAGGCGATGGTAGCGCACGGCGATATCCTGTAATGTCATCGTAAGGGCAAAGCCGATGTGCAAGTTGGCATTGGCATTCGGCGGAGGGACGACCACTGAAAAGCTCTTCCCTGCTTTACGTGGCTGGAAGGCTTGGGATTTCTCCCAAAGTGCGTAGATGTCGGCCTCATATTTTGAAGGCTCATACACTTTTGGCAAATTCATAGTGGTGTCCTATTCTAGACTTAATAACAGATTACAGCTTATCATTTTATTGACTTATTTACTACTGCACTCTATCGATAAAATCATTTCACATGAAACTGAGCCAATGCAAACAGAGTTTTCGCGTGAAAACCTTACACTGTCCCCATAGCCAAGTTATTTGTTTACGTTTTATCTGGTCATGCAAACATGCAAGGTACGATCCGCTTACGGATTAAAGTCTCTGGTTTTTGTTTTTGCAGCGCTAGGGTATCCTAGGCTGGGGTAAGATTGCAAGTATTACCTATAAGAAAGTGGGGCACTCTTTGCATGATTGAGAATAACTATGTTCGAAAAGACCCAGAATTCGTAAGGCAGGCTTTGGGCAGGGCAGAGGTGAGCTGTTTTATTAACCGAGACCTACTCGGCGTTGCTACCGCAGCCAATGGCACCAGTTATGATATGCTCGCATGGCCTGTCGATGATCATCGCGTTAACCTGCTCGGTTTCTTCGCGCCGGGTTCCATGGGACGGACAGGGCTGCCGCAAATCGTGTATAACATCAACGACATTCAAAACTTGCCAAGGGAGCAACTTCGACATATTGATCGTACCGGCAAAGGGGTGGGAGCTCGACTTTATAATTCTCTGGGTGCGCTTATGAATTCTCACGACCGGGAATTTCCCTGCACACTTTATAGTACAACGGTAGATATGCGGTATATTTTCGACGCAAGGACTCCGAACGACGGGGCGGGTAAGTGGAATCGCTTTGTTGCCCATACTGCTGAGCTGTGGAGGCTTACGACTAGAGGTGCCGCCGAGATCGTGGAGCAAGCCGAGCGACAATATGGCCCTCAGTGTGATGCCGCCATTTGGACGCAGCCCTATTTATCCGGTACTCGACAACCCGTAAGCGATAGCTCACTGCCGCCCACTTTTGCTTTAATCCGTCACAGCAACCAACTTAGGGTGGCGGATCAAGGCTAAGGTTACATCGAGAGGTTTGGCACGACTTCAAGGGTCAGGGGATCGACTGCTGGTTGCCCGAGCATGGCTTTAAAGCACCCCAACGTGGCAATCATGGCCCCGTTATCGCCGCATAATTTCAGATCGGTATAAGAAATAGGGAAGGGCAGTCGAGCCGCCAGTTGCCGCCGCAGTTCGCTATTGGCGGCTACGCCACCACCGATGACTACGCACGCAGGTTTGAATTCTTCCACCGCCAGCACCACCTTGTCGACAATCGTTTCACAAGCTACACGCTGAAAACTAGCCGCAATATTGGCTTTCTGGCCTTCATTTAATAGTCCAGGAAGGGCTGTAGAGGGTAATGAGTAATCATGTCCCGTTTGTTCCTGTGCAAGCCGCAAAACGGCCGTTTTGAGCCCCGAAAAGCTAAAATCGTATTTTCGCATGCGCGCTTTGGGCAGCTGAAAGGCCATAGGATCGCCTTCCAGTGCTTTATTCGAAACATTTATACCGCCGGGGTAGGGGAGTCCGATAATTTTAGCAACCTTATCAAAGGCCTCGCCGATAGCGTCATCTTGTGTCTGTCCGAGCAAGGTATAATCGAAATGATCGCGCCATAGCACGAGCTGGCTGTGTCCGCCGCTTACAATCACCCCCAGTATCGGAAACCGGGGTTGCTCAGCGGGCAGTACGTAGCCGCGCAGAGAAGTTTGAGTCAGAAAATTAGCATAAATATGACCCTCGACGTGGTTTATGGCATATAACGGTTTGTTTTTAGCAAGAGCCAGTGTCCGCGCGGTCAATACGCCGATCAGCAAACTACCTAAAAGACCGGCACCGTAAGTAACGGCAATCGCATCAATATCATCCCATGTACAGCCACTGTCATCCAGTGCTTGCTGCACGACTGGAATGATGGCTTCAATGTGGCTGCGCGCGGCAATTTCAGGAATAACGCCGCCGTATTTGGCATGCAAGTCCATACTGCTGGCAACGACGTTGCTCCGCAGTTTTTTGCCATCTTGTACCACAGAGACGGCTGTCTCGTCGCAGCTTGATTCAATTCCCAATACGATCACGCTTACAGCATAGCACAACCGTATCCATTCATACTATTGAGTATAGTTGACTTACATGCATCATTATGCTAATGTATATATTAATATGCTTCACCACGAGCAACCACTAAACATCCCCAGCGAAGCAGATGACCGTTATTTTTCAGGCCGGCTGCCTATAGAACATGTCGATGCCACGCCTGAACCGCAGATTGACTTTAACGAATACGTTCACCGCAAAACACGTAGTGACTTAGAGGATCTTTTGGCTCCAACCGAACTATCGCTCAAAGAGGGAGGGGTGCTGGATGGTCTTCGTAAGGCAGCTCAGGCGGAGCTCGATGCCCGTAACCAAAAAAGCCGGAGCGGCGGTAATTTCCAGGCTGGTCTACTCAAAGGCAAAGATGTGCCTGTAAGGGAAATTGAAGATAACATGCCCAATATGAGCGGCAATCCCGACGCACTCACTCATAAAGAGTTTCCGCCTGAGGATAAGTCCAACGAGGCCGCTCCAAAGGAAGCGTCCAGGCCGGAGCGGCCAGCCCCCATCTTTTATCGCCGCAAAAACATAACTCCACCCAATCCTATTCCTTCGATGGAAGGTAAACTATACAGCGACGCACCAAAAACATATCCTTATGCACTGTGGCATAAGGCTGCCGAGAAGGGGAAGGATGACAAGGGAAATCGTAACTTTCTTGGTGGCATCGACTACTTATCGACAGAGGAAATTCAGGACATGGTCAATTACGCCACCGGCCCGGATCGGGCTGCTGATTTCACAAAGGCGCGTGATGCTGCCTATATCGACTCACAAACGTATGCCAGCATGCACATGCGTCGCAGAGGGCATATAAATGATGCGACGACCGATGAGTACGCCGCCAAAGCCCGGCAGTCTAAGGCTCGCGCAGATTACCACCATCGATTGGCCGGCGATATCTTTAATACCGAGGATAGAAACTTATTGTCGCCCCGCGACTTAAAGGTGCTGCAGCAGGAATTACGCGACCGCCAGGCTGCTGACGCCTACATTGAGAAGCAATTTGATAGCCTAGCAAAATCCCAGGAAGGGGTTGACACTACCCTGCAGATGCTGCAATTCCTGGGTCTTGAAAAATCTCCCAAAAAATTATTGAACTGGAAAGTCAGTATGGGCAATATAGGGGTCGGCCCTGCGGCAGCAGCGCAGGCATACGACTGGCGTGCTCTCCAGATTATTCGCGATAACCCGGCGGTTTCCGAATATATATTTGAACACTCCGCTTCGCATGATGTATATGACCGCCTCAAAACTCATGCCGGCAAAGAGTTATTCCTAGATTTTTACCATCCCTACGCTCATGAAATGAGCGAGCGAATGAGCCGGCGGTTGCACGCTGAGGAACAAGCAAGAAAGCAAGCCGCATAGTAATATATAAAGTGCTATATAATTGACATTCTTTCATATTTATGATTGAATGTATATAGAAACACAAAACAAAATTAGTAAGCTCAACCCCTCCATAAGGAACTAGAACCATGTTATCCCCAATCGGTAATTTCGACCAACCCCCACAGACGAGACTCTCCGAAGCGGGACATTTTGGAAGCGCGCTGGAAAAGGCAATGCAAGAAGCCGCTGAAAGCTTAAATGCTCCGGCAATACCACGGCCTGGTGTTGAACATTCACCCGCACCGGCCGAGCCGGAGAAGCCTGCTGAATTTGTTAATCCTTTTAACGAAGTATCAAACGGACTCCTGAAAAGGATAATGAATGCGGAAAATACCGATCAATTACCTGAGGTCGCTGGTGCTGCCGGCATTCCTGTCGAAGAGCGCGGTACTTGGTTTCTTGGTCTGCAGGCTGGCGCTCGGGCAGAAATAGAACGACGCAAAGCGGCCAATCAGCAAGGCAAAACCTTTAAGACTCTTGATGAACTCAATGCCAATAAACCTAAAGTCGCCGAAGCCAAAACTCCGGATTCTGATGAGACCGTAACGGCCCCTGAACTCTCCCTGGACACGGATAAGTTTCCCGCCCAAACAGAAGTTAAGCCCCGGGCTGAGGCCCTTCCCCAAACCGACGCGGAAAAATATGACGCCAAATACGCTGCTATGGGCGAAGATAAAATCATGGACTTAGGCTATCGCATATCAGAGCTCGGCGACGATACTGTCACCAAAGACATGTCGGTAGAGGAGCAAAAAGCTCTAGCCCGTGCTTATAACCGCATCATGAGCACGGCCCATGCAGAATATGATCAGGTTGGCCCTTCATGGATTCTGCACTGGAAGCAAAATGAAGGAGTTAAGCCTTTGCCTCGTGGCTACCAGGCTATTTTAGATGCACGCGCCAAGCAAGCCCAAATCGAACTAACCGAGCAGTACCGCCAAATGAGCAGTATGGATTTGATCAAAATGGCCGACGATGGGGCAGAGATCCGAAGTAAAGCTGAGTTGGAGATCTATGGCGCGCAACTGGAGCGTGCCCAAAAAGAAATAGCAGAAGTCCTTGCAGGCCTGGGTCCACAAGAGATCATCAAGGAGTATGAGGCTAGGAGAGCGAATCCCGAAGATAATAAAGGAATGTACATGGATCTGCTCGCCAAAAAATATGAAGCAGCGCAAAAAAAGCTAGAAAATTGGCGGGCCAAGTATCACCACATGTCTGACGACGCCATTATTGGTTTGTCCGAAGAGCGAATAAAAGCTATGTCCGAAGCAGAATTCGACATATACGCCGAGGAATATCAGAAGGCGGTGAAACACAGGAAAGAACTACTTGCCGATAAAAATCATGGGAAGGTTCCGAGAGAGAGTGTTGGCGCGTCGCCTGCATCCCAAAGCCTGGATCTCAATGCTATCCACGCAAAATACAACAGCATGGATACGGCGGGGATTCTGCACGCCGCTGATGAGGCTTTTGCCGGCAAAATGTCTGACACCGAATTCGATGTTTTTATACATAAGTACAATGCTGCCCTAAACAATATGCACGTGCAGTTAAATAAAATGCCGCGGCAGCAGATTATTTCCATCTACGAACAGTTCAAAGGCGATGAGACGGACGCACCCAGGCATGAAGGTCTCCTAAAAGTTATGGAGCCGTTCTATGCTCGCGCCAAATCCGCCCAGGAGTCATATGACATTTTCAATAAAGCACTCAAGCACGGCGAAGACGACTTCATGAAAGGTATCGACTATCTGAGTACAGAAGAGCTTGAGACCCTATATGATTATGCAACCAGTCCCCAGGAAGCTGGTAGACTGCAGCGAAAGTTTAACCGTGCTGCCAAACGACGCAACAAGCTTACGGCGAAGGTTGTCCGAGGTCGGGCAACTGCCTTGGAAGATGGGGTTGCCCGCGCGGCTGCCCATCTCGCCGATAGTTATCGGCGGCAGCGTGAGGCATTGCCCAATGTTGCCGATACGCAGTTACTTACAAAACGCCATCTCCGCGAAGTGGAACGCGAGTTGACAAACAGAGATGTTGCCGACGAATATATCCAAAAGCAATTTGATGCAATGAAAAGCATCGCGGAAAAGCAAGGGGGTATATTTGAAGTTCCCGAGCAGTTCATTGATCTCGACAAAGCTCCTCCAGTCATAAAACAGGCAATTGAAAAGGGCGACGCTGGGATAGGCAACCAGTTCATCCGAGAGGCCTACGACCGTCGAGTTCTCCGGATGATGCAGAAGAGTCCCTACCTGGCTGACAGCATCCTGCTATGGCGCGATAAACACGCTAAGTTGCACAACCAATTAGCAACCCGTGCCGCACAAGAACAGCTCCACGACCTTTACCTGCAGCGCATGAGTGCTCTGGATGAACGAATGAGGGGGAATGACTCCAGAGGCGAAGCAGCCTAAAAACTATATAGTTGACATTTATTCACGTTTATGCTTGAATGTATATAGGAAAACACAAAACAAAAAAGCAATCAAGTAAGCGAAAGAATACGGATCATGAGCGAACAATTCCCCGGTAATATGGCAGGCAACCAGTTTTATACGAACCCACAGGTGCTACGCGGCGACGTGCAAGGTGGTCTTTTTGATGCGACCGAACCAACTCAAGTACATCCGGTGCCTCCTGTTGCCGAAACGCAGTATATTCCGGTCATCGACCCTGCATTGCAGCATGAAAATATGGCTGGCATACCTCCTCAGTCTGGGCCCGAAGCCGTCCAATCACCGGTGAATGCTCCTGAAAGTATCCCGCCAGCTCCGGCTATCTATGATGCACCGCGCAAAATCCTCAATAGTGTCCTAAAAGCCACTAGCGTCGAGGATTTGCCGGCTATTGTTGGCGCCGACAAGATTCCAGAGGCAGAACGGGAAGGTTGGTTCGCTGCTCTAAAAGCGGACGCGCAACATGCATTGGACCAGCGAAATGCCGGTAAGCGCAGTGCTAGCTTCAGGTCACTAAAAGACCTTAATGCTCACACATCTGCAGCCGCGGCATCTACCACCGAGGCGACATCGGCCCCTGAATCTCTCGACCAGCGCGTTAATAGTGCAACTACTACAACTCCCGGTGCCGTACCCGAAATTACAGGGCGGCTTAACGCTAACTCAGCAACCGAAGTCGACCCTCCAACCGGCTTCCTTGATCCAGAGGAAGTAAAAAAGGCCATGACTGCCGATCTTGAAGTTAAGTACAGCAAGATGAGCGACGATGAGATCCTGACTATCGGTTACGAAGCAATGCACGGTTCCGGTAAAGTAGCAAAAATGCACCCCATAGAAAAAGCGGTATTCGACAAAGCCAGTCAGAAAGCCCTGGACAAGGTGCATGCTCAATTGGATACCCTGGGCGATTCCGGTATCCTTTTGCAGGCTGAACAGGTGTTCAACCCAAGTAACGGCAATGCCCCTGTAAAAGTATCAGAGGTTATGAAGGAGATCCTTCACGGCCGAGCCAACCGGGCACACCAAGATCTACAAGAGCACTACAATAATATGCCGGCCGAGGACATGCTCCGTTTCGACGAACACGCTGCCAGTGACCCTAATGTAGTAAAAAATATGAGCAAAGTCGAATTCGCAATGGCAACCCGCAGGCTCAACGAAGCGACTAAAGAGTTGCAGGACAAATATAAAAATATGAACAATGAAGATGTCTTATGGCTGAATGAAGACGCCAAAAAAGACCCTAGCATCGTAAGTAACATGAGCAAGGTTGAGCGTGCGCTGGTTGACGCTAGAATTAACCAGGCATGGAACGAGTTTATTGAAGGGATGAACAAGAATGACTTCAAAGCCGTTCAAGCGGAGTACGATAGTAGTTTGCAGGACCCCGATGATTATCCGACGGACTACCGTGAATGGTTGAGTAAGTACTACGTATACCGTAAGAATGAAGAGGATAAACGCCTCAACCCGCTAACTACACCTATTCCTGTTCAACCTATCCCTCTTCCAAAGCAGTCCGAAGGCGTTGCAGAACCGGAAAAAGGGCCTGAAGCGCCTCGAACCCTCGCCGATATATCAGCTGAATTAGACCAGCAAGAGATTGCCCGGATTGGCACCGAAATTAATCCTCTTACTCTAAGTAAAGAGGGCATAGCCGATCTGACCGATGCCCAGCTCAACTACATAGTTGACATTGCCACTGGTCCGGCACGGTTTGCAGAAAATCGGCAGAAATACGACGACCTGCGTAAAAAACTAGCTAAGCAGCTGAAATCCCAAAAGCGAGCTGAAATCGAAAAGCAGATGCAAGAACTTGCCGAGAAGGGCGACGCCATTATTAACAAGACCGACCAGAGTATGATTAAGAGTCAGCTCAAGGCATTCCAGCGCGAAAAGACCAAGCGGGAAAATGCGCGCACTAATCTAGAAGCGGATATGCACAACCTGAAGCACACGGTTTATCACCGAAAATCCCAAGAAAAGGATGAGAATGAATTGGATGCCTACCAGAGGGCGATCCTAGGTTTCGATGCTAAAAAAGGCTTTAACCCATGGAAGATGAACAAGCGTATGCAGCGTGCCTCTGACATGGAAATACTTAAGCTCCTGCCTCCAGCAAAAATCTTCAGCTCCAGAGAGTTCGCCAACCAAGTTTGGAATCGTTTGACTACCAAACAGGGTCGTGACCGATTTGAAGCCCTAGCGGCAGAATACGAAGCCTAGTTTTGTTACTTCACTTTTCACTACGGCCTCTGGCTCTTCGGAACTAGAGGCCGTATACTTTTGGTATGAACATTCGTACAGTAGTTAAGAAGTTGATTCCGCGCGGCTTGTTTCGGCGGATCGAGCCGCTGGGTCATTTGGCCGAGGCGGTTTTATTAAATATTTGGAATGGTTTTCCGGCGCGCGGAATGAAAGTGATCGGTGTAACCGGTACGAACGGCAAAACGACGACCGTATTTTTGATCCACCGCATGCTGCACGAATCGGGTAAAAAAGTGGGCATGATGAGTACGGTGGCGTATGGCGTCGGCGACGATATCCGGCCACAAATGACGCACATGACGACATCATCGGTGCCGGTTATTATGAAACGTTTAAAGGAAATGCGTGCTGCGGGTGTGGAGTATTTGGTGCTGGAAGTAACGAGTCATGCATTGGCGCAACACCGCGTATGGGGGATTCCATTTTCTGTGTCGGTTATGACCAACCTAACGCACGAGCATTTGAATTATCACGGAACATTTGAGCGGTACCGCCAGGCCAAACGCATGCTGTTTCGGCAGACCGACCGGAATGTGCGCGGATTGCGAGTCGGGCTGGTGAATGCCGATGATCCGAATGCCAAGGTGTTTGCCGATGCTATTAGCCATCCGGTGATGTATGGCACGGGCGAGGCTGATTTGCGGGCTACGGATATAAAATTGTCCCCCAGCAAAGTTTCGTACCAGGCAGTCCATGGTGACAAAAAGTATCACATTACCTGCCAATTGCCAGGGAGTTTTAATGTGTATAACTCTTTGGCGGCGGTGGGTGTGGGTGAGGCGCTGGGTTTGAGCACGACACAGATAGAACAGGGAGTCGCGGCGCTGGAGGGCGTGGAAGGCCGCATGACCAGTATTGACGAAGGGCAGGATTTTACCGTTGTAGTGGATTACGCACACACGCCCGATAGTTTTGAAAAGCTGTTTCGCGACATGAAACCGGTGGTAAAGGGTAAGTTGATCGTGCTGTTCGGTTCTTTGGGCGGCGGTGACGAGGCCAAACGTGCCGAACAGGGACAATTAGCCGGTGCCTATGCCGATGAGGTTGTCGTGACCGAAGAAGATAACCGGACCGAAGACCCAGAGCGTATTCGGCGGATGATTGCCGAAGGTGCCGAAGCAGCTGGAAAAGTGATCGATAAGGATTTGTTTTTAGTGGCGGATCGGCGCGAGGCGATTCGGTTTGCTTTGGGGCGGGCGCGGAAAGGTGACACGGTGATGCTGCTCGGCAAAGGCCACGAAAAGACGATTGAGCGCGCAAAAGAAACTATTTCCTGGAACGAAGCCGACGAAGCACGTAAGGCGCTCAAAAAACTGGCTTAATTCTTATTGCGTTCAAGGTAGTGCGTGTACCAGCTGTACTCTTTGCCGAAAAAGGTGGCGATGAGTTCGATTGCCAGTTCTGCGGTTTTGCCGTTTTCATCTTGGAGTGGATTGTATTCGACAACATCAACACCTACGACATGACATTTCTGGCCAATGTAGTCAGCAATAGCAGCAATTTCGCGGTAGGTAAGGCCTTTTTTGTTGGGCATGCCTGCGCCAGGCGCGTACACCGCATCAATGGCATCCAGATCCAGACTGACCCAGATATTGTCAACCTGTGACGCAAGTTTGTCGATCATGGGAAGCAAGGGTGCTAACCCGTTTTTTAGCAGATCGAGCATGCTAAAAGTGTGCAGGTTTTCGCGCGCCACCAGGTCGGTTTCGGCTTGATCAAAATCGCAGCCGCCGATGTGCAGCATGTTATCTTTGTGGATTTTGACCGATTTGCCATACGCTTCGACCAGTTCGGGCGCGCCGTAGCCCATAAGCGACGCTAGCTGCATGCCATGAATATTGCCGGTAGGCGTTGTCTGGTCGGTGTTCATATCGCCGTGTGCGTCAAAATAGATGATACCCAGGTTACCTTTTAGGCCTACCGATGCGCCTGCCACCGCTCCCAGACAGATGGAATGATCACCGCCGAGAACAATAGATTTTTCGCCCTTTTGGGCTACTGCCTCTGTTATTTTGGCGGTTTCTTCGCTGACGCGAATGATTTCGGCGGCGCGGCGGAGTTTGGGGTTGCCAACTGGTACGTCGGCGCGGCTTTTGACGGTGATGTTGCCTTTGTCGGTCAGTTCCAGCCCGGCGCTGCGCAATTTAGAAACGATGCCTTGATAACGAAAAGTGTCCGCCCCCATGGAAACACCTAAATTTTCGGCGCCCAAATCAAGCGGCACACCTAAAAGTGTGACGGAAGTTAAGTTAGATTTCATAAATCTAGTATAGCAGACGGCAGGGCAACAGTATTTACATAAATACAAAAATGTGCTAATGTTTAGTTAGTATGGCCAAAGCACCTAAACCCCGTAATCTACCCCTCAAAGTCGAACTTGGCGGACGTATTGGCAATGGGCAGGACAATAGCGTCTACCAGACCTTGAACCCGGCAGAAAAACCTCATCTACGCGTTCCTACGGGGTGGGTCCTAAAATTGAGTCATGATATTGATGGCAAGGGCTACACCAAGCGTCCGCGCCACGAAGATCCACGCGAAGCATCTTGGCGTGGTATTCAATACAAGAAACATAAATATGACCTACTGAAACACTTTCTGGGGGATAATATTCCGCAAACCGAGTTTATTATGACTAAAGTTCAAGATGGTGGCAAAGAGCGTTATGTTGAGATGATGCTGCAGCGTGAGGTGCCCCAAGTAACGCTTAATCAGCTTTCGGCAGAGCAGCGTAAAGATCCTCGGCTTCATGCAAATATGCAGAGTCTCGTAAAAAGAATGCAGTATATGTACAAGATCCTCGGTGAGGTGAATGCACGTACGGCTCACGGTATTAATCTGGATGCGAAACTGGACTTAGGTGGTATTTCGGATCGTGTTAGGGCCGAAGATCTTGATCATCAGTTCACTGACGACGAGACTGATGATGTGATTGATTCTACGAAATCTCCTAACCTACTGGTAGATCCAGAATCGATGCAGCTTTATTGCATTGATTTTGACCAAGGACAATGGGAGCCGGGCATGGATGAGGCAAAAACCATGGCATTTGAAATTGATGCTCGCCGCCAGCGTCACAACGCACAGGCCTTTCATGTCGGGGCGGTTGCTCTGGGCTAAACAGCCTCAGGCTTGACAGCGGATTCCAACCTCTTATATAGTGAATGACGATGAGTTAGCACTCACATAGTGCAAGTGCTAACTCCCCCTAATAACAGTCACTAACGGAGGATTTAATATGAGCGTTAAAGTACAACCTCTCGACGAGTACGTTGTTGCCGTGGCCGAAGAAGCGCAGACCAAAACCGCTAGCGGCCTGTACCTGCCCGGCGGAGCAGCCGAAAAACCAAAGGTCGCTAAAGTGATGGCCGTAGGTAAGGCTGTAACCGAAATAAAAGTGGGCGACCGCATTTTATACAAAAACGAGTATGAAGCGACCAATGTAAAAGTCGACGGTGAAGCCTACATTATTATCTACGCCCGCAACATCATTGCGACTGTTAACTAGTACCAGGAGGATTTTTAGGGATGGCAAAGAAAGTTTTTTATGATGATGACGCCCGCCGCCGTGTGCTGGCCGGTGCAAAGATTTTATACGATGCAGTAAAGACGACAATGGGGCCAAAAGGCCGCAATGTTGTGATCGGCAAAGGCTACGGCGCACCGACCGTTACACATGATGGCGTGACCGTTGCCAAAGGTGTAGAGATCGGTGATGTCGACGATGAGACCTTGGGCTACAAGGTGGGTGCCGAACTGATCAAGCAAGCCGCTTCTAAGATGAACGATGTAGCCGGTGACGGTACGACTACTGTGACGGTGCTGACCTACAGTATTTTAAACGAAGCCAACAAATTGATTGCTGCGGGCCACAACCCGATGCTGTTGCGCAAAGGCTTAGAATCTGCCGCACAGGACGTAATCGAAAAATTGGATGGTCTACGCGAAGATATTGCTGCCAATAAAAAGCGCATCGCCGAAGTGGCAACTATTTCTGCCGGTGATGCAGAGATCGGCCAACTGATTGCCGACGTTATGGATAAAGTTGGCCGGGACGGTGTAGTGACGGTTGAAGAAGGCCAAGGCCTGACGCTCCAGAGCGAAGTGGTCGAAGGGTTTACTTTTGACCGTGGTTTTGTGAGTCCGTATATGGTAACCGACACTGCGCGCATGGAAGCCGTATACGACAAGCCCGCGATCGTCATTACCGACAAAAAAATCAGTTCGATTCAGGAATTTTTGCCCGTACTGGAGCGCCTGGCGCAGAGCGGTAAAAAAGACCTGGTGCTGATCGCCGAGGACGTAGAGGGTGAAGCTATGGCAACGCTGATCTTGAACCGTTTGAAGGGGGTATTTAATACGGTTGCCGTCAAGGCTCCGGCTTTTGGCGACCAACGCAAGGCTATCCTGGAAGATTTGGCGACGTTAACCGGCGCAACCGTTATCAGTGAAGAACAAGGCCATAGTTTTGACGATGTTGACCTGCATATGGTTGGTTCTGCCCGCCGCGTGATCGTAGGTAAGGACGAGACTACTATCATTGAAGGTGCCGGCTCGGCAGCCGATCTGCAAGGTCGAATCAAACAAATTACTGCTCAGATTGATGCAGCGACGAGCGAGTACGACCGCGAGCAGTTGGAGAAACGCCGCGCCGCTTTGTCTGGCAAGGTTGCCGTTATCAAAGTGGGCGGTGCTACCGAGACTCAGATCGAAGAAGAGAAGTTTCGTGTGGACGACGCTGTCGCTGCCGTGAAGGCTGCGTTGGCTGAAGGTGTTGTACCTGGCGGTGGCGTAACTTTGGTTAACCTGGCTGCAACTATTACGTCGGGTACGGCCACGGATGACGACGATGCCACGGTTATCGCCGGCAAGATGCTCCTAAAGAGCGCGCTCGAACAGCCATTCCGTATTTTGCTGACCAACGCCGGCTTGAATGCCGACGAGTGGCTACCCCAGGTCAAGGCCGCAAAACCTGGTTTTGGTGTGAATGTGAACCATCAAGGCGCACTGGTCGACCTTCGCAGTGCCGGTGTTGTTGATCCTGCGCGCGTTACCAAGGAGGCTCTTTTGAACGCGACCTCAATCGCTGGAACAAGTATGACCATGGGCGCATTAGTTGTTGACGTACCAGAGCCGGAAAAGGCTGGTGCTGCACCCGACATGAGCGGCATGGGTATGATGTAGACGTGTGTGGGTCGAGCCTAGCCGCTCCCTGTCTTAAAAAATATCCCGGATATTACATTCCGGGATATTTTTTGTACGGGCATGTATTCTAATTTTTGTGGCCGCCGTATGTTCCACCGCCGTAACCGAACTCATTTTGCCGGGTTAGCGGATTTTCTTTGTTGGTAATGAGTTTTATGATGGCGCTGAGGCCAAAAATTGAGGCTACGCCAAAGCCTACCGTCGTTAGAAATTCTTTTCTGGTCATTTCTTTCTGCATGAGCTCGTTGATTTTTTGCATGCTGCCACCTTTATTTACTTATTTTGCGCTCGGGCGCATTGTAGGACGGGCTGTATCGGACTGTCAAGATATGCGTGACGAACGGGCAAGTGCATACGAAGGGCGGCTAAAATCGCTAAAGTAGCGTTTTTGCCGGTGTATCAGCGGTGTACGCGAAACGAACGGTTTGGCAGGTTGCTGCTTCGTGGAGGTTGCTGGCGCCAACATAGACTGGAGCGCTCCAACCGTGGTGTTCTGTATTTTGGCACCCGTAGAGGCTGTTTCGGTCTGAAGGGTGCCAGGAACGGCCTTGACTTCGGAGGTTTGTATAGGAGTGATGGACCGGTGAGCGGCTTTTTGCTGCCGCGCCAACTGCGCCCGAGTAAACTTTGCCAGCCTGTCTGCCTGCACATCGGCGTCTTTTTGAAGGAGCTCGATGATTTTTCGCGGCCGCCGCTTGCGCGGTTGCATGATCCAGATAATGCCTACGCTCACTTCGTACATCAGAATGATGGGGCCACTGAGCATGAGCTGATTTTGGATGTCGGGCGTGGGGCTGACGACGGCGCCGGCAATAACTGCTCCCAAAATAATCCACCGTTGCTGCCTGAAGAGTGTACGGGGATTAAGCGGCTTGATACGGTTGATAAGCAACAATACCAGGGGTAACTGAAATAACAAGGCTGCTCCTAATAGATATACGAGTACGAAATTTATGTAAGACTGAATAGTGATGAGCGCCTTGATCTGTTCCGTTGAAAAACTGGTCAGCAAAAAACGCATTGCCGCTGGCAGCCCGACAAAGTATCCAAAGGCTATGCCACTCGCTGCCAGCAAGGTAGACGCTAGCGTGGTGAATCGTAAGAAGCGTTTGGTTTCGTGCCTGATAATCGGGTGAATATACATGAACACCTGATGCACGATAACAGGAATACCGGCTGCTACGCCCGCATACAAACATAGCTTGAATTGAAAATCGAAACCGCCGCCAGGAGTGGTAAAGATGAATTGCTGGCCATGCGCCGGCGCAAGCAGCCACCGTGTTAATGTATCGGTCGCGGCAAGAGCTGCTGCCCCAAAAATACCCACCACAAACAGGACATAAAACAATCGTTTACGCAGTTCCTGAATATGGGCCGACAGCGGTATTTTTTCCGGCTGTTTAGGAGGCGTTTTTCGCTTCAGTCTTTTCGTTGGCTTGTTTCTGGTGTGTCTCATTGCCCTCCAGACCCTTTCGAAGTTCGCGCGCCGAAGAACCCAAACTTTTCGCCAACTCCGGCAACTTGCGGCCACCAAAAAGCAGCAACGCAATCAGCAAGATTAGCAATAATTCCCAACCGCCGAGGTTTAAAAAGCCAAAATGGTCAAATACCATAATACCCTCTCTTTTTTAATTTGATCGATCGGTCATCTGCTATAATAATACCATAAGCAAAAAGAGTTTATAGATACCAAAAAATATGAAATACATGGTTTTTGCGGTTGCCTACGGGGAAGGTGGTTATGGGGCTTGCGGATATCCCGAACAGGGCCAGGCGGGTGTAACCTGTCCCGGGCGGGCGCCGGAAGAGCGGTCCTGGCTGGCTAATACCGGTATCGATCTGCTAATTATCGCCACCATCGCATGCCTGTTAATTTTTGCCGGGCTGCTGGTACGCTTTTGGCGTCGCAAGCCGAATAAAAAACTAGACCAGCGCGCCGCTAGCCAAGCGGTTGGCAAACCAAAGCAGGGCAAGACTGGCAAAAAGTAGTCCGACCAGTATATAAAAACGAATTTTATCGGATTTGTTATTCATGAGAACCCTCTATCTCGGGTTTTGCCACGACGACTAGTCGGTCTTTGGGCAGCCAGAGTGGCGTGCAGGTGTAGATAGTGAGTCGTGGTTCGGTACTAGACGATTCAACGGTGCCGTCGCTGGCGGCAACTGTTCCTATACTACTTACTTTATAGTGGTAGGATTTGCCCTTCCAGATGATTCCGACCGAGTCGCCTGGTCGCACTTTATGTAGGTGATAGAGCGCCCCGCGCGGATTACTGTAAGTAAAGCGATGGCCTACAATAACGGTGTTGCTATTTTTATCGGGCGCGCTGGAGGCTGGCCTGTGCCATAGCCCTTTTGAGAGCGTGCTAGTGTTATCGCCTTCATACATTTGCTGGTCAAGACCGAGGGCAGGGACGATGAGCCGGTTTTCGGTAACGGACACGGCAGGGCTGTTTGAATGAAGCCTTTGTTCGAGCCGGGCGGGTGTATTGACCTGTTTTTGCCGTGCATATAATAGTTCGGGCATTATAGGCGCGAGCAAAATATAGCCATTGACGACAATTATGGCTATGAGCAATAACGAATTAACACGTGATAGCTTCACGCTTTTAACTGTACTTTATAGGCGCAGACTTTTTAAGCTGCGTTTGCGCCGTTGTGTGTAAAGTAATTGATTTCGTTGACGATGTCGAGCAGGGCTTGGGCGCGGGCTTTGTCGTCACCGATTTTTTGGGCCGCTTCGTAGGCTTTTGAAATGAGTTCGTGATTGTCGGAAGCCTGAATCATCATCATGGTGGTGCGGAATTCGTCTTCCGGAGCCTGTTCGAGGTGATCGACGAGCGGCGTTAGCTGCTGCAGGGCCTGTTGCTTAATATCGAGCAGTTTGTCGGTATCTGCCGGACCACTGACGGCAGGTGCGGCTACAGGGGCCGCTGCCGGTTCACCGACAGTAGTATCGTCACTGGCTGCCGGTGCAGCAACCGGATCCGGCTGCGTTACGGTTGGCCCG
This sequence comes from Candidatus Saccharimonadota bacterium, assembly GCA_029288425.1. Taxonomy (GTDB): domain Bacteria; phylum Patescibacteriota; class Saccharimonadia; order Saccharimonadales; family UBA4665; genus JARIHD01. The sequence continues at coordinate 43,671 of JARIHD010000026.1, forward strand.
GTGGCAACGGGCGTGTCTTCTATGTAGTCACCTGCTGTGTCTGGAACTTGCGGAGCTGTTACGCTCGCGTCATCCCCTGTTAGTGCGCCATCCGGACTTGGGGCCGGCAGCGTGCTTTCCTGATGTTGTTGGTTGTCGTGCCCAAACATTACATTCCCCCTTAAAAGTGTTTACGTTTATAATACTACATGACGCAACTAGCGAAAAGGAGTTTACGGCCAATGCTTGACGATCTGAAATTAATACACCAGCGTGACGCTGAAGACGCGCTGGGGATCGCCGAAAAACAGAGTGGGCAGCTGCTGCATGCATTTGAAGTGCAGGGAAATGTTTCATTCGAGAATGTATATAACGTGGTATATGCCGGGATGGGCGGATCGGCTTTAGCGGCTGATTTGATTGCCACCTGGCCAGGGATCGCCGTACCGTTTCAGGTAGTCCGCGATTATGAATTGCCGCCGTATGTTGATGGCGACACATTGGTTATTGTGGCCAGTTATTCTGGTAATACCGAGGAAACGCTGAGTGCACTCGAAGCGGCCGAAACGGCTGGCGCGCAGATAGCGGTGATTGCAGGCGGTGGAAAATTGCACGATCACGCTGTGGAAAAAGGGTACCCGCTGCTCGTGCTGCCTAAAGCGGCGCAGCCCCGGTATGCGATGCTGTACAATTTCCGGGCGCTTTTGGACGTGCTGGTACTTGCCGGGTTGCTGGATGCATCCAAGATTATCCCAGCATTAGAACAAGCTGCAGCAAAACTAGCCGAATCGGCTGCCGCCTGGCGCCCCGATGTGCCTACGAGTCAAAATCCGGCCAAACAATTGGCACAGGAATTAATCGGCAAATCAGTTGTCGTGTACGGCGGCCCAAAAATGTACCCGGCCGCCTGGAAATGGAAAATCGGCTGCAACGAAAACGCCAAGCATGTTGCCTGGGCGGGACGGTATCCGGAATTTAATCACAATGAATTTTTGGGCTGGAGCAAGCAGCCGACAGATAAACCGTATGCCGTGATTGATTTGCGGAGCGACCTGGAGCATCCCCGTGTGCAAAAACGGTTTGAGGTTTCGGCGCGGCTGCTTTCGGGCATGCGCCCTGAACCGTACGTCGTGCAGGCCGAAGGCGACACTATTTTGGAACAGCTGCTTTGGACTATGGTATTCGGCGATTTCGTAACCATCTACCTGGGCATTTTGAACGGACTGAACCCTGCGCCGGTAGAATTGATCGAGACATTTAAAAAGGAACTGAATTAGTGAGTGAGCAGCAATTGCCTGTTTTTGACAAAAGTAACTTTAGTACCGCCGCGTACGTGCGCCGTGTGGAAAAGCCATGGGGCTACGAGCTGCACTGGGTTCCGGAAGATGCACCATATATGGGCAAATTGATCCACGTGAACGCCGGCGCGCGACTAAGCATGCAGGTCCACGACGAAAAAAAGGAGAGTTGGTTTATCATGAACGGCCGCGGTGCGGTAATTTGGGAAGACGCCGAGGGTAATGTGACCGAAACCGAACTAAAGCCGGGTGTAGGCTATACGACGCAGATCGGGCAGCGCCACCGCCTGAAAGGTATAACTGACTGCGACATTATAGAAGTTTCGACCCCCGAAGCCGGCACGACCTGGCGTTTGGAGGACGATTACGCCCGTACCCACCAAACGCCCGAAGAACGTGATGCCGAATACGCCAAAAACGCCCGCATAGAAACGAATTAGGAGAAGGCACAATGCGTGAACGTGTCGTATTGATTCCTGGATACGGATCGGCCTTGGATGAGCCTGTGTATGACCCGCTCTTTGAGTTCGCAGAACAGAACTACCATGATATTGCGGGGGTTGATGTTCCTTGGGCGCAGGGTACGATCAATGATTGGTTCGAGGCGGTGCTTGAACAGATGCCCCAGGGCAAAAGCGATGTTATCGCATATTCCTGCGGTGCGCTTTTGGCCCTACGACTGGGCAGTGATGAGCAAGCTAAAGATATACGATTCGACAAGGCCTTTCTGCTCTCGACTTCTTGCTGGGGAGGCAATGAAAAGAGCATGGAAATAGCTACCGTCGATTCGGTACCATTATTTAATCCTGAGCAGACTGCCGCCTTTATTGACTCGCCGGTCGGGTATTGGGCACGGATGTTTAGGGCGCAGAAAACGCACATCTTTTACGGAGAGAATGAAGTGTGGGAGATGGTTCGTCGCAGTCAGGACGTGCATCATTTAATTGGAGAGCGTGCCACGCTGCATGCCATTCCCCATGCCAGGCATGCCGATATGTTGCGAAGGCCTGCATTAACTGCTCTTCAGCAATATTACGATACAGGGCTAACCTCTGAGACTATCTAATCTTTGACCGGCCGGATACCGTCAAAGGCTGGGTGATCAAAGTTATTCTGTAGAAGTTCGTCCAGCCATGCTGGTGTGCTTGGATCTGGCCGCTTGCGTGCTTGTTCTACAATCTTTTCAATCTGGATGGTGATGAATTCTTCCCATGGCTTATGAATGGTTACGCGATGATCTGTTCCGTACGCAACAAGATGGGCTTTGATGAGCCCGGCGCGGTCTTTGAATCGTCCCCCGTTGTTCTTGCTGGCGATGAGATGACCAACCGATGGCATCGCAATACCACCCCATTCCCGTCGATCGCTAATCATTCCTTGATAGCTATCGTAAAGCGCTACTTCGGTGGCAAATTGTGCCGCTGCCCGCCCGCGCATAAGGGTAATGGGTAGGGGCGCCTCTTTTGGTTGTTTTATGACAACTTCATCGATGAATGGTTTGCGTATACGTTGTCTCCAGCCGCGAACCAATTTTTCTTCTTGTATCAAAATGATATCTATATCAAATCCGATGTCTTGTCCTTGAAGCGGGGGAATATAGGTATCGAGGTTGTGCAGAGCCAGGGCACCACCACCTACGACGATGGCGTTTTCCGGAGTTAAGCCATAATAGTCGGCGGCTTCAAGGACACGTAGCTGACGCTGCATAAAGTTTTCTCGCTCTTCAGGTGAAAGTAATTGCTCGACGCTCATAAGAAATGACTACTATACTATTATAATTGACATATAGCAATGCCGACCGGGTTGCCGGTTCTTCAGCAATATTGCAGTACAGAGGTGTTATTATAGGAATATATGCGGATTTTGGTTGTAGAAGACGAAGTAAAAATTGCCAAGAGTTTGGAAAAAGGACTAGTGAGTGAAGGCTACGTGGTGGATGTCGCCTTTGACGGCGATATGGCAGAAACGCTGGCCGCTGCCAATAGTTATGACCTGGTGCTGCTGGACTGGATGATTCCTGGCAAGCACGACGGACCGGGGTTGGTCCAACTGTGGCGGGATAATGGCGAAGAAGCACCGATCCTGATGCTGACTGCGCGCACCACCATCGGCGATCGCGTGGAGGGCCTGGACGCCGGGGCCGACGATTATCTGGCCAAGCCGTTTTCTTTTGACGAATTACTGGCGCGCGTGCGGGCGCTGCTGCGCCGCCCCAAAGGTCACGGCAGCAACACGCTGGCAAGCGGTGCTTTACAGCTGGACGTCGTGGCCAAAACAGTGCAAGTCGATGACAAGCCCGTGCATCTTACCGCAAAAGAATTTCAGCTGGTAGAATACCTGCTGCGCCACAAGGGCGAAGTAGTTAGTAAAGACCAGCTACTCGATCATGTATGGGAAGACGAAGACCGTGTGCAGCACAACACCGTCGAGACATTTATCGCAAATGTGCGCAAAAAGATTGGTTCCGGCGACAGCATAATCCAGACGGTGCGCGGGTATGGCTACAAGGTGGTCTGACCGGCTGAATATGTTCCGGTCGGCGCGGTTGCAGCTGACGCTGTTTTATCTGGCGATTATCGCCATGCTGAATCTTTTGGTTACTTTAAGTGTTCGGGTGTATGCCGAACAGGAATTTTTGCGCTCCAATAATGCGCAGCGCAGCGAAGTGCGTGAATGGGTGGTGCGGTTTTTTGATACTCCGGTGCCACGTTCGGATGTGGCCATCCAGAATATTCAGGATGAACAAGCCCAGATCGTGCGCCAACACCTGAATGAAGGACTGTTTGTGATAAATATGTGCGCGCTGTTTTTGGGTGGCGCCTTGAGCTACTGGTTTGCCGGACGCACGCTGCGGCCGATCCAGGAAGCGCATGAATCCCAGGCTCGCTTTACTGCCGACGCCAGTCACGAGCTACGCACTCCGCTGGCCAACATGCGCCTGGAAAACGAAGTCTTTCTGCGTCAAAAACATTTTACCGAAGAAGAGGGGCGGGAGCAGCTGGCCAGTAACCTCGAAGAAATCCAACGCCTCGAGCGCCTGTCCAACAACCTCTTGTTATTACACCAGTATGGCCAGACTGCCTTGGTCCGGACTTCGGTGCAGGTAAAGCGGATTGTCGACGACGCCGTTCATCAGATTACGCCGACTGCGACGGCAAAAAACGTGACGGTCAGTACCGATCTCGCAGACAAGAGCGTGCTGGTGCACCGCGAAAGCATGGTGCAGGTCATGGATATTTTGCTGGATAACGCCTTGAAATATGGAGCGAAGGGCGGGGAGGTGCTGGTAAAGGGCTACGAAAAATCCGGTCGGTATTACCTGTCGGTCCAAGATAAGGGCCCTGGGCTGGCAGCGGGCGACATTCCTCATTTGTTCGACCGTCTGTACCGAGGGGACAAGGCGCGTTCGACGCACGTTCCCGGATACGGTCTGGGTCTGGCGCTGGCCAAAGAAATTGCCCAGGCTAACCAAACAACCATTACAGCCCGCAATAATCCGCACGGCGGTGCTTGTTTTGAGATCTGCATGGAAACCGCACCGCGCAAGGCTCCATGACCGTAGTCTATCCGGGCCTAAAAGGGAAATTGATATAATAAGCCCATGGCGAAACGTTTTATTTCTGCCCGCGTCAAACTGGGCATAGCTCTGGCAGGCGCAAGTGTGGCCGGCATCGGCCTGTATTTTTCCAGAAACTGGGGTGCATACGATGGTGATTTTGCCTACATGATTTGGAACTTGTTTTTGGCATGGGCGGCGCTGTTTATCACCCTATGGCTGGAATATGTGATTCACCGCAATTTATGGTCGAGTTGGTATGCGCTGGCTGTGACATTCCTTTGGATGCTGTTTTTACCCAACACGTACTATTTGATCACTGATTTTATTCACATCGAGGAACTGCGTCCGGCCGATATGCTGCACGGGGTATTTATGCTGACGTCATTCATCTTTACTGGCGTTATTTTGGGATTTATTAGCACGTTTATCGTACATTACGAGCTTAAAAAGCGGCTGGGGGTGCGTCCGGCCGCTACCCTGATCGGTGTGGTGCTGTTGATATGCAGTTTTGCAATGTATATCGGGCGCGAGCTGCGCTGGAATTCATGGGATGTGCTGACCAATCCGGCGTCGCTGCTGTTTGACGTAACCGATCGGCTGCTGAATGCGCACGAACATCCGCATATGTTCACGGCGGTCGCTAGTTTCTTTATGTTGATTACGGCAATGTATGGCGTGTTGTGGTGGCTCGTGCGCGCCGCACGCAGCCTGCCCGCCGACAAATAGCTGCCGTATCTGTTATAATAGCTGGCATGAATGATGTATCTTTAACGCTTTCGCGTGTAGTTAAGGCTGTTTTTAACGTTGATCTGACGGCCGAATTAACACGTCCCGACGAACAGTTCGGTGATTTTGCTACTAATGTTGCTATGCAACTGGCCGGGCGATTGCAGCGAAACCCGCGGGAAATCGCCGAAGAATTAGTAGCGGCTTTTAAGGAGGCAGAGAGAAAATATGTGGGTATGAATGACCGCACATTTTTTTATGCTATACAACATATGTCTGCTTTCTTTTCTAAAGTAAATGCTAATAATACTAATGACGTCAATGATCCCGTTATTAC
>JARIHD010000039.1 GCA_029288425.1 Candidatus Saccharimonadota bacterium
CTGCGAGCGGCCCCCAGGCTACGACATCGATAAAATCGGTTGCCTCCTGCCAATCACCGCTCTGGTCCTTGTAGGCACGGTTCAGTGCAAGACTAAAGCTTACGACGCTCTGGCCGCTTGGTGTTTGGCGAAGCTCTGGATCCCGGGTAAGATTACCCATTAAGATGACTTGATTTACACTTCGTGCCATGGTTGGCCCCCTTTTCTAACTTCCCTCTTTACTATTCTTCGGTCTTCTCTTCGGTTGCCGACTCACCGCGTTCAGCGGCTTTTTTAGCCTTTTCCGCCTTCAGGGCTTCTGCTTTGGCAATAGCCTTCAGATCTGGGCGGGTAATCAGAAAACGGATCACTTCGTCGGTGATATTGAGCGTACTTTCGATCTTGCGGACACTTTGTTCAGGCAAATCGAGCGTATAGAAGACGTACACGGCATGTTCGTTCTTCTTGATCGGGTATGCTAGCTTACGCTTGCCCCAATTGTCAACGTTTTTTACTTCACCACCATTATCGGTAAAGATCTTCTCTACCCGGCTGGTTGCTTTTTCCAGATCGATCTCTAAATCTGGGTGGTACAATACGGCGATTTCGTATTGGGTCATCACTCCTCCTTCGGAATCCCGTCTATAAACGGGATGCGTAATATTTTTGTAGTCTTACGCAGGTTATTTAATAACAGAGGTAATTATACCGTAGCCACGCCATTTAGGCAAGTCGGCTGGAACGGCTTGCCTAAAGCGAGTCAGCTGTCGCTGGTTTTTGTGTACCTGGCGTATATGTATTGTCAAAATTGCCGACGCCAAGGCAGGGCTAAAAAGAAACAGATGCTTTCTCTTAGGCTATGAAGCGAATGTCTACACGGCGCAAAATAGCTTGGTCGGCTATCCTAACTTTCTCCATACCCGTATTGTAGTTTAATACCAACTCTACTCCGTATACGAGCTTGGCGAATGCCCATTCACCGGCATTCATATCGGACATTTTGTAGTTGACATATGTAGGCTTTATATTTTATAGTATAGTTATCATGGGTGAGTTAATCACCGCCACGTCGGTTCTAAATCCAGGCGAGCGGACTACGTTCGAAGTCACAAAAACCACGGCACTGACTATTGGCAGGGGCACTATAAAGCACCACCTTGAAGTCGCACCGATTGACGCCGACCGGACGTCGCCCCCCACTTCGCTTATCGAACGAAACTTTGATGCCGAATATATTGACGCCTGGCTGGCTTTTCATGAGGCCGGCCTTGCCGTGACCCCTTCCCTTCAGCTTAGCTCTCGAAACACCTTGCTTGTAACCGACCTCAAGGCCGACGGTAGCGAAATTTACGGAAAAGGCCTAAAACAAATTCTTTTCGACCAATCGTGGCCCATAGATGACGACCCGCCAGCACAACGCCAACGCCCCCGTCCAGAAACAGACAAAAAATTCCTTGGTCTTTTTAAATGGTATCATTTTAGAAAGATAGAACGAGAAGCATTCAGATTTGCCGAAGAGGCTGCTGAGCGGGGCATCGAAATTCCCCTGGATGACCCCTTTGAGTTGTACGTTAGGCCTGATGGCAGCTGGAATTTTATTGCCCTTGACCTGCATGGCGGCGGTGCCACAGGTCGGGACAAAAACGAACTAAGCGCTTTACACTATGCCCGCGCACATATGGTTGTCAACAATCTTTATCACATCCATCAGCTCCTGCAGCAAGTTGTCACCCCTCCTGCCGCCTGATACCATACTTAAGTGAAACAAACTCCATCCATTATTATCTCCGGATCGATTGCCATCGACCGGATCATGAGTTTTCAGGGCCGCTACGAAGATCATATCCGGCCAGAAAAACTCGATAAGCTCTCTATATCAATCTTTTTAAACAATCTCCAGGATACGCATGGTGGTGTTGGTGCAAACATTGCCTATTCCCTCGCCCTTTTGGGCGAACAGCCGGTGCTGGTCGGTTCGGTTGGTCCTGACGGTTTGCTCTATATGGAAAAATTGGCCCACGCGGGCGTCAACATCGCACATGTTTTCGAAAGCAAATTGCCGACGGCTACCTTTAATGTCATTACCGACAGCGATCAAAATCAGGTCGGGGGATTTTATCCGGGCGCGATGTTCGATAGCGACCGTTTGAGCCTGGCTCCATGGAAAGAACAATCGCCCATTGTGGTAGTGTCGCCGCACGATCCAAAAGCGATGCGCCGTCAAGTGCAGGAATGCAAAGAGTGGGGCCTGCGCCTCTGTTACGATATTGGCCAACAGGTTAGCAATCTGCCCGGCGAGGAAATGGCCGAAGGTGTCGAGACCGCCGAAGTCCTCATTCTAAACGATTACGAGATGACGGTACTCAGTAAAAAGACCGGCAAAAGCATCAAGAATATTAAAGCGACCGTGCCAATCGTCATAACCACTTTAGGTAAAGACGGCTCGATCATCGAAGGCAAGGCTATCCCGGACTCCATCCAAGTTGGCGTGGCAAAACCACAGCAGGTCGCCGATCCCACCGGCGCGGGCGACGCCTTTCGATCCGGATTTCTGTATGGCCTGGCGCGCGACTGGCCGCTCAAGGCCTGCGCCCAGCTAGGGGCCGTCTGCGGCACCTATGCTATCGAAACGGTCGGCACCCAGTCGCATAGTTTTACACCGGCAGAAATCACTGCCCGCTACGAAAGTAGCTTTAATGAATCACTACCCTCACAGATCACAAAGGAGTAATCATGACAGACCAAGACTACAAAGTAAAAGACATCAACCTGGCCGACTGGGGCCGCAAAGAAATCACGCTAGCCGAAAAAGAAATGCCTGGCCTTATGAGTCTGCGCACCGAATACAAAGACAAACAACCGCTCAAAGGTGCGCGTATAGCCGGTAGTCTGCACATGACCATTCAAACGGCTGTGCTTATCGAAACGTTGGTAGACTTGGGCGCGGAAATCCGCTGGGCTTCATGCAACATCTTTAGCACCCAAGACCAGGCTGCCGCAGCTATTGCCAAAGCCGGCATCCCCGTCTTTGCCTGGAAAGGCGAAACCGAAGAAGAGTATTGGGACTGCATCGAACAAACCCTCAAGTTCGCTGACGGCAAAGGCCCCAACATGATCCTGGACGACGGCGGTGACCTGACCGCCTGGGTGCATGACAAACACCCGGAAATGCTCGACGATATCAAGGGCGTTTCCGAAGAAACCACTACCGGCGTCCACCACCTCTACCAAATGCTTGAAGCCGGCAAACTCAAACTACCCGCCATCAACGTTAACGACTCCGTTACCAAGAGTAAATTCGACAACAAATACGGCTGCCGCGAATCGCTCGTCGACGGCATTAAGCGTGCTACCGACGTTATGCTCGCCGGCAAGGTCGCGGTCGTCGCCGGCTACGGCGACGTTGGCAAGGGCTGCGCGCAGTCACTCGACACGTACGGCTGCCGCGTGCTCGTCACCGAAGTCGACCCCATCTGCGCCCTG
>JARIHD010000061.1 GCA_029288425.1 Candidatus Saccharimonadota bacterium
CTTGGTAATTGTGCTTTGTAGCCCTGCAGATGCGAACTGACTCAAGCGGAACACACGGTATTCGGCGGTGGGGTTTTTGACACCGATTGCCCGCTTTCGTCCATCTTTTAAGAAGACTTCGTATACCGTAAATAGCGATCCTCCGCCCACGCGTTTACCAAATGCGGCTATCGAATTGAACAACTCAGCCGCCTGTGGATTCGTGCGAGCCTCACGCTTTAAAGTATTGTAGGCCTGAAGGCGTGTTTGCCCCTTCATATCGTCGTATACCTTGTTAAACTCTTCTTTGTCCTCATCTGGTAATTCGAAGTACTGTCCGGCAAGCTGCAGCATCTTCACGCCTAGCGAGCCTGATTTTTGGCCTGCCAAGGCAGCAAAGGCGATTGTACTGAGCTTTTGTGACTCAGGTTGCACTTCTGTGGCGCCGATCGCCTGCATAAGTGTCGTTTTTTCTTGGTAAATACTTACAATGGTCTCGCCGAGCTTTCCAGCGCCTGTAAATAGATTATGAACGCGGGTACGTATGCTTGCAAAATCATCGTCCGAAGCCGGGCGAAGGCGTCCCTGTCGTTCCATGCGCATAACAACCGTATCGGCTAGCTTATCTGTTATTTCTTTTAAACTTGAAGCATTTCGCGGCGGTCTCAGAATCATATCTTGAAGCATGGGTCCGATATGTAAATATGCAGTGGCTGGATCATTTTTGTTGACCAAATCGATTAAAAGGTCACGCAGGATGACGCCTTCTTCGGTCCCGTTTTCTGCTGCAAGCCAGGTAGACATAAGTGAGTCTACGAGTTCCGTACCGCCCTTTGGGTCCATAAGTACGCCGTCGGGCCATGAAAGCATTAGTTTGCGCACGGCAAAGAATCGAGCTGCGTCAACTGACAAATAGATACTACTGAGGTCGTCATCAAACGGTGGGTAAGACCTTGCCTCGGGATAATCATGCTTCAACCAATAATCGAGCCGGGTTTTTTTATGAGGCGCACGGTAAGTGATGTAATCTTCAACAGTAAAACCTTCACGAACATCTGTTTTACCACCAGTTCGACGGTGAACCCACCAGAGATTTGCTGCATAGCTTTTGATGATTTCGTCACTATTACCAGTACTCAAGAGTCCAGCCAGCAAGCGAGAGCTTTGAATATCCGTAAGCTCGTCACTCTTGAGGGCAACATTACGCTGCAAATCTTGCATGTCACTCAGGAATGGAATAAGAATACTGTCCGCGATACTCGCCTTGCCTAGGAGGCCGGCATTGTCAGCAAGCGTTTCCAGGTAGAGCGTCTCAATAAGTCCATTGAGTTTTTCGAACTCTTCAGCTGTACTAGCCTTTTCTTCAATAAGGACCTCAAGAATCTTGGCATGCACGCTGCGGGCATGCGGAAACATCTCCAGTAACTCAAGGCCCTCATTGAAATCACGCTGACGGGCAATGCGCTCAAAAGCATAATTAGGCAGTGCTAAGTTGAGTTCAATATCGGGTGCGGCCATTCCCAGTGCAGCTAACACGAGCAAATTATCCTCATCAGTATTCCAGTCTGCGCGTTCCATTAATGATTGAACGGCAAGCGACCACCCTTCTATACTCTGATTTAATTCGGTAACCGTAGCGATCGTTTTTCCATCGATTTCGAGGCGTGGTACATCGTAATGTTGCAGTAATGCTATAAGTTTTTCATCGCCAAGAGCTGGGCGCTCTTTCGTAAAAGCTTGCAAGGCGTCAAACAAAAGTGCGCTACGCAGGTGCTTATTACTGCGGATCTCCTCGTTAGGGTCTTTAATGCCTAGCTCTGGATAGTTTTGCGCGAGCTTTGCATGGGTTTCGATAATGGATGTTAGCCGGCTGACCGCCGTGCGCGTACTATTTACTGTACGCTTATTCCATAAGGAGATTCCAAATTCATCTGCCGAGCTGGCGTAAACGAGGGAGTCAATATCAAAATTAACATCCATATTAAATTGACCTCCCTTAGATATCAACATAAAAGGAAGTATTTTTCTAAAGTCATCAATCTTCATTTGCTCCGGCCCGTCATATTCGCCGGATTCATTCATTCTACCGGTACTGCTACTGTCGATGATCGCCCGCGCTATTATATATGCTTGCTCACGAATGATATTTGGATCTTCTCCGTTGGCAGCACGCCGAAGAAGTGCCTCTTTAAGTACCTTCGGTGACTCCTTTTGAATAGCTGAAACGAGCGAACCAAAGAATTCACCCCTTTGCCGGTCTTCCGTCCGTATAGTGAATGTTCCGCCCCAGGTTTCGGTAGCAGTCCAGGCTTCACCCGGCCGCTGGGCAATTATGTAAGCCAAGGAGTCCAGAATGGTAGGCTGATCAAATGCAAGTTGGGAGTTATGTTTATCAGCTTGTGCGACCACGGCATTTAAAAAGCCTTCCCCGCTCACACCATTGACGGCAATTGTTTTAAATTCGTCCGGCAAACTCGATGACCTGCCATCATCGCCCTTTACTTCGATGCAGTATCTTACTAGGTTTTGGTTCAGTTGCTCGGCGCTACTTGCATCGACTTCTTTTATTCTAGGGTCACGGAGCACAGTAGTTAAAGGCATATGAATATAAGGAGAATATCCTAAACGTCTTTGGGTGACGGACGCTTCATCGATAATTTGGGCAACGGCGGCAACATGTTCTTCATCTTTTTCGTATATAACACCTAAAGAATGGTTACTAACCAGCTCCTTCAAAATATTATGACGCGCATTGTTACCGAGGAGCATCCGCGTGTTTTCAGCCAGCATCAAATGTAAATCACGTCGTAACTGTTCAGCATCACCGAGGTCTCCGTACTCCGTCGCCTTTTCGCGCTGAACCATTAACTGGGCCTGGCGGTGCACGGCGGCCTCGTCCATTGGTTCCGATGCTACTCGACGAAGAATGTCTTTTTGGATTTCAATATGACGCTGCGCAGGATATTCACGGTTCAATGCGCGGTTTAGCAGCCCTTGCTGAACGGCGGGCGAAAGAGTGCCGAATTGTTCATCGCCGACTTTAACGATTTCACCGAGTGGCGGTATTTCGAGGGGATGCAGTGTTTTGGATAAATGTTTTACATCTAGAACCGTTAATACTTGCTCGAGCGTGATGGCGCGTTCCAGCGTATGGCCATGTGCAACCGATGCCAGCCTTGGCCCTTTACGAGGTTGATCAACCGCTTCTTGCTCGGCGATCTTATGCACAAGATCGAGCATTCCTAATGGATTTTCACCCATTTCATCCATCCGCTTCATGGGAAGAATATCTGCTTCGATTTCTGCCGCACGTTGGTGGCCTTCCAGCTCGCCCGTGGCTTTGCTTTTATGAAATGCGCACTGATGTCCTTCGGCGTAATGGGTACTTTCGTGGCCAAGCAAGCCAAGCAGCGTCTCTCTGTGCTCTATTTTTTTGAGAGCCCCTTCGTAAACCACTAGTGTGTTATGTGAGGCGAATGCATTAAGTTGTTCGCCCTTTGCAATGAAAACTTCCGGAGGTTCGATATCTTCACCGCAGTATTCAGCCGTCAGTTGACGCAGGTAAACCGTTGCAGGCGCACTCGGATCGTAAATTTCAAGGCCTTCAAAGCAATGCACAACGCCCGTTGATAGTACTTCGGACGTATTGTCGTGCTCTCTTCGTTCATTTTCAAATGGTATGTGCTCTTTGGATCTCAAAATATAGGTATAGCAAAATAGCCGTTATTTGCGTCTTTGGTATAAGGCTGCATTATAACATTTATTTGTAATTAATCAATCTATCAGGCTGGCATCGTTTCGAAAACAAAAGAGCGGCTACTGTGAGCCGCTCTTTTGAGGTCGTTTACCGATCGACTATTTTACGATCTTGGTAACAACACCAGCACCAACGGTGCGGCCGCCTTCGCGGATAGCGAAGCGCAGACCTTCATCCATGGCAATAGGTGCGAGCAACTTAACCTTGAAGGTTACGGTGTCGCCGGGCATCACCATTTCTTTGTCGGCTGGCAATTCCACTTCACCGGTAACGTCGGTGGTACGGAAGTAGAACTGAGGCTTGTAGCCCTTGAAGAATGGCGTGTGACGACCACCCTCTTCCTTGGAAAGGATGTAGACCTCAGATTCAAATTCGGTGTGAGGAGTCACAGAACCTGGCTTGGCGATGACCTGACCGCGCTCGATGTCGTCGCGCTCGATACCGCGCAGCAGGATACCAGCGTTGTCGCCGGCCTGACCTTGGTCAAGCTGCTTCTTGAAAGCTTCGATACCGGTTACGACAGACTTGCGGTTGTCGCGGATACCTACGATTTCAACTTCGTCGTTGATCTTGACGATACCCTGTTCGAGACGACCGGTAGCAACCGTACCACGACCTTTGATCGAGAAGACGTCTTCGATTGGCATCAAGAATGTCTTGTCGAGGTCACGCTTTGGCTCTGGAATGTAGTCATCCATTGCCTTAACGAGTTCCATGATGGCGTCTTCGTTGGCGGCATCACCTTCGAGGGCCTTGGCAGCAGAACCGCGGATGATAGGACAGTTGGCATCAAAGCCGTTCTTTTCGAGCAGCTCTTTGATTTCCTCTTCGATGAGGTCGACCAGGTCGGCGTCGGCGAGGTCCATCTTGTTGAGGAAGACCACGATCTTTGGCACGCCCACCTGCTTGGCAAGCAGTACGTGCTCGCGGGTTTGAGGCATAGGGCCGTCGGCGGCAGACACCACGAGGATGGCACCGTCAACCTGGGCAGCACCGGTAATCATGTTCTTGACGTAGTCGGCGTGGCCAGGCATGTCGACGTGCGCGTAGTGACGCTTTTCTGATTCGTATTCCTGGTGGGAAGTAGCGATGGTGATACCACGCTGGCGCTCTTCTGGAGCGTTGTCGATCTGATCGTAAGCGATCGGCTTGTTAGTTGCGCTTGGAAGCTTGTTAGCGAGCACAGCAGTAATTGCTGCGGTCAGAGTAGTCTTACCGTGGTCAACGTGGCCCATGGTACCAACGTTAACGTGCGGCTTGCTACGGTCAAATGTGTCTGCCATTAAAGATGACTCCTTATTATTAGTATTACCGCGTGAGAATATAAAAAATCACACGAGTGACCTGGGTATTGTATCGGAAAGCCCTACCGATGTAAAGAGTAATCTACGCTGTTATGAACGGCGTTCGGCCAGCTTGGTACTAAGTGCATAGAAAGGTGTGGGCAGGCGGTATACGCGGACCTTCGTGCCCGCGGCCACACGGAAGGTCTCGCCGTCGGCCTGACCCCAAGCTTTGTCCTCGCAGACAAATGAAACCTCCTCACGCGTTTGTTCGGCTTGCGGTCGACGGAAGAGCTCACGAAGGTACATAACCACCGCACGAAAGCGTTTTTCTTTGATCGTGAGCTTATAAAAAGCATCGTCTGTAAGCTTGAGCGGCAAAGGCCGGACTTTGGCGATCCGCGATCCATTAATAAAAATGCGCTCATAAATTCCCGTCGTCTTGCTGTTTTCGGTAATGTGAAATTCCGAGACGCGTGCAAAGGTTTCGAGCACCGTAAACGTCTCGCGCAGGATTCGACCCCCGGGTACCCTATGCCAGTTACTGCCCCGATGTAGCAGCGTGTTCAGGCGTCGGGCAGCCAAGCCAGACGCGCCAAAACTGATGTAACTCGAAGCTATAAATAATGTTCGCTCTCCGGCAGGCGAATTAAGCTCGCAGCATAAGGGGCGTATTGGTACCCGCTGCCCGCGCCGTAAAATATCAGGAATAGCGTTTTTAAATGCCGGACCATTCAGCATATGGGCCAGGTCGTTGGCGTTGCCGCCCCATAACGGAAGCAGCACGGTTTGTGCGGCTTCTTTGGGAGAATCCGACGACATCAAGTATTTCAAGACCGAATTTACCGTTCCATCGCCCCCGGCAATGCAGAGCAGCGTTCCCTTACCCAGATGTTTTTGCTCGCTGTTAAGGAGCGAAGCGGTTGTGTGCCCTTGGTCGACATCAAGCTCCATAATGCGCACTGGCACATGCGACATAAGCCGTTTTAAGAGTGCAATGCGACTTCGGGCTGCTGTTATCTGCGTACTGCGCGGATTCACCAGAATAATAACTCGTTTAAAGACGACGCCGTTTTCCATGGCTCTATTACTCCTTAGTGCGCCTTGCTTTTCGCGCTGCCCTAAGATACTGACCGAATGCCCACCAGCGTAGGATTACCGCCACGCCTGCAATAAAAAGCCCTAGTAATATATAGAAGAAGCTCATAAATTGTGTGTCTACCGCTGCCGCAAATCCTAAGAAGAGGCACATGATAGCCGTCCAAAGTGCAAAGGTGGTATATTTTCCGAGGCGCGACGGATGCAAGACGATCCCGTGGCGCCTCGACCAAAGAATTAAAACCGCAGTCGCCATTTCTTCGATGAGCAAGAGCAGAAAAATGACTACAAACTGTCCGTTGCCATGTATTAGGAATAGGGTAAGCGCCGTGACGGCGGTAAGTTTGTCGACTGCCGCATCGAGTCCTTCGCCAAATGGGCTGGAGGTTTTAGTGCGGCGCGCAAGATAGCCATCAAGTATGTCTAAAAGTCGGCCGCAGCCGATTGCGATGAGCCCGGCATATCCAGGGATATAAAAGGCCCAAAAGAGCCCGAGTAAAGTAAGGCCCCCACCCAGTAAGGTAACGGCATTGCCCAATGTTACCAGGCCTTGCGTACGGGCCGCCACGCGCTGCAAGGGCGTTTGCTTTTCTTCAGGAATGTTATACCACTGGGCGCCGGTATGCAGCTGCTTAAGCCAGACTCTCATATACCAAAACAATAGCATAACTTGCGAAAAACACCCATGCTGCAAGGAGTTGCTCTCAAAGTAACGGACAAAAAGTTGCAAAATTAGCATTAGACGTGCATACTGAGAAATATATGCGTGAGTTTATGCAAATTATTGCCATCATTATTCTCCCCAGCCGGGGTACGTTGATGGTAGCTGTGTAAAATCGCCAAATATAAGCCAATCAACATCCCCGCGGATTACCTCGGGGATTTTTTATAGGAGAAAATAATGACAAGCACTTTGATACGGACGAACGCCGAACTGGCACCACGGGCAGAAACGCTGACAAGTGGCGAGCTGTATGCCCGCATCATGGCGCACGCCGAACGTCTGAACGTAATGACCGAGATGACTGCCGATGAAGCAGATTGGCGCAACACATTCTATAACGAAATGAACGTGCAGCGGACTCACCTCGATAAGGCCCCGGAACATCCTAATGGCCACGGTCTGTATATAAAATATGAGGGTCATCAACCTGGCGGCCGTTCATTCAAGGCGCGCGGCGGCGCGTATTCGGTTATGGTGGCGCAGGCTAACGCCGGGCCCGTGCCACTCAAAGAGATCCATATCGCAAGCGCAGGCAATGCCGCCCAGGGCGTTGAAGCCGCCGCAACAAAATACGGACTTAAAACGGTCGCACACGTAACGCCTATGGCCAGCAAGGTCAAGGTTGCTTCCCTGCTGCAAAATGGCGTAGAGGTCGTAACCGGCACTACTGTCGGCATAGATGATAGCGGCAACGAAGTTATGAAGAGCTACGCTGATCTTGACGAGGCGCGCAACGGAGCACGAAATGTGACGGGCGACGGCATCGTTACATTAGAGGCGTACGACCAGGTAGAAGTGATAGCCGGGCAGGCTACGGTAGGCTATGAGGCTATTCAGGACCTTCTGGATGCAGCCGGAAGAGGTGAATTGGATCTCAAAAACGACCCTGTCAAAATATACGTGCCTGTGGGCGGCGGCGGTCTGATTGCCGGAGTCGCTTGCGTAGTCAGGTCTGCCAAAGATGCCGGGCTACTGGGCGAAAACGTACAAGTTGTCGGTGTACAGATGGAGGGCTGCGATGCCGCGCGTCGCGCGCTTCCCTACCTGCGCCGCGGCCAGGAGCCGCCGCATGACCTGTTTACCAATGGCGTGATCTTCAATGGCAAAACTGACGGCGCAGCCGTACCACGGGCCGGCAGGCTGCCATTGACCATCATGGCTGATCGTCGGTTTGTAGCCGGCATTGAATCCGTAACGGAGATTGAAGTTGCTGAGGCCATGCTATGGTCCCGCGATGTCTATGGAGCTGTCGCCGAACCCACGGCAGCGCTGTCGCTGGCTGCTTCGCGCAAACGCGCCGCCAGCGTCCCGACTGAACACGGCCAAAGGGCGGTCGAACACCATGTGGCGTTAGTCACGGGATCGAACATAGATCCCGAGACATTCAAAGAATTTAGCGAGAAAGCCCTCGCAGCGCGGAAAAAAGCGGCCGAGATGCAAAAGTATGCCGTTACCAAAGCAACCAGTTTGGCCGCCTATAATAGAGAGCTGCTCCGTCTCGGGGGCGTTATCGTTGACGATAAGTTGGTCCGGCCGTCCGCGCTGCCCCAGAATATGGAGAGGACTCCTGCTGCCGCCGTGCAAGGCACTAACGTCTGGTCAAGCCTCCTCGCCCGCTAGTAAAGGCATCTGAGATCCGGTAGCGGCATAAGGATTAATTTCGACCTCTTGGATACTTCGGCATACAAATATAATGGAATGAAATAATGTTCGAATGGCCTCTTCAGAGAGTGGACCGGCATTGCAATTTACCACATGATCGAGTACCTGCACCTCTCGCTGCGGCCGATAGACCGTACGGCCGCCCTTTGCGATGCGCGCCTGGAGCGACAGCCTCGCCCGCTCATTAAGCAATTCTACGATTTTTTCATCGACGGAATCGATTTTATTTCTGAGTTCCTCAAGCTTTTTGTTGTCTTCCATCGGGCTATAATAGCAGATCAAAATTAAAAACTGCCTGGAAAATCAGACAGTTTTTAATTAATTTATTACAGCTTTTGCTTGCTGGCTATTTAGCGTTTTTGGCAATGATCGCTTCTGCGACGTGACTCGGAACATCAGCGTAATGGTCAAGCTCCATGCTTGAACTTGCGCGGCCCTGGGTCATCGAACGCAGGTTGGTAGTGTAACCGAACATTTCACCTAGTGGTACGAAGGCGGTGATTTCTTTTACGCCAGCGCTTAGGTCTTCCATGCTTTCGATACGTCCACGTTTAGAGTTCAGGTCACCAATCACGTCACCCATGAATTCTTCTGGAGTAACGACGACGACCTTCATGACCGGTTCCATCAGAACCGGGTTGGCTTTTTTAACACCGTCTTGCAAACCCATCGAACCGGCAATCTTGAACGCGAGTTCGTTGGAGTCGACTTCGTGGTAGCTACCGTCGTACAGCTCGACCTTCAGGTCTACTACGGGATAGCCGGCAATAACACCATTATTCATGGCTTCGATAACACCTTGTTCGACGGGCTTGATGTATTCACTCGGGACAACACCACCCTTGATTGAGTTGATGAATTCGAGCCCCTTACCTGATTCGTTCTGCGACAAGCGCAGCCAAACGTGACCATACTGACCACGACCACCGGACTGGCGTACAAACTTACCTTCAACTTCAACGGCATCTTTACGGATGGTCTCACGGTATGCAACTTGCGGCTGGCCGATATTCGCTTCAACGTTGAATTCGCGCTTCATGCGGTCTACAAGGATTTCGAGATGCAGCTCACCCATACCGGATATGATGGTCTGGCCGGTTTCATCGTCAACCTTGACGCGGAAGGTGGGGTCTTCTTCGGCGAGGCGTTGCAGAGCAAGGCTCATCTTTTCCTGGTCGCTCTTAGTTTTGGGTTCGATGGCAATCGAAACGGGTGGTTCGGGGAACGTAATGCTTTCCAGAATGATCGGGTTATTAGGGTCACAAAGCGTGTTGCCAGTGGTCGTGCCCTTAAGGCCTACGATTGCGGCGATGTCACCAGCTTTTACTTCGGTCACATCTTCACGCTTGTCGGCTTGCAGACGCACCAAGCGGCCAATACGTTCTTTTTCGCCAGTTGAACTGTTCAGAACGTATGAACCGGCTGTCACTTTACCGGAGTACACACGGAAGTAGGCCAGCTTACCAACAAACGGGTCGGAGGTAATTTTAAAGGCTAAAGCAGCAAAAGGCTCAGATTCGTCGTGCTTACGCTCGATCTCGTCGCCTGTCTTGGGGTGCGTGCCCCAGTTGGTTGAGCGATCGGTTGGCGCAGGCATCAGGTCGACAACGAGGTCGAGCAGTTTTTCAACGATCACACCGCGGCCGTCACCACCAGATACGGCAAAGAACTTACCGCCCATGATAGCCGTACGGACTGCGTGTGTAATTTCCTCTTCGGTCAGGCCCTCTTCGCCGACTTCAAAGAACTTCTCGAGCATTGCTTCGTCTTCGGCGACAGCGTTTTCGATAAGCAAGCTGCGGTATTTTTTGGCCTTGTCCAGCATGTCGGCTGGAATTTCACCTTCGACCAATTCATGGTCGGTGAAATCTTTGTAGGTGTAGGCCTTCATGCTGACCAGGTCGACGACGCCATTGATGCTTTGTTCGAATCCGATTGGCAGGTGGATTGGGAACGCGCGTTTGCTCAGACGGTTGTGAATAGAGTCGAGAGATTTGTAGAAGTCGCCGCCAGTTTGGTTGATCTTGTTGATGAAACAAATACGAGGCACACCGTATTTGTCGGCCTGGCGCCAAACGGTTTCGGACTGTGATTCTACACCCATCTTACCGTCGAATACTACGACCGCACCGTCGAGCACGCGGAGCGAGCGCTCTACTTCTACCGTAAAGTCAATGTGGCCGGGGGTGTCGATGATATTGATCTGAACTTCCTTGCCGGTCTTTTTGTTTTTCCAGTAGCAGGTAACAGCAGCAGATACGATGGTAATACCACGTTCACGCTCCTGAGCCATCCAGTCGGTGGTAGTTTCGCCTTCATGTACGGCGCCGATTTTGTGTTTTAGACCGGTGCGGTACAAAATACCTTCGGTCGTCGTGGTTTTACCAGCGTCGATGTGCGCAATAATACCAATGTTTCTGAGATCTTGAATTGAATATTGTTTACCTGCCATGGTGTGCCTTGTTATTAGTTACCTTTCGTTATGCTTCAGACTGTTGCCCACAAAAATTTTGGCAATAAAAAACAGCCAGTTGACCATTATTTTATCAGATACGGAACGGATTAGCCAGGCCTAATCTCAAGACCCCGGATACCTTTTCGCATCCGGGGTCTTATAATCCTTTAGTCTTAGCCGTTAGCGGACGACTATGGAATGAGGATAGGCGAGCTCAATGTTACGACATTAGAGCTTGTCTGCGTGTTCAGTGGCGGCAATGCGGTGTCGTATGAAGACACAAAAGCAACGTAATGGGTCTTGCTTAAGGTAGTATTGACCGTTACCGAACAGGTCGTACCACTTCCACAAACCGCAATACGGGCACCGGTGCTGGCATTGAAGATTTCAATGTAGTATGGCGTTGGGCCCACATTGATGTTACTGGTGGCAGTCAAGTTTCGTTGGAAAAGACTGACGTATGAGCTGGCGAGGCTTACGCGGTATAGGCCGTTCGTCCATGTCACAAAGCTCGGATTCGATGTAGCTTGGATGCCAGTCGGCGGATAAGCCGTTCCGTAGTCCGACACATAGGCAACAAAGCGCTGTGTAGTGGCGAAGTTCTTGGTGGCGGTCACCGCACAAGTTGTACCAAATCCACACGTCTTCAGGAATGTACCGGTTGTTGCGTTATAGATCTGAATGTAAAACGGTGATGGTCCTACATCGGCGCTCGCGGTAGCTGTCAAGGTAGTAGTACCATTGACGGCAAGTGTTGTAGGAGCGGCCTGGAGCGATACACTCACGCTGCGCCAGGTTACGCTTACCGTCCCCGAAACCGCTTGCTGGTTTGCCGGCGGATTAGTAGTAGGATAAGCAGAAATGTACGCCCGGTAACTGTGGGTCGTGGCATTTGCTTGTGTTATCGAGATACTACAAACTGTCCCGCCGCCACAAATTTTGACGTATGAGCCTGCCGAAGCATCGTAAATGCTAATGTAGTACGGCGTTGGGCCTACATCGGCGTTAGCCGTAGCGGTTAAGGTTGAATATTGTTTTGGCCAAAGGTTCGTGGAGCTTGCAGACAAGCCCACACTCCAAGCAAGCAGGGCATTATCGCTTTGAATGGACGAAGATTGCTTCTCTGTTTTACTAGGGATCGGAGCGGTAACTCCGTTGTCTGAGTCTTTGGGTGCTACGGGTGCTGCCTTTGGAGCTTGTTCTGTAGCCAGGGCCGGAGCCGCGCTTGCGACGACCGGAAGAAGCGAGAATACGCTCATGAGTGCGGCCGCGAGCATAACCAGTGCTGTTTTCTGATGTCTCTGTACGCGCTCAATACACTGACGGATGGTAAAATGCGTCATATTGTTCCTATTGTTACGGTTTTGTTAGTTGCTGATCACGCGTGACTACAGAATTGTATAACTAAACTTATATATGCAGTCAATGGGAATGCTTACAAATAGCTTTAGTGCTACCATCTTACTTCCTCAAGCCGCTCCTTAAAGCGCAAAATATGATCCATAATCTCATTCGCCTTTATTTTGGTATTCCACGATAGCTCGGCCGCCCGTCGTAGTGGCTCGCTTCCAGTATCGACTGACATGCCGCTAATCCAATCGCCGCGGTCATCCGCAACCTGCCCAATCCTGTTTATTTTACTGGCAATAGCTTGCAGCTCTAAAGCAGCTAGATCCATAAGCTCGTTAACTTCGCCAAGCCTGCCGGTATCGAAGACAAAACTTGACGCTACCTTAAAGCTAGTCGCCTTAAGTCTGAGGTATTCCGTGGCCGGCAATCCGGTAACCGTCCTGCCCTGCAAAAACTCCCCGAGCTGCTTCCGAAAAGCAGCATCTATATCTACGAGATTCTGTACCTCGTCTTTGATGCCTGCCATTGTCTGCGAAAATTCCACTGCATACTGCGATGCCGACATGCTCCCGGCGAGCCCAACGCCACTTATGATATGGCCGTGCGCCACATCGAGTGCCTCCCCTGACATACGCGTAGCATCTAGAATATCTGTATCAGCTTGGGCGGCGCGTATTTCCATCCAACGCCTATTGGCCTCTGTCGCATATTCAGGGTCATGTGTAGGCCCGGCATAGTCCCGTCCACAGTAAACTTCACCGGGTTGATGGGCCTGATCCGGCTCGGCGTACTGAGCTTCATGGTGGATCTCAGTGACATGCGACGCGGCTTCGATAATAAAAACCGCGCCATTGCATCCTGGTGCAAGTGCGTCGGGGCCACGCTCGTCTTCTGGTACTCTCGGGCAGTTAAAACAGTAACGTTCAGTCATAATGAAAAAACACAACCGGACAATGGCGTCCGGTCCAATATTTAAGATCGTTTTAATCCTAGACCAAGATGCTGTCGCTTGCAAGTGGGAGTTAAGGCCGATAAGCAACTACCGCATCAAATGCAAAGCGCAACTGCGATTCAGCCTCGGCCAACGGAATTAAGTATGGCCCCGTCAGGGTAAGGGCGTCTTCTATATGCTGACTAGAAGTACCGGATGTCGTGGCCACAAGCCAAGCAGTACGATCACCTACGATAGTCTTGGCAGCGATAACATTGCCGATGGCCTTGCTTAGAAGTTCTGCTTCGTTGTGCACTTCTGCGGCAACCATGCCAATGCTGACGGTATTTTGCGGATTATCTATGGCCGCATCCATGTTTGCCTT
Source organism: Candidatus Saccharimonadota bacterium (assembly GCA_029288425.1). Lineage (GTDB taxonomy): Bacteria > Patescibacteriota > Saccharimonadia > Saccharimonadales > UBA4665 > JARIHD01. The sequence continues at coordinate 13,625 of JARIHD010000061.1, forward strand.
AAGCACACCAAAAGACGTCGCCTCGACCTGCGGGGGATTTCTCCAATAATCATTTGTTTGCAGATATGCATTAAGATGTTGGCCGAACTCATATTCTTTACTCATGGCCTCGTCCAAACTTGTCGTGGCGCTGGCAAGGGCACTTGGTATCTGCTCCGCTTCAGGCCTTACGGATGTTGCAAGCGTACCTGCGATACTTGCCTGAGTATCCTGAGCCTGTCGGTATGACTCGGATAACAATCCCATTACGGTGGCATCCTCCGCAGCTGCGCGTAGGCTCGCCCATAGCTCGGCGAAGCTGTTTATGTTGGCCTGGGCTTTATCGTAATCGCGGCCGCAATACCTACCCGGAGGAAAGTTCTCGGTAGCTTGTTGATAGCGGACAACGCTATGCAGGGTACTGACTTGCGCAGCCCCCTCCGTAACCGTTTCCACTGGCCCGGCGCAGCCTTGACCGAGTCCTCCGGTTTCGGAAAACTCTCTGGGTCTGGGGCAACCCCCGCAGAACATCTTAGGAACATCTGTCATGATCATAAAAACAAAAATGGACCCTTGGCGGTCCGATTTTTTGTCAGATTATATCCTATATAGAAACAGCGTGGAAAGCAAGTAGTTTCCACGCTGTTTGCTGATCTTTTGCAGCTGGCCTTAACTAGCTACGGGCAAAGTGGGCGAAGGCACGGTTGGCTTCTGCCATCTTGTGCGTGTCTTCTTTCTTTTTGACGGCTGAACCTTGGCCATTGTAGGCGTCGGTCAGTTCAAGCGCTAGGCGGTCAGCCATACTCATACCCTTGCGGGCACGGGCGGCGGCCACAAACCACATAGTGGTTAGGTGCTGCTGGCGCTGGCCTTTTACTTCAAAAGGAATTTGGTAATTTGCACCACCCACACGGCGAGAGCGAGTCTCAAGATGCGGCTGCACATTCTTGATAGCTTGTTCAAAAACTTCCAGTGGGTTTTCTACCTTTAGTTTGTTGGCAGCTTTCTGCATGCCTTCGTATACCAGGCGCTCTGCCACCTGCTTTTTGCCGTCACGCATAACACGGTTGATAACGCGCTGTACCTGAATGCTATTGTAGCGGCGGTCAGGCTGTACGTCGCGAACGAGGGCTTTGGTCTTTTTGCGCGGCATTATTTGCTCTCCTTCTTGGAACCGTACTTCGAACGGCCTTGTTTGCGGTTAGCAACACCTTGAAGGTCGAGAGCACCACGGACGATGTGATAGCGCACACCAGGAAGGTCGGGCACACGGCCACCGCGGACCAGCACTACGGCGTGTTCCTGGAGGTTGTGGCCTTCACCACCGATGTAGGCCCAAACTTCGTGGCCGTTGCCGAGACGAACGCGGGCAACTTTACGAAGCGCTGAGTTTGGCTTTTTTGGAGTCTTGGTCGTAACCTTGACACACACACCGCGCTTAAAAGGCGCAGGCTTTTCGTAGTTTTTGTTCTTGAGGTTATTGACAACCTTCAAGAGGGCCGGTGACTTGGATTTACCGGTCACCTTGGCACGCGGCTTGCGAACCAATTGGTTGATTGTTGGCATTTTATCTCCTATTTCTTCCGCCATGGGAGGATGCAACCGTGTTAGCCAACGTCGGCTGCGTCCTTATTTCCCGGCTCGGATGTTATTGAATGTACCTATTTTAACAGCTTTAGGCAGCTGTCGCAACTTCGGTTTCTTCGACCTCGGTTTCGTCATCATCGTCGGCGGCATAACCGGTGCCGACTGGAATCTTGCGGCCGAGGATAACGTTTTCTTTGAGGCCGTATAGTTTGTCGACACGACCACTCGTGGCAGCACCGATCAAAACACGGGTAGTGTCTTGGAACGATGCGGCGCTAAGGAACGAGTCGGTCGACAAGCTGGCTTTGATCAGACCAAGCAAGAGCTGGTTGTATTTGGCAGGTTCTTTGCCGTCACGAACCAACTGGTCATTGGCTTCAACTACCGCAAGTTTACTGACAGTGTCACCTGTTACAAACTCGGAATCACCAGCGTCTTCGATTTGAACGCGACTGAACATCTGCCGCACGATGATCTCAAGGTGCTTGTCGGCGATGTTCTGACCTTGACCCGCAAAGATTTTGAGGATCTCGTTCATGATGTAGCGCTGGGTTTCTTCGACACCTTGCAGGCGCATCAGCTCGTGCAGGTTAATCGAACCGTTAGTCAAACGCTGACCGGCCACAACGGCGTCGCCATCAACAACAGTCAACTGCTTGAAGCCAGGGATCTCGTAGCGTACAACACTTTGGCCGGCAGGCGTAATAATTACAGCCTTGTCGGTTACTTCAGCCTTGCCCGCCATTGGAGCGACCAGAGGTTCTGCACCGTCCTGAAGACTTGCAACCACGTCGCCAATGGCAATGTCAGTACCGCTTTTGACCTTGGCTTGACGTTCGCCGAGTTCGAGGACGAGGTTCTCTTTGTCGTTTGCAGTTACCTGGACGACATAGTGATCACCCTCTTCCCAAACATTTGCCACACCGGCGATGTCAGTAAGGTAAGCCTGTCCCTTTGGACTGCGGACTTCGAACAACTCTTCGACACGAGACAGACCTTGGGCGGTGTCGTCGGCCAAGACTGCACCGGAACGGTGCTTGGAGTCAAGGCTCAACTGCGTACCAGGTTCACCAATAGATTGGGCGGCGATAACACCGATTGGGTGGTGGCCAACAACTAGATTGCCAGTCGCCGGGTCAACACCGTATGACTTCTTGGGTACACCATGTACCGAGGTTGCACTCAGGACGCTCATGATCTTGACGCCATCTATGGATTCATCGGCTTCAATCGCGTTTGCCGTCTCAACCGTAATCAGATCGCCACGCTTTACGAGGCCTTTAACGTCCTCGGCGGCAAAGCGGCCTTCCAGGCGTGATGCATAGCTGACACCAATTTCGTTGGCATCGCTGCGCAGCATAGCAAAACCTGGGTCGAGCTCGACTGTGTCATCGCCTTCGATGGTAAATACGTCTTGGGCAACGTCGACTAAACGACGGGTCAGATAACCGGCGTCGGCGGTCTTAAGGGCGATATCGATCAGCGCCTTGCGGGTACCACGGGTACCGGTAAAGTACTCAAGCGGGTTCAAACCAGCAATGTAACCCGACTTAATAGGCAGCTCGATGGCACGGCCGGAAGCGTCCGAGAAGACACCAAGCATACCGACAGACATTTTCATCTGCGAAATGTTACCACGCGCACCAGAGGTGATAGCGATGGCCATTGATGAGTCCTGGCCAACCATCTGCTGTGCCAGCATGTCCTGCACGCGGGCGTCGATCTTGGTCCAGTTTTCGACGGTTAAGCGGTAACGCTCTTCTTCAGTAATGAAGCCTTCTTCATACTGCTCAGAAATAGCGGCACTGCGCTCTTCTCCTTGTTTGACAACGTCGTCCATACCTTCGATGGCGCCGAAGTCGCTCATGCCCATAGAAATACCGGACATGGTCGCAAACTTGAAGCCGAGATCTTTTAGGATGTCGGCAATTTCAGCGGTGTGTGTCTGACCGTACTGTTGGTACACGAGGGTCATTACCTGCTGCAATTTCTTTTTGGTCATTGGCTCGTCTTGGTAGGGGAAGTCTTCGGGGAATGTTTCGTTGAAGAGCATACGGCCAAGAGTAGTTACGCGCATTTCGCCGCGGAATGGTGCGCGGATATAGCTCTGCAGAGTCAGTGTGCCTTCGTCGTGGGCCATGATAGCTTCGTCGATGCTACTGAAGTTGCGGACATCGTCCTTGGTGAACCCTGGACGGTCGTATGTCAGGTAGTAGCAGCCCAGTACCATGTCCTGCTCAATGTGCAGGATTGGAGTACCATCGGCAGGCTTCAGCAAGTTGCGGTTGGCTGCGATGATGTCGCGGGCCTCTGCCTGAGCCTCGTCTGACAATGGCAGGTGAACGGCCATCTGGTCACCATCGAAGTCGGCGTTGAAACCTTTACATACTAATGGATGCAGCTGAATCGCGCGGCCTTCGATCAGGACTGGTTTGAAAGCCTGGATAGAAAGGCGGTGCAGTGATGGCGCACGGTTCAAAAGTACGTATTTACCGCGGATCACCTCGTCAAGAGCGTCCCAAACGGCGGTCTCGCCGGTTTCGATCATGCGGGTTGCAGAACGAATGTTGTGGGCTTGTTCACGGGCGATTAGTTCACCAATAACGAATGGTTTGAACAGTTCGAGGGCCATCATCTTTGGCAGACCGCACTGGTCAATCTTGAGCTCCGGACCGGCAACGATTACCGAACGACCGGAGTAGTCAACGCGCTTACCCAAAAGGTTCTGACGGAAGCGGCCCTGCTTACCCTTGAGCATGTCGCTCAAAGATTTCAGGCGGCGGCGCTGGCCAGTAGCAGCTACGGCGCGACCAGAACGGGCGCTGTTGTTGTCGACTAAAGCATCAACGGCTTCCTGAAGCATGCGCTGTTCGTTGCGGCGGATGACTTCTGGGGCGTTGAGCTCGATCAGCTTCTTGAGGCGGTTGTTGCGGTTAATGACGCGGCGGTACAGGTCGTTGAGGTCAGATGTTGCAAAACGGCCGCCGGGCAGCTGAACCATCGGACGAAGGTCCGGAGGAATGACCGGCAGGACACTGACGCACATACTTCCAGGCTTGATGCCGGCACGCTCCATGCTTTCCAGCAGGCGCAGGCGCTTCATCAGCTTCTTCTTGCGTTGTCCCTTAGCGTCTTCGGCTTCTTTGGACAGGCTGGCAATGAGTTCGGTCAGGTCGATTTCGTCGAGCAGCTCTTTCAGGACCGCGCCACCCATACCGACTTCGATCAGTTCGCGCAAGCTGTCAGGCAGTGCACGGTAGTCGATTTCACTGATGAGACTGAGTTTTTCAAGACTGTCAACTTGAGCTTTGAAGGTTTCCCATTCTTTGTCAATGTCAGCCAGTTCTTTTGTCTGAGCTTCGGCCAAAGCCTTGAGGTTGGCTTCAGGAGCTTCGGCTTCTTTTTCGTAGCGCAGTTTGATTGCTTCTTTTGCGGCTGCAAATTCGGCTTCTTTGTCTTGACGCAGCTGGTCGCGCTTCTTGATGTTGACCTTTTTGATGATGTAGCTTGCAAAGTAAGCGACACGCTCCAGGTTTTTGACCGTAACGCCGAGCAGCAAACCGATAGCGCTTGGCGTACCGCGCAGGAACCAGATGTGTGCCACGGGAACAGCCAGGCTGATGTGTCCCATACGTTCGCGGCGGACAATACTCTTGGTAACCAGTTCGCCGTTCTTGTCGACGGCAGCTTCGCGTGAGCGAACACCCTTATATTTTGCGTCATGCGGATTTATGTCTTTGACCGGTCCAAAGATCCTCTCGCAGAACAGGCCATCTTTTTCTGGTTTTTGAGTACGGTAGTTAATCGTCTCGGGCTTCGTAACTTCACCGTGGCTCCAGTCCAGAATGTCTGCAGCACTAGCTACAGCCAAGCGAACGGCGTCGAAATCGGCGATATTCGTAGCGGATGTGTAACGACGCATATTACGCTACCTCCTTAATTTCTTCATTTTCATCTGCGGAAGTGTCGCCGGCATCGTCACTGTCATCGTCGACAGCTACAGCGTCCATACCATCACTTACGTCTTCAATCACAAATTCGTCAACCACGGCGTCTTCGGTAACGTCCACTTCGGAAATAAGTGGTTTTGGCACCTCGACTTCAGGCAGGTGCTCTGCTTCGTCGCGGATATTGGTTGCCAAAACAGCTTCGGCGTCGATCACCTTGCCAGAGTCAACCAAGTCAACTTTCAATCCCAGACCTTGCAGTTCTTTTACGAGCACGTTAAACGACTCAGGAACCTTTGGTCCGACGATTTCGGTCTTCTTGATGATGGCTTCGTAGGCCTTTGAGCGGCCGTACACGTCATCGGATTTGATAGTAAGCATTTCTTGAAGTGTGCTTGCAGCACCGTAAGCTTCAAGTGCCCAAACTTCCATTTCTCCGAAGCGCTGACCACCGTTTTGCGCCTTACCACCAAGCGGCTGCTGAGTGACCATTGTGTATGGACCAGTCGAGCGAGCGTGGATCTTGTCGGCGACCATGTGGTTTAGCTTGATCATGTACATACTACCGGTAGTAGTGCGCTCTTTGAATGGTTCACCATTGCGGCCGTCGTACAATTGCTGTTTGCCGTCTTCGGGCAAACCGGCTTCTTTTAGAAGTTCGCGGATCTTTGATGCCGGAACACCGTTGAACGATGGGCTGGCAACCTTCATACCTAGCGCGCGGGCAGCCATACCCAAGTGGGTTTCAAACAGCTGACCGATGTTCATGCGTGATGGCACACCGAGCGGGTTCAAAATGATGTCCACTGGAGTACCGTCTTCCATGAATGGCATGTCTTCGACAGGCAGAATGCGGGCGATAACACCCTTGTTACCGTGGCGTCCACCCAACTTGTCACCAACAGCAATCTTGCGCATCTGGGCCACAAAGACCTGGATCTGCATCAGCACACCGGCTTTAAGTTCGTGGCCGTTTTCGCGGCTAAATACCTTTACGCCAACAACTTTACCGTGTTTACCGTTGCTCATGCGCTGCGACGTGTCGCGGACTTCTTTGGCTTTTTCACCGAAGATAGCGCGTAGCAGGCGTTCTTCGCTGCTTAGTTCTTGCTCACCCTTGGGAGTAATTTTACCGACCAGGATGTCGCCAGGGTGTACTTCGGCGCCAATGCGGACAATACCGTCATCGTCCAAGTGACGCAGCGCGTCTTCGGAAACGTTTGGAATGTCGCGGGTAACGATTTCCGGGCCGAGCTTGGTTTCACGGACTTCAACGGTGTAGTCCTTGATGTTGATGCTCGTCAGGGCGTCTTCTTTGACGATGCGGTCAGAAAGCACGATAGCGTCGTCCATGTTG
>JARIHD010000015.1 GCA_029288425.1 Candidatus Saccharimonadota bacterium
GATGGCGGATGACGCGCCGCTAACGACTTTATCTCTTTTGGAGGTAAAGAGTTCTCGCTCTACGGTGGGCATTTGCGCCCATACCAAAGATGCGATCTGGTTGCCCTCAACATATGCTTCATTCGATTCGCTTTGCAGCGCGGCTATGACCCGTGCCGCCAAAAGAGCACTTCCCCGGTCGAGCGGCATGTAAAAAGAACGCGCATTGGATTGGGCGTCGAGTACCTTTATGAGGGCATGATCTTGGTTTAGGATGCTGAGTTTGTCTTGATCTATCTTGGCCCTTTTGGCTTCATGGTGACGCCTCCGCTCCGTTTTAATATCTTCCGCCGTTGCTTTTCGGCCTACAAGTACAATATTCCCGATACTTACGGTCGTATTCGACAAATCAAATACGCCCGGAGGCATCATATCTGCAATGCGCCTCAAATTTGTATTTATATCTTGAGAGGGCCATACTTCTGCGAGCCTCGCCCGCGCCTCCATTAAACTATACGTTGCTCCTGCTGGTAGCACGGTACAGAGTTTGACCAAATCTTCAAAACTATAGTCTGCCACCTGGGAAAGGTGCTGCGTCCCTCTATTGCTAGCGACCTCTATATTTTCTAAGAGGTAGCCAGCCTCTGAACGGTAACTCTTCGTTAGTGTTATCTCTCCGGTTAACGGTTCCTCTGGCTCTGGCTCAGCCACAGTGTCATTCGCGGGTTCGGCCTCATTTTGCGCTGATGGTTGGGGTTCGGTGATGTGCGGCGGAGCAAGCCGGGCCTGCATTTTTTTGAGAAGAAGCTGATCTGCTCGTGCGGCGGCACTTTTAAAAGATTCTAGTCCGGCTTCAAATTCCTTCGGATGTCTTAGAAATAGTTGACAGAGCTTGGCTGGCTCAATCCTAGGATTTTCTGTAATTGCCTGTCGCAGCGTCGCAACCGAGTGATAAGAAAGAGAGCCCTGCAGACGGCATGACTGCACCTCTAAAGCATGTGGATCGTACTGGGCGGTAAGCTTGCATAGTTCTACCCATTCCGCGCTCAAGGCATTCACAATAGCGTTTTGCTGATCTGGCTCCATTTGAAAAAAGTCAGGAAAAGGAGTGGTATGGGGTATAGCCTTGACTGCCTGCTTTGCGGATTCAATTTGTGCCCGCGTTATAGCCTGGTCGCTAATTTTCCACCTTATTTGGGCATCATTGATTCGTACGTTGGGCATATGTAGGCGCACGGTTTGGTATTTCTGCGATTCAAATGCCATGAGGCCTTGTAGTCGCGGAACCAAAGCTACGCCCCGCAGGTTATGATACAGAAATTCGCCCAGTTCCTCATTAGTCAGCCGTACTCTATTCCAGGTGGATTCCCAAAGAGCGGGACGATTCCGCAGTACGGTCCGGTCGGCAAGTTGTTGGATTAGTAGTTTATCGTCGTTCAAAAACGGAAAAGTATAGTTGAGCGTGATGGCGTTTCGGTTAAATTGGCGGATTTGATTAATATAACCTTCAGGACCTGCTTCCGGATCATACGGAGGGCTTTCGGCGGGCGGAATGTATGTTCGTATGTCGTCGATTTCCCGCGCCCGCGCGATCCTTTCTTGCCTGATGGCCAGCCGCCAGCCGTTATCACTGGCCGGAAACAGTTCGCTTAATTCTACTAATTCGTTTTGGCCGAGACTGGCCAAAAAAGCATCATGTTCGGGGGCGACCGGAGATGTTGGATAGTGTTCGCCAGGTGATGACATAAAGCCTACCATATCGCCTCATGGTGTCTATTGCAAGGCAAAATTCTCCTATAGTGTATGCAATGTGGTCTAATTACCGTACGATCTTGAGCGGCGGCTTGCTCAAAATATGGTGCTGCGCCTGAATTATGATTTCGGGCATGGCATTGGCTGCAAATGCGATCGCTCCTGCTACGTAAAGCGCCGGACATTTTATGCGTTGCCGATGGCGTGGCCGGGAGTCTGGGTCTATATTTGGCGTTTTAGGCATCGCAGACTTGTTAAATCTTGTAACACCGGCCTCATCCGGATAGATAAAATCTTCTAGATGTTGCGTAAATTCGTTTAGGTGTAGCTGTGTGGCCTGAGCGGCGGTAGCAGGCGGAACGAGCGTGCGTATCTCTTCTTCGCTCAGCAGCGCTTTGATGGGAATGTTGGATAAGTCTCGCGTATCAGAGATAATGCCGTTTGATAAACCCGTTCTTTTCTTGACTAATTGCCGGACGGATGTGCGAAATAGGCCGGATGCGGCAGCAAATACATTGCGCTTCGTGCTGTTGAATGCATCGTCATCTTCCAGTATGGATCTGCGGTAAAAGTTTTTCGAGGCTTCCGAACGCTTTTCCCAGTCGCTCTTTTCTATGGTAAGTTGCTGTAGCGTGTCGATCGTGAGTCGCTCGGCGAGGCTTAATTCGGTATAGGCAGACCTCGTTTTTTTGCTCGCGGGAATTTCAGGAAGCAGCAGTATTTCACCTAGAGTTAGGCCTTGCGCCATTCCCGATCCGTCATCAAATTCCTGGGGATGAGCGCGTACGAGGGTGTCGACCATGTCGGGTATGATGCTGCCGGGCGTGTCAGCTGGTAAAAAGCAGCTTTTCGACAATTTGCAGACCACTAGCCCCAGGCCGAAGTACCGGTTGCGCTCCTGGGCCTCGGGGTCGATGTTGGGCAGCGCGTCCCACAGGGCGTTAACAGCGGCTCCTTGACGTGCCTTTGGTCTGCCAGGAATAAGCGCGGCATCAGCACGTGCTACCAAGTCTTCCCATTCAGGGGGTTTTGGAAATGAATACCGAGGATCGGGCGTATGATCTTTGGTCATAATTTGCCAACTATAACATATTTTCCAACGTATGATATTCTAAAACGATGTTGCGCGTTGATATCGCCGAAAAGACTATTGGCCCGAAGCTACTACTTAAAGATTGTCGGCTTTGGGTTGGAGACGCCGAAAAAGTTGGTTTTTTGGGGCGCAATGGCGCGGGCAAAACCACCTTGCTCAATATTATTACCGGTAAAGATACCGATTTTAACGGCACGGTAACGGCGGGAAACAGTACGCTCATGGCGACCAGTCAGGAACACCATGAAATTGCCGGAACAACGCTTGAATACATTGCTGGAAAACTGCCTGATTTTGCCCGTCTTGAAACGATTCTAAAGACGTACCCCGATCACATGGGCGATGACCTAAAAAAGATCCAAACGTACACCAATGCGCTGGAACTTTTTTCGGAACGCGGCTACTACGACATCGAAAATTCTCTGGAGCGGCTATTCGATGCCTATCAGCTAAATAAAAATCTGCTTACCCGGCCGTTTGCGTCGCTCAGCGGCGGCCAAAAACGCCTGAGCGAACTCATAGCTATTCAGCTGGCCAACCCGCAAATTATCCTTTTGGACGAACCAACCAACCATATGGACTACGTGGCGAAAGAGGCATTTTTGGAATGGCTGTCGACAACCAAGAGCTCAGTGCTGGTCATTTCGCATGACCGCGATGTACTGAAAAACGTCGACCGCATCGTCGAACTCAAAGACCGGACGATTATTAGCTATCCCGGTAACTACGATAATTACCTCGCTCAAAATGCTGTCAGTACCACCAACGCGCTGAGCGAATTTGACACCAATCAGAAGCGCATCGCCAACCTCAAAGAACAGATCGCCTTCGCCAAAGCACGCGCGGCCAAAGGTGGTCCCCGGTGGGTCACGATGTATCAGCGTTACGAACGTGAATTGAACGCCATCCTGGAAGATCACCAAAAACCCAGTTTTTGGATCGACCGCGAATCGGCGAAGCTGCTCAACCCTAAAGTGACCGAAAATTATAATAAATTCAAAGCCAAAAATATCCGTCTACATGACACCCGTGATACGCAGGCGGGCAACAGTCTTTTGATCGTGGACAACCTGAGTCTGGGCTATGACGGCGTACCGCTCTTTGCGGGTGTGTCATTCCGCCTGGGTAACGGAGAGCGCCTGCATATTGTGGGCCGCAACGGCGCGGGCAAAACAACGCTTACCAAGGCCATCATCGAGGCCTGGCACGGCCGGCGTCCCCGGACGCTGATGGGCAAAGGCCTCATCGATTGCGACCGCAGCCTCAATATCAGCGTGTACGAACAAGAGTTGGACGGCGAGCTTCTGGATATGCCTTTGCATCAGGCTATCGGCGCCATTTACGAATCAAAGGGCCTGCATGCTTCAAGTGAGCAAATTCTGCGAGATATGGGCAACTATCTTTTTAATCCGGCTACCGACCAAGAAATTCTGGTTCGTGACCTAAGCGGTGGTCAAAAAGCTCGCTTGCAGCTGATTCGTCTGCTCATCGGTTCGCCCAATTTGCTTATTTTGGACGAGCCGACCAATCACCTTGACCTTCCCAGTATCGAGGAACTGGAAAATGCGCTTCACGACTATGCCGGTGCCATCATTTATATTACGCACGACAGCTACTTTGCCAAACATATGGGCGGTGCGCAACTAGCTCTGTAGTACATATTCCAGCATAGCCTGTTCTAGGCCCCGCTGCCTGACATCGTGGGTGATATGATGCGCCCGTGCTTTAAGTTTCTCCGTCGCGTTCTCCATGGCTATGCCCCTACCCACGGCGTTAAAAAGTGGTATATCACTGTCGCCGTCCCCGACGGCCACCGCATTTATGGGATTAATGCCTAGCCACCGCATGAGGAGGCGGGTTGTATGGAATTTATCGGCTCTGTGACGGGTAACGTGCACGCCGGTGATGTCCGGTTCGACAGTGCCGTGATTGTAGTGGTATTGCAGATTGTGCTTGTCCTGCATAACATTCAAAATAACTTCGACTTCGGTAAGGTGCGCCGTAGGAAACTCCGCCCAAATACCCAAGCTATCGCCGGTTATGTCCGCCAGGGGCGTACTTTCGGTTAAAAGTTTATTTCCTTTACCTACATGCATGCGCACACTGTATGGAATGAGTAAGTCTGCTACCTCACGTGCACTGTCCCGGGACATGCGGCGCTCCCAGATGGTTTGTTGGCTGGTAAAACTGGCAATTTCTGCACCGCCATTAAACACGCCATATTCTTTAAAGCCTAACGGTTCGGTCAGCCACAAGCTGCGTTTGAAATCGCGGCCCGTTACCGGCATAACAGGAACGCCTTGCTCCTGTATGTAGCTGATAGCTTCTACCGCGCCAGGAACAATCTGATTGTCGTGTAGTGCTACGCCATCCAGATCTAAAAAGACCGCTTCTATAGACATGGATTAATCCTCCAGGGTTGCGGGCAGTTTTTGATATTTTACCCATTCTAAAAGGATGCTGGCCCGCAGATTTCCATCGGCATCGTATTCATCGTTGACATACCTTTCTTGTACGTGGTCGGTATTGAGTTTAACGTCGAAATAATGGGTCCGGTCTTCGGTTGCAATCGGGCCGAACTGATGATGGCCTGCCGGCTTTTGACGAAGTAGACTACCTGATGAGACGATCCGGGCGATTACCTCATCGTCTGTGATGCCAAGTTCTTCCCGCAGGCAGCGCCGGGCAGTCACCCATGCCCGCTCAGGTGCGTCACCGATCAGGTGACCGGTTTCGCCCATGCTGCTGTTTAATTTTGATTCTTTCGTATCGAGCACATTGCCCTGCGGATCGAAAATGGTTTTCCAGGTTTCCTTCAGTCTGTAGATATCCCCATCATTAGACTGATGATAGACATTCAGCATGGTCTGGGCCGTTGATAGCCAGAGTAAGCCATCAACCACATGCAAACTCATATTTTCGATTTCACCTTCAGGCCTTTCCGGGCTATTGCTGCGGGTATAGTTGTATAAATCATGAATTTGGGTTTCCGGCCAGTCGTCCACGGGAACATTGTGTGACTGAAGCAGAAAACGGAGTTCGACTTCATCGGCAATTACGAGTTTGGTATCGATCGAAGTAAGACGCTTTTCACCGAACAATGCAGCATCCAAAAGATCCATGTGTCCGTTCAAAAAGGCGCCATTTTGAGCGCTCGTCCGCAGTTCTTCGGCCGTTGCCCACCGGTAAGGATTTTCAGACTCAGGAACACCCATGCCGTAGGCCATCGAATCTTTCACGGATACGAACTGCCAAGAATCGGCCGGGTGGCCTATGACCGGTCCGATGGCGTACTCGCCCAGCGCCGTAAAGACTAATTCCCCGTTCTCACGTTCCTTTTCTTGTAGCTCGTAATCCCGCCTGACGGCAGAAATTAGCTGGCCGTCGATAATTCCTAGCCCTATGGCTTCATTCCCTTGACCCACTTTTCCTCCGATAGCATTAACAATCGCTAATCTATACCGCGTATAACTTAAATCCGACTTAAACTCCCGCAGATTTCATGCACGCTAGCTATCGTATTTTATCAGGGTTGGTTATAATGACCCCTATGCTTACAGGACCAGGTTTTTCTAATTACTATCCCAACCCTCTGGAGCGCGGAAGTTCCGAATATCGTACATGGGCTATTGCCCAGACGCCGCCTGACCATATGGAAGAGACTGTTGGAGCTTTGAACGGCCTGCACGCCTATCTACAGGTCAACCACTTTCCTTATGACAATCGTATGGGTCCTTTCGTCGAAACGGCCACCTTGGACTTACTTGGCATAGACGCCGAAGAACTAAGACCGGATGCCTGCCGTAAAGATGCACCACCTCTTGGCGACCCTATCCTTATGATTGCATCTACACGCAACGGTATTAAGTATCCTTCGCTTGGTGACATCTTGGGGGCGTGCGGTTATTCTGTGACGGTCGCCTCTCCCGACAGAGGTAATTATCAACAATCAAGCAAAGCTAATCCCGGCATTACCTATCTGCGTAAAACTACAGGTGCCTTTGACGAAACAGACGAAAGTCCAGGTTTTTCTTTTGCGATTGTCGCAAACACTGCACCCAACATGGATGAGCCTGAAACGGCTTTGCTAGATGGTAGAAGAGCGGTATTTGACCCCGACGAAAGGTTGCGTGGCCTACTGCGTGTGGTGCGACCGGCCGGCCGTCTGCTCACCATATGCCCCGGTCAAGTAAAAAAAGTCCGCCGACTGCTTGACGCCAATGCTGCGCTGGCCGAAGAAGTTGCCGCCTCATTTGACGTCACCTATCTCAAAAACTACAGTATGGAAGACGGGCGTCCCGTCGGTAAGGATCCGCTTATGATCTTGGAGCGTCGCTGAGTATGAAATTTTCAAAACGATCCTTTTCCCGCCCCCTGTCATGGCGTGACTGCGCTATGCTGACTGTCGGCGTGGCGGTAACATTAGCGGGTATGTTCACTGCCGATTATATCCGGAACAAACAGACGCCGCTTCCTTATCAGCCTGGAGGCATTACAGCTAAGTGGATCCCCGGTTCAGTGCGGCACTGGCAGAATACCATCAATGAAATGGGCAAAAAATATAATGTCGATCCTAATCTTATCGCCATTATTATGACGATGGAGTCCGGCGGCTCCGCCAAGGCCGAAAGCGAGGCAGGCGCCAAAGGACTCATGCAGATAACCCCCCTGACCGGCGGCGACATCGCGGCCAAATTCCTGAAGGAGCCCGTGAAAAAATATGATCTGATGGATCCGCGTACTAATATAGAATTTGGAACAGCCTATCTGGCGTACTTGCGTGATACATTCGGTACGGCCAAACAAGGTCCGGAATGGACCACTACTGTCGAATTGGTGGCCGCCGGCTATAATGGCGGTCCGGGCACGGCCAGTGCGCTCGAAAAAGGCGAAGGTTTGCGTGATACCCAACCAGTTATTTATTCCCGGGATGCATTCAATATGTGGCGAGAGCGAAATGCTGCGAAAAGTCCGACCTTTGAACGCTGGGCTGAGCGCGGCGGCTCGCGGCTGCTTGACGCGGCCAATACAGAATTGCGATAAGTGTAAAATAAAAAGCCGCCCGGTGGTGCGGCTTTTTATTTTACAATGAATCTCGCTTATTTGAACGAGACGCTTTCCATGATGGCTTTGGCGTCATCTAAGCTAATGGCTTTTTGACCGGCCAGGTTTATTTTGACCATGCCGCTTTTAGCTTTGGCATAACCTGCATACTGAGTGTTGTCAGAATCGTAGCAAACGGTTGTGGACTCGCCGCCAAGTTTCATGGTTGTGGACCCAGCTTTACCACAGTCGATCTTGTCGCCCGTAGCGACGCCCAGGAATACACTGTGCATCGAACCCATTTCACCTTCGTTCAGATAGGTGCGGCTGTTCTTTTCTTCTACTTTGGCGTTCTTGTAGAACGAAACAGAGAATGTAAGGCCGCTAACTTTGTCGGTGACGTCATATTTTTGCATATTGGCGGGAATGGCTGCAGAATTTTCCGAACCGTTGGTGGCGCTGTTGTTCGCGCTGTTGTTCGTGGCCTTGTCGTCAGCCTTTTTGTCGGATCCCATCAGGGCGAACGCGACGGCGCCGATAACTATAAGTACGATCACGGCGATGGCGATCATCAGGCCGGTCTTTTTGCCCTGAGGTGGCTGCTGCGGCGAAGGTTGCGGTGCGGATGCAAACTGACCCTGGTCCTGACCTCCTGCCGGTGCCGGCGATGTGCTTTGAGGGGGAAATTGTTGATTGGTGTTTGGCTGTTCTGGATTCATGATCTCTATCTCTCCTTTTTTGAAAACATCCTTTCTATTTTAACAAGCGAAGGCGATGAGGCCAATGCGGTATTTTACTGCGGGGATATGTAAATCCAAAAAAACAACGCTGCTCTACTGCGCTTGGTTCAGTACACGGTGCTGTGCCCGGAGGACAATTTCGGGGGTAGCATTTGCGGCGTACGCAATCGCTCCGCCCACAAAAAGCGCCGGGCATTTTATACGATTATGGTGACGCGGCGGCATGTAGTCTTCGGTTACGGGCACACGGGGGGTTTCTGGCATGGCGGCTCTGTCAAACTCCGCAGTCCCATCCGCGCCGATGTAGATAAAGTCGGAGATTTGGTGCCTAAATTCGTCCTGACGGAGCTGCGCGGCCTGGGCAAAGGTGGCAGGCGGAATGAGGGTACGTATCTCTTCTTCGGTTACCATGTCTTTCAGGAAATTACCTGAAAATGCTTCGTAGTCAATGGCCTTTCCGGTCTTTTGTTCGACTAATTTGTGAACGGCGGTTTTAAATAGGGCGAATGCTGCGCCAAAAGTATTGCGGCGTACTGCTGTAAATGCCCGGTCTCCATGAAGAATCGTGGTGCGGTAGTATTCCTTCATGTGCGCAGGGGTCTTATCCCATTCGTCCTTGGTTATGGTATGCGCCTGAAGAGTGTCGATGGTAAGGCGTTCGGCCAAGCTATATTCATGGTATTCTGGTGAACCCGGCTCAAATCCGGTACCTATATAGTTAGTAGATAGATCGCGCGGTCGCAGTCCTTGTGGAGCTTGCTCCGTATTAAGGTAGGATCTGACTATTGAATAGGCGGCACTGGGGATAATGCTGCCTGGCGCGTCGGCCGGCAAAAAGCTGCCTTTGGCGAACTTGCAGATCACAAGCCCCAGCCCGTAGTAGCGGTTAACTTCTTGGCTTTCGACGTCGATGTCGGGTAGGACGCTCCATAGAGCCTCAACTGCCGCCTCCTGCTGGCTCTTTGGCTGGCCAGGAATGATGGCCGCTTCGGCACATGTCACCAGCTCATCCCATTCGGGCGGCTTTTTAAATGAATATCTTGGATCCGAAGAAACAACCTCGAGCATGTGCTAATACTATAAAATAATAATTATATTATCGCAAGTATTTTAGAATTTCTGCTACTTTCGGTGGTAGGCTCTGGCGATCTGAATTAAATCTTCGATTGTAATTGGGCCGACATCCTTGCCCTTCGCTTCGTCGGTAAGCTTTCGTAGCGT
This sequence comes from Candidatus Saccharimonadota bacterium, assembly GCA_029288425.1. Classification (GTDB taxonomy): domain Bacteria; phylum Patescibacteriota; class Saccharimonadia; order Saccharimonadales; family UBA4665; genus JARIHD01. The sequence goes on from JARIHD010000015.1 coordinate 9,829, forward strand.
TGCTTTGCTGAGTACGTTGATGATATCGGCGATTGAGAATCCCTCAGTTATTCGAGCGAGCTGTTCATGGGCGTCAGCGCCGAGTAGTTCATGCGAATAGCGACGGAATTCGGTGTCGGGATCGGCTTGCCCGTCGATCCCCACTTTTGATATGTGCTCGGGTGCAATGTTTCGATTAGGGGCGGCGGCCGATATGATGAGATTGCCGAATATCCGCTGCCGTGCCTGCTGATCGGGTAGGTTTACCTCAAGTTTAAGATCGAATCGGCCGGCACGAATGAGAGTAGGGTCGACACGATCGGGGTAATTCGTAGCTGCTGCGAAGACGACATTTGGATTTTCTTTTGCGATTCTGGCAGTTTCGGTCTTAAAGATTGCGGCTACGGCATTGATGGCAGCCGAACCACTCCCCTCATCATCCGTGGAAGTGACGAGCCCCTCTAGTTCATCGAAAAATAGGATAGTCGGCACCTTGGCATCCCGGACTTTATCGAACACGGCGGTGATCATCTTTTGTGAATTGCCCAAGTATTTATCGTGAATTTCACTGCCTTTTACGTTGTAGATTTCCCCGCCAAGGGTATTGGCGAGCGCCTCAATAATCGTGGTTTTGCCCGTACCGGCCGGACCGGTCAAAAAGATGCCGCTTGGGCGTTCGGCTCCCCATTTTTCAGCGAGTTCAGGATGATTAAAACAAACAATGAGAGGCTCAAGTTCTTCTATGATGCGCTCAATACCATACAAATCCTCAAGCGTCGGACCCTTTTTGGGGGCTTCCAGTTTGCGTGAATGGCTGCTTTCTATATTGATAGACGGGCGGTCCAGGCGATGTCTGTACTCGCCGGTATCAGGATTGCGGTATAAAGGGCCGTCAGGAGTTAGGATGAACGGGCTCATATACGGCGGACGACGCATCAGTAAATGGTTAACGTTGTTTGCGACGAATGTGGCGCACATGAGACTGGAAAGGTAGTATGTAAGCTGTTCGGCCGGGTCTATCTCTGATTTTGCCGGTGCCACAAGGCGGTATTCACGCCGCCCATGCGTTAAAGTGAATTCATTGCTCACTAGAAGCGAATCGGTGTCACGATATATGCCTACGTCAAAGATCCCGTTGGTAAGTATGCGAAAATTCGGATCCCCTATGAATAGATCCGTGTGGTGACCCTGAAAAGCGCTATTGTCTATGCTTGAAGCAAAGCTATCAACCCACCGTGATGGCTGTACCTTGATTTCTCCATCATAGATATGTGCAGATTCGCCGCGCAGATTCTGGCCGCCCTTTACTGTAGCAACGACGCTTAAGGCGTCGCCTTTGGTAGGGTCAAGTTCGTCATTGACCAGTGTTACGGTCGTGTAATCGGCGCGTTCAAGTAATTTGGTCTGATCAATAATGTACACTCTGTTACCCTGTAAATGACCAGTGTGCATTTCATCAAAGGGGCCTTTATCATTTGCTGTAGTGGGGTCAAACCCGTCTCTTTCATAATATCCCATAAGCCGCATATTATTACGTACATGCCCCTAAAGTGCAAGAAGTAATTTTTACATTTGGGCTGCCGGCAAATCTGCAGTAGCATCCGGCCGCAAATCGCGGTATTATAGAGCCATAATGGTTATGCATCGTCCGATCGCAAGGGGCTTTACCATTATCGAAGTCCTTATTGTAATAGCTATTGTCGGTTTCCTCCTTGTTGTCATCCTGCTGGTCGTCCCCACACTTCGAACCAATCAGCGTAACACGGATCGTAAGAGCATGGTTAACTTTGTGGGTAGCCAACTTGAAGAATACGCCCATAATAATTCCAATACATTTCCCGATTCGCCTTGGCAATTTTGTGATTTTATAACCGGCTATTTATCTGAACGTGCACCCGGCTTGGGTTCATGCAGCCCAAGTTTTGTTGGCGCGAAACAATGTGTACTGGTAGATGGCACTATTTATGACATATGCTATCACGACCGTTCTACGTCGTCGCATGCATATAATGGACCCTACGACGAAATTTCTATCCAGACCAGCCACAAATGCAACAACGACCCGGCCACGAGCTCAGATCCTCCAGGCTACCCGATTACCGGTGTTGGCGATGATGACACTAACGTAAAGCGATATGTAGTCTGGACACGTTTGGAGCGTTCAAACGCGGTATACTGCCTTAACAACTAGCCGTATGCCCCTTACCCCGGCCTTGTCTGGCATCATACGCGAGCAAGCTCAAATAAGAAAAGTCCTGCTCATATCTAAGGATGTCTTTTACGTGATTCTGTGCGTTTTCTCTTCCTTCGGGCGTGTCCAAAGCAACAAGTTGACCAACCAGGTTATGCACTATGTTGGTGTATGACTCAGAAATGCGGGCCCTTCGGCCGGTTCGACGTCCAGAAGCAATTGTCTCTATAACGCCTAGTTCGCGAAGACGATACATCGTTTGGTATACATTACTACGGGAATAGGGTTGTATGGTGTGAATGATGTCCTCGGTTAAAACGGGACCGGCAGCACTATCGAGATGTCTCAATATACAAAAACGGGCACTTGATGCACCGAGCGGGAGTTCCGGGGTGGCTTCAGCCTGTCTGCTAGGATCGCCCAATAGGGCTCTTAGGACCGGCCGTGCATCGTTAATCTGGCAACCGAGCGCTACGCCGGCAACTGGAACGGCTTGCTCGAGGCCTCGTTCCGAGAGAATGCCCTCTAATACATTTCCTTCGCCGGCTCTTTGGCGTGAAATTATGAAGGGGTGTGATGACTTTTTATTAATGAGTGTTTTAAAAGTAGCCTCTTCGGGTATCCACGTTGGTGGCAGACCCTGCGCCGCTACAAATTTATCAGAAAGTTCTGGTACGGTGAGCGGCCTGTCGGGACACTCGGACATCACCAAGAGGTTGAGCATTCCAAAAGTATACCCGCCAAGGCGGTCGAGAGTATGTGATAGTTCCGGCCCGCAGTCCGCAAAGGGATTGAAAGCTTTTGGTTCGCGCAGTAACACCCAATAATCTCTACTTTAATAGGAAATTAATAATAACATTAGATTATTATATAATCAATACGGATATTCGGAAGGGTTTAGAGCCCACTCACAACGCATATTATAGGGTACGCTCGTAAGCTCGGAACGACTCTGCTATTTGATGAATAGCTCTCACTTGTTCATCGATTTCCTTTATTCCCTGTTCGTAGCTTGCAACTACCTCATCATGCACGGATCTTGGTATTCTGCTCCAGTAATATTTCGGATCTTCATCGGGTGCTGAGTTTAGCTCGTATAGGGCGTCACTCAGGAGTCGCCGGGCATTCAAAAGAGCAGACCTCGCACTATGACGCCCGGCGTCAAGGTCGTTTATGCCACGGCGGATTTCACGCCTGAGGCCGCCAATGGAGCGTTCACTGCCGGCGATGCTGGTGTCCAAGACTGCTGGTTTAATAGGCTTGTAGGTTATATTCTTACCCGTCCTAGTTTTACCCGGCCGAAGGCCAAGGTTTTCGGCCGTTTTATCATAATGGCGTTTATACGAAGCAATTGCCCGCTTCATATATTCACTTCCATTGCCGGCATCTTCTTTCATCCAGTCTTCGATAAATTCGTCTGAGCCGACTAATTCCAGGGCTGTGGCACCGGCCTTTTCGGCTACCTTTTCCCAGGCTCTCACAAGCGTTTCGGACCAGCGGAACCCTCCCAGCTGTGGGCCAATCTTGGCATGCTGACTTATGACACCCTGAAGCTGCACGATAGTGATCGTGCCGTCGGGCCGGGCTTTGGCCCCAGCAACAGCGGCAAGGTGTGACTCGCCTTCACGTTCGACGACAATCCCTATGGCGGCAGGTCCATCCAGTAGCGGGCGAGAATCCGGATAGCCCTCAAAATGTGTTTGAACGGTGGGATCCAGACTGTAGTCATTGCCCTCTAAAAACGTTTGCGTAACACCTTCCAGCCGGGTAAGGGGCGTAAATGAATACTTGGCTATATTCTTTGGCGGTCTTTGGGGTGGCGTGACGTCGGTATGCTGCAAGCGTTCGTCGCTTTGCACCATTGTGGGCAGGCTGATTTCCGGGTCGGACAGTATCTCTGGTAAGCTATCGAGCACATGATCTTCGAAAGTCTTTGGGCCTTCGAGCGCATGATCTTCGAAAGTCTCTGGACCTTCGAGCATAGTGTCAGTATTACTGTCTGCTACGGATACTACCGCGGGGAGGAAGGACGCCCCATGGAATGTCTGCGTCAAGCGGACCGCCGACCGCGCAAGTTTTAGGGATCGCATAGTCTATGAAAGCATCTGTCGGCGAGGCGTCATAGCCCGCAACTTCTGCCATCTGCAGATTAAAGGCGGCGGTCCGGGTAAAACCCAACGCTTCTGCAACACGGCCGTGGTATTGCGCCGCGACGCAGCTCACTTCGCCCGGGGTACTGGCGCCTAAGATATCGCCTTCTATAACACTCGCATGGGCTACCAGTCTCAGCGCGGCTTGCGTTGCTACTAATTTGTCTGAGTCAACTTCACCTGAACCTACGGCCATAAGGTTATTGCAGCTTTCCTTGGTCAATTCCACGATCTTGGGCATGAGCCTGGGTACCATGATTTCCTCCTTAACCGCATTTTGTTGTATGGATTCATTACAGGATACATGCAGGCGGGCACCAGTGGCCCTGAACGCCGCATCAGAAATGGTTTGCTCGGCCAAGGAGTCATTAGTCTCGGTCATTAGGCGAAAACCGTGATTGCCATTAAACAAACCATATATAAATGTCAAAGTGGCGGCAGTATAGCCTAATCCTTGCCATACGGCACGGAATCTGGGGAGTTCTTTCGATTCCTGTTCGGTAGTTTCGCTTTCTTGCTGTAGATTTCGTTCGGCGATCGATTTTGTCATTATTAATGAATCCTTATTAAGGTTACGACTGGTAAAAATTGAAAAAACTATTTGGTTGAAAGGGCGGGACGCCAGGTGCCGTCGTCTAACATGAGTTCGTCGCGCGGCTGGGCCGAGGCCTTCAGGCGATGCCATTCATCTAGGCAGGCGGGATCTATGTCCTCTTTGATGAGCTGTGCGATAACGTGCTGACGAATCTTTTCGGGCGGCGGCGCACGACGTGAGGCTTCGAGCGTAAGTTCATGCAGCAGATTGCCGAGTTCTGGGTAGGCCTGGACAAGCAATCTTCTGACGGTCGCAATGCGATCACCGGTTTGTTTGAAGTCTTCTATGGTCTGGGCGGCGTTGGCGAACACGGAAGCGTTTAGTATTGTTTTGACCGCTTCCGGACCATATCGCTGCGTGGCGATCAAGGTAAGGTAGCGATCCTCGCTTAACGCATTGTGCGGTAATTGATTGTAGCCTAGTAGCCCTCGTCGAAATCCCATGAGCCGGCCAATCGGCAGTACAAATCTTTTGTCGGCCGCCAGCCTATATGCAACTTCGAGCTGTCTTGCGCGCTGTATATTGCCTAGTGGCGTGCCCATGACGTCGGGATGGATAATTTGCCGCGAAACCGGGCCACAGACCCAGACCTCTGGCTGGTCCAAGGTTTCGGCGATCCGTCGAAGGCAGTTCGATGAAAATGCCGCGTCGCCATCGCCGTAAATGAATTTTCCGCATCTATTATCATCTGACGCATTTTCCGAGAGCACTCTGTTAATCGCGTGGTTTTTGCCTGCTTGGGATATTTCCTTAACCTGGTACGAAATATCCGGCCGTGATTCAAAGCCATCGATAACTTTTTGGGCGCGTTCTGCCGTATTATCATCACAGGCACTGGCTGCTACGGTCACGGCAAAATGATAACGCTCGTCGCTTTCCTGGTTTTGGATGCTCCTGAGCGTTCGGCCAATAAGGTTAGACTCGTTGCGGGCTGTTATCGCGACGGGAATCGTTTCTGCGGATGACACCCGACTATACTATGCCACTCATCCCGCAGTTGCAAGTAAGTATTTGGGGTCCTTTGCCTTACCTTGGGGCGTTTTGGTTCGGCGAAGTAGATTACACTTGATTTGACGAAGTGGTGATATACTTGCGGGATGTCAAAAAAATCTAACTCGAACAGCCCCGGAAGGCCTGCGTCTATCGTCGGCATTTTGACCAAATCGGCGCTTGGCATTGTGCACAATGGCCGCCATTACGAAGTACGGGTAAATTTTTTGGACCTTGATGATCGCTTGATGCTGGCGGTTGACGGTGTGGTAACGGCGGTATCGCCGTCGCCGGCTCGTTTCAAACTCGACCAAGGGCTTAAAATTGAGACCGCCACGGCCGGCTATAGTTTTGAGTACGGTCATTTATACGACGGCAAAACACGCTATAATTTGCAACCCGCCTCATGGACTATCGAAGCGAGACGAAGGCAGCTGGCCCAGCGGTTTCCACTGGTCAGTCGATCAATTGCCGTTATTTCGTGGATTATTGTGCTGGCAGCCTTGCTGATCGAATCGCCACAACTTGCCGCCTGGTTACTCGGTTTAATGGGTACTTCATTTGTTCCGCCAATAAACCTGCCCGGTTTTGCTGACGCGTTACTGATGGGGACTGCACTAATAGCGGCCCTGGAGCTGTCTCTTATACACATCTCCGAGCCCACG
>JARIHD010000017.1 GCA_029288425.1 Candidatus Saccharimonadota bacterium
GATCTACACCTATTAAGTCGTCGGCAGCGTCAGATGTGTATAAGAGACAGGTACGAAAGTGGGCTTGGTTTTTTAGAGTATTTGACGGATCTGTTGGGTCGTCATCGCTAAACCAGTCGTGTCGTCGGCAGTTATGAGTAATGCATTAAGCTGCATGCGCCCGCCCGTTTCGATTTCGTTTTTGGTCTGGTAGCCGTCGCGCCACCGGGGAATCAGGCTGTCAAATGTGACGCCCAGCGACGAGTCAAGCGATCCGCACATTCCTACGTCGGTAATATGCGCCGTTCCTTTTGGTAAAATATCGGCGTCGGCAGTGGGCACATGCCAGTGATCGCCAATTACTGCGGTCACTCGGCCGTCTAAATAGTAACCGATAATCATTTTCTCGCTGCTAAAATCACCGTGAAAATTAATAATAGCTGCCGCCTTTTGGTGCAGTTTTTCGGCTTCCAAAATTTTGTCGACTGTTTGCAGAGGATTATCCAGGAGCAGGTCGGCATCTTTACCAACGATTTTGCCAAGCAAACTAATAATTAAAACGTCACCCTTTGGGGTATTGATATATTTATAACCAAGTCCGGGCGTACCAACGGGGTAATTTGCCGGACGTATAACCGGCTGTCGTGGATCGTTCAGCTGCGGATAAATGTCTTTGCGATACAGAGAATGATTGCCGCCCGTACAAAAATCGACGCCAGCTTTGCGGATGCGTGCCACATCTTCCGGCCGTATGCCTTTTCCGTCGGACAAGTTTTCAGCCTGGGCAATCACCAGATCTATACTGTGCTCGCGGCGCAGTCCAGGCAGTAGCTTTTCAATCACCCGAATACCCGGGTCGGCCATGATGTCACCAAGATATAGAATATTCATAATTTGAGACCATTTTCAGATTTTAGAACCGCCTTTGTGTCGGTCACGATTTGTTCGGGCGACTGCGCCAGAATGACGTGCATACCCATGGCTTCAGCCGGAACGGTGCATTTTTCCTGGTCATCGATGAACAGGATTTCTTTGGGCTTAACGCCGAGTTTTTGGATGGCCGCTTCGTAAATCTCTTTGTCCGGTTTGGCGCGCCCCACATCGCAAGACAAGATGAGCGGGTCAAAGCCATCGTAATAGCCGCGTGCTTGCAATCGCTCGGCATTTACCGCAAAAACATTGGAAAGAATGCCGGTTGGAATACCCGCCTCACGTATCTTTGCAGCCAAATCAATAACGCTCGGGCTCAGTTTGACTACTTCTGTGCGGGCTACAAATTCTTCTTTGGTGAGTCGTTTTTGGCTGTTGCCGTAGCGTTCGTTGATGGCGGCAAAAAAGTCCGCTTCATTAATTTGACCTCGTCGCAGGCGAGCATGGATATCAGTAATGTCGACATCTTGGGGCATCAAACCAAAGATATCGGCAATAACTCCGGTAATATAGCCGCGCTTACCCGTTTCCGTAAGCACGCCGCCAAAGTCAAATAAAACTGCTTTTATCATTGCCTCTATTGTAAGGTTTTGTGCCGGATCCGGGCAAATTGTTCATCGAACTGGCGTTTCTGTTCTTCGGCGGTCGCCAGGCCGTCGATATGAATAACCAGCTCGTCATCACCTGGTTCTTCCAGCCGTTTAGCCATTTTCTCGACCAAACCTTCTTCGAATAATTTGTGGCCCTCGGTTTTTTCGCGCTCTACCGTGCGCTCTTTGGCAGTTTCGAGCGGGGTATCGACCCATAATACTATGCCCACAGCGCCGTATTTTTGACCGATTCCGCGGACATGGTCGCGAACGGATCTCTGGTTGTGGTTGGCATCCATAATTACATTCGCGAGTCCGCTATCCAAAACCTGCCCGACGGCGTATTGGGCAGCATTATTTACGAGCGCTTTATTTTCGGGCGTATAAAGTTCTGGACGGTCCTCACCAAACATCTGCCAGCGTAGCGGATCCACACGAAATAGTACTGAATGGGTGTGCGGCGCAAGCCATTTTGAAACGTAGCTTTTGCCCGATCCCAGGAATCCAAGCATCATAAACAGATAGTGCTGCATATTTCTCCTTAATTGCTGATTATTTGGCGAACTCGACGGCGCGCGTTTCGCGGATCACGTTGACCTTGATAGTGCCAGGGTATTGCATGGTCGATTCGATTTTGGTGGCAATGTCGCGGGCCAAACGGATGGCGGCCAGGTCGTCAATAGACTGCGGTTTTACAAAGATGCGCACTTCGCGGCCGGCCGAAATGGCATAGGCTTTCTCGATGCCGTCAAAGCCGGTGGCCACATTTTCGAGTTCTTTCATGCGCTCCACAAAGTTTTCGGCCGAGATATTGCGGGCACCGGGGCGGGCGGCCGAAATAGCGTCCACTACACGGACAATGATAGACTCGACCGTCGTTGCTTCGACGTCGTCGTGGTGTTGTTCGGCGGCAACTGCCACCGCTTCAGGCGCTCCGTATTTGCGCAGCATTTCACCACTGATATGGTGGTGCTTGCCCTCCATTTTGTGAGTCAGGGCCTTACCCAGGTCATGTACCAGTGCGGCATACTTGGCGGTTTTGACGTTCGCACCGATTTCTTCGGCGATAATGCCTGCGATGTGCGCCATTTCGGTACTATGTTTTAGTACGTTTTGGCCGTAGCTGGTACGGAATTTGAGTTCTCCGAGCAGATGCAGAATTTCTTTTGGAATACCGATCACACCAACTTCGCGGGCAGCGTCTTCACCAGCGCGCACTACATCTTTTTCGACGTTTTTCTGCGCTTTGGCAACGACTTCTTCGATGCGACCCGGGTGGATGCGGCCGTCTTTCATGAGCATTTCGAGCGCTTGGCGGGCGACTTCACGGCGAACCGGATCAAAACTTGAAAGCACCACATACCCTGGGGTATCGTCGACCATGATGTCAACGCCAGTTGCGCGCTGCAAGGCCTGGATGTTGCGGCCCTCTTTACCAATAATACGGCCTTTCATTTCTTCGTCTTCCAGCTTCACACTGGTAACAGTGCGCTCGGCGGTCACTTCGCTGGCCATACGCTCCATGGCGGTGGCAATAATGAGTGAAGCCTGCTCTTCGGCCTGGTCCTTGGCTTCGTTTTGCAGTTTAGCTATCAGGCCAGTCAGATCGCCGCGGATATCGCGTTCGGTCATTTGCATAAGCTTGCCGGCGGCTTCGTCTTTGGTTAGCTTGGCGATCTTTTCTAGTTTTTCCTGCTGCTTGGTACGGATGACGCGAATTTCGTCCTTCAACTCCTCGACTTCGGCTTCGCCTTTGCGCAGCTTTTCGCCTCGTTTGTCTAGTTCGTCTAGCTTGCGGTCCAGCACTTCTTCGCGCGTGACCAGCCTCTGCTCTATTTCTTTGAACTCTTTGCGCCGGGTCTGTTCTTCTTTACGGGTCTGTTCGGCGATGCGATTGGCTTCTTCGCGGGCTTCTGCCAGTGCCTTGTCAGCCTCCTTTTTGGCCTTGGTAAGTTCTTTTTGGGCCTGGTCTTGAGCAGATCCCAGCTTCTTTTTAGTTATAATCGTGTTTGCGCCAAAGCCAATAGCAAGCCCAGCCACAGTGAGCACTATGGTAATCGGGTCCATACGCAAAATTCCTTTCTTCGTGCAGATACGCCAGCGGACAACGTCGCTATCACTTCTCTAGTCGTCACTTTATGCGTGTCTGAAAATCAAAATGTAAGTTTATAAATGTGGAAAACGGACTGCTTCTTAACCGAAATGCTGCAAATCCTTAAACAAACTATACGCGCGTTGCATAAAACACGTCAATAAGAGCGCGTAATAAGTTCATCGCTACTTAATATTTTACTACCGTAACAAGTCGGTGGGCCAAACGGCGCCAATCGCTGCCAGTTCATGGACCCCTGCATCGCCAGCAGAAGGCCGGATGAGAACTTTTTTAGGTGGGATTTCGCTTTTGATGCCCAATTTCGCCTGTTCCGTTTGCCATGTGGGCGGTGCGTTCCGTATAACGACCTGCGCGTCCCCGTAATCCCGTTCCATAAACGACATTGCTTTTCGCGTGCCAGCGTAATCACTTGAAAATATATCGCCTAGGCCCGCAGCAATAATAAGGCCCGCATGGCGTAACCATTGAGCATTTTGAGCAACCTTGCTGTTATTTTCCTCGTGGCGCCGGATCTTTATGCCGGAAACCAAGGGAACAATTCGGGCGGCTACTGTCCCTGCTTTATCCGGGTAATGGATGGCAAGCGGAGAGTTCGCACCGGTAAAGCCGAGACCTTTAGCCGTCCAGTCGCGGTTGATCATACCGAGTGCCGACGTTCCAATGCGCGCTCGCACGTCTTCTACGGAATCTGGAATGCCTACGATCTCTTGGTTCGCTTCTATTTCAGAGAAAAAGACGAGATTGTAGCCAGGTTGCTCTCCAGATGGAGTAGTTACTAGAAAGTTGTAATCTTTGGCGACGGCCAAATTTCGTGGGTCTATTGTCCAGGCGGTTGATTTAACAATGTCGGCGAAGGGACTTTGAGATACGGGCGCGGTTTCCAGATGTAACATAGTTCCAGACTTTACTATACCTTCGACCACATGTCTACTTTTTTTGCTGGGTGATGTGGGCGGGTGAGCCGTATTCGGGCAGGGCAATCTTGTCGGACTTGCCTTCTTGTAGTTTGGAAACACCTTGGCTGATCCAGTCTTCTCCTTGGGACGCGACGATGGGGATGGCGAGACTGTAAGCCAGTGCATTTGCAACGGTCAGTCCGATGCGAAGCCCCGTAAAGCTACCGGGGCCGGCATAGCCGACGATACCCTGCAGGTCGGCCAGCTTATTACCCTTGCTGGCCAACAGATCAAGTATTTTTTGATGCAGCGTAACCGATAGCTCGCGGTGGGCGTGCCAAGTTTCATAGACTAGCTGCCCAGCGCCGTCGTATAAACCTATTTCAGCCTCCGGCTTATCAGTGCGAATCGTCAAAATGAGCATATTACATCTCTACCTTTTCCATGATTTCATGCAATGCGGCCGGGTAGTGAAAAGTGATCCGGCGGTCACCTTCTGGCGTTTGGTCGATACGGATCGTGATGCGATTTTCGGGTAATACATGTTGCACGACGTCAGCCCATTCAACCACAATAATTGCTTTTGGATCCGAGACAACTTCGGCCATTTCGTCAGCGATGATACCCGGCTCATGCAAGCGATAAAAATCAAAATGATGGACGGTCAGATCGCCTGCGATATACATTTTGCTAATCGTAAATGTAGGGCTAGCTACCTTGTCGACACTGCCCAGGCCCCGCATCAGGCCACGAGTAAAAGTGGTCTTGCCGCCGCCGAGATCGCTGACGAGTTCGATGACTTCTCCACCGTGGAGTCCTGTCGCCAGACGCTCAGCCAGTGATTCGGTTTCTTCGGCCGATGATGTTACGGTTTGCCAGGTTACGTGCGTGCTCATCGCTTAACCTCGTCTTGTTCATCGTTATGTTCATAACTGATGTCGCCAAAGACTTTTTTGGTAATCAGCCGCAGAATAAAGTACGACTGTGCAAGCGTTCCGGCGATGAGCGTACTAAAAATAAGCTGCAATTGCTCAAGCTGACCACTGTGCAGTGCCCAGACCAAAATAAACCAGATGCCGACATTTTGCGCCGACAAAATCACAAAAACACCAAAGGCGAACCATGGCCGTAGTTTGATCTGCTGTCTCTTGTCGCGCACTTCAATGTCACGGAGCACGCTTCGCCACTCCACAATGCTAAACCGGGCCGCTGGCGACTGCACCTTAACCACCCGGAAACTTCTTGTCTCTGTCGGCAATGTCGGATTAACAGGAATGCCCATCTGTGGTGAAGCATTCTTCTGCGACATCAATCGGCCACCAATCTCAGATATTGCAGTCGTCGTCGCATGGCTTCGGGCGAAACTCCAAAAATCTGGGCTAACTTATCAATCTCTTTAGTCACTTCCCACAACTGTCTTACAAACTGTTCGGGCATCAGGAGCGTCGCGGCAAATTGATTGGCCTGGAGTTCACGCTCCATATCATCAGCATCCTCGGGCTTGTTCACTTGGTAGCGGTAAAAGATATCGGTGGCCATGTCTTTGTGCAGCTTAAAATGTCCGAGCTCATGCGCAATAGTAAAATTCTTACGGGCATAGGTGTCGGCGCTTTCCACGAAAATAGTTTTACCGTCGCGGTCCAGTGCACCCGCTAGCTCCTCGCTCTCGAATGTACCTTCTCGCAGCGTCAGCCCGCAGTAATCCAGCACACGGCTCAGGTCGAGCGGCAATTTGATCGCCGAGATGTCGCCAAAAACCGCCGTGAGGAGTCGGGTCACTTCTGAATTAATAGCCTGGATATCGTCGTCTTTCACCTGGAGTACCTCTATATCTGTATAGTATAGCAAAAATTAAACTTTCTCTGAACCATAAGCGTTGACATGCGCCGGCCGAATTGCGCTATACTTAAGGCATGCTGCAGTTGAGTGCGAGTTTATTGAATCGACCTATTTTAAGTCTGCGCACCGGCGGTGTTGTTGGTACGACACTGCGTCCCATTATAAACCCGAATAACCTCAAAATTGAGGGTTTTTACTGCTCGGATGCCGAAGACCGTAAGCGAACACCCGTACTGTTGTATCAGGATATACGCGATCTGATTATCCAGGGAATTGTCGTAAATGACCACGATGTGTTGGCTGATGCCGGGGAACTGGTGCGCCTCCGATCCATCTTGAATATCAATTTTGAACTTCTTGGTAAAAAAGTCGTCACCACTAGCAAACAAAAGATCGGCAAGGTTATCGACTTTGCCACCGAAGTTGAAACCATGTACGTACAAAAGATCTATATCTCGCAGCCGCTGCTCAAAAATTTGGCCGGTGGCAACCTGATCGTTGACCGAAACCAGATCGCCGAAATTACCGACAAATACATCGTTATTCACGATCTGGCGGGACGTGTTCCAGCGAGGGCGGGCGTACCCGCCTAAACCGTCACCGCCGCATGGCCGGCCTTAACTCCAATGATCTATTGATCACCGCTTTCTTCTAAGACGGTTTTGATGTCGTCATATGAAAACCCCTGGCGCGCCAGGTATTGCATAAATTTGGCGTTATCCGTATAGCGTGCGCGGCGTTTTTCGACCAACTCGCGCAGCACATCGCGCTCACTAGCGTCATCTTCCTGCATGGCCTCATCTATGATGTGCTCAGGCACATGTTTTTGTTTGAGCTCCAGTACAAGCCGGCGTTTGCTGGTACTTTTAAGTAAGCGTCGATTCGCTACCCAAGCCCGAGCAAACCCCAAGTCGTCCAGTAAGCCATTCCGTTGCAGCCGGTCCATTATGGCCATGGCCACCGGTTCTTCAACTTGCTTGCGTCCTAAATATGTTCGCATTTCCCAAAGGCTACGGGGCCGCATAACAGCATACCGCAGCGCATTGCCGTAGGCTTTATCATTACTGGACGATTCTTTGAGTTCCCGTAGGCGTTGCTTATCGATCTCTTGGCCGCTCGCTATGCCTTGCGCCAGCAATTCGCCTTCGCTCAGACTAAAGGCATATTTTTCGTCAACATATACCGAATAGCGGTCAGCTCGCTTTACCTGCTGTTTGATTGAAGTTATTTTCATATCACTATAGATCGGATAAGCAGGCCCATGGCTCCGAGCCATATAACTTCGGCAATGATGCCCAGCGGCCGCTCAAACCATTGAATTTTTTGATGGAAGCGCGTCAGCCAAACCGGCGCGGTGCGCTCAATACCCTTTCGGTCATGCAAAAAGTGATGGATCCACACCGTATCGGGAATCCAAGCCGTCAGCATACCCACAAGCACAATCCACCAGTTAACAGCCTGGTGCATGACGAGTGGCAGCCCTATTAATAACAGAGCCACGAGGGCCAGATCAATGGCCAATACTGTTTTAAACATCGGATGCGCATTGCGCTCGGTATCATTTTTGTGACGCACACCAAAGTGAGGCAGGATGTCCAGCATGAAGTGCGAAATAAATGCCAGTGGAATCACCAATAGCGGCCGCTGTACTGCGGCGGCAATCACTGCGCCGGTAATCATGTGGTTCGCTGCTGTCATGCCTACATTGTACGCCCTTCATGCCATGCTTAACAGATAGCCGGGTACTTTTTCAGAATTCCTGGAGGCCCCTTGCAGTTTTAGTCCGTCAGTGCTGCTGCACGAACCTTTTTGGCTATCTCCTCGGTTACTTTGGGGTTTTCGTTTAGGTAACCCTTGGCGGCTTCACGGCCTTGACCAATTTTTTGGTCGTTGTAGGCAAACCAGGCACCACTTTTATCTACGATGCCGCGAATGACAGCCTGATCCAGAATATCGCCGCTGCGGCTGATCCCTTCGTTGTACATAATATCGAATTCGGCTTCACGGAAGGGCGGCGCAATTTTGTTTTTGACCACTTTCACGCGGGTACGATTACCAATAACTGATTCGGCAGATTTGATTTGGCCGGTGCGGCGGATATCCATACGTACCGAAGCATAGAATTTGAGCGCGTTACCACCCGTAGTTGTTTCCGGGTTACCAAACATCACGCCGATCTTCATACGGATCTGGTTAATGAACACAACAGTTGCTTTGGAACGGTTAATAACACCCGTCAGCTTACGCAGCGCCTGGCTCATCAGACGAGCCTGCAGACCAGGCAAGGAATCGCCCATATCTCCTTCGATTTCGGCACGCGGCACCAGTGCAGCAACTGAGTCGACGACAATAATATCCACTGCATTACTGCGTACCAGCGTTTCGGTAATTTCCAGCGCCTGTTCACCGTTGTCGGGCTGGCTGAGCAGCAGGTTGTCCACGTCTACCCCGATACGCTTGGCATACGATGGATCGAGGGCGTGCTCGGCATCGATAAATGCTGCCATTCCGCCCGATTTCTGTACTTCGGCGATAGCGTGCAACATGAGCGTGGTTTTACCTGAACTTTCCGGTCCATAGATCTCGACGATGCGCCCTTTTGGCAAGCCGCCACCCAAGGCCAAATCAAGCGAAATACTCCCCGTTGGAATAGTTTCGACCTGGGTAATCGCCCCGGCGTCACCTAATTTCATAATGGAGCCCTTGCCGAATTGTTTTTCGATCTGCTCCATGGCCAGACCGAGCGCCTTGACCTTGCCTTCACTCGCGGCCGCGGAAGCCTTGGAATCCTTTGCGTCCTTGGTTTCTTTTATCTTTGATTTATCATCTGCCATACAAATACCCTCCGTTAGCGTCTATCCCACCCGTTTTATCTTATTATACCAGTAAAAGCATATGCGTGTGCTGATCCTATCCAAGGTTCGTCCAAATTGCAAATAGTTTTCTTTCTATCATTTGGATTGCTCTTGCGAAACCGCTTACGTATAATAGTGGCAAATGGGTGTGAAAAATGCTTTTTTGGGACGGTTGCTTTCGAGCAGCGACAAATTCAGCGACGAACAGGTGGCGCAGACCATTAACCTGCTTGTAGAACACGGGGTTAAACATGGGGCGAGCGACATTCATCTGGAGCCGCATGAGCGGTTTGTTCAGGTACGATACCGAATAGACAATCATTTAAAAGGTATGCACAAATTACCGCTGGCCGCCCTGCCCGCCATTTCGGCGCAAATTAAAGATCTGGCCGGTTTGGACGCCTCGGCCGATTATCTGCCGGGAGAAGGTCAGTATGCCACGCTTGTTGGCGAGGAACAATTCCAGATTCAAGCGACTACCATGCCGGTCATCGGCGGCGAAAAAATCGTACTGCATATTTCGCGCCGGCTAAGCAAGCCGCTCACATTAGAACAATTGGGTTTTTGGGGTCCGAGCCTTGATCTTATCAGCCATACCCTCACTCGATCGCACGGGCTAATCGTAGTCGCGACCCCCAGACGCAACGGTCGCACTACCACCATGCACAGCATATTGCAAATGATCACCACTCCCGCCGTCAGCATCGCCACCATCGAAAAAGACATCGAATACCGCCTGCCCGGCATTAGCCAAACACAGGTTAGACCAAATAATGGCGTCACGTTCCATGATGCGTTCCGCGCAGCGCTCAATCAAGATCCGAACATCCTGCTGCTCAGCGACCTGACCGACAAAGCAACGGGGGATCTGGTTATCCAAGCCGCTTCCGGTGGTCATCTTGTCATTGTTGGCATGCACGCAGGCAACACGCCCGTCGCTCTAGCCCAGCTACGCACCATGACTAATGAAGAGCCGTTCTTGTTTGCGCATGCCGTGCAGACCGGCGTAAGTCAGCGCCTGGTGCGCAAACTCTGTCAACGCTGTCGTCATAGCATTACACCTACGCGCGAAGAGCTTCATGAAGTCCAAAAAGCATTCGGCATAACGTCGGCGGCACACCTGCAGCAAGTCCACGATCTGGACAAACAGGCTGTCAAAGAAGGCCTGGGTGGCCACCAGCCCGCCACCAGCCCGACTGGCATTATCCATCTTTGGAAGGCCAGTGATGGCGGCTGTGAAGCCTGCAACTTTACGGGTTACCAAGGCGCGGTCGCACTCGTCGAAGTCCTGGAAGTTAATGACAATCACGCCCAGGACGCTCTCCTCGGCAGCAGCATTCCCGATAAAATTCGCCGCGCCGCCCTCAAAGACGGCTTTATCCCAATGGAACTCGACGGACTCATTAAGGCACTGCGCGGCCAGACCACTATCACTGAAGTTTTGCGCACTCTTTCTCTGTAGTACTGTTGTGACCGGGCGATAAAAACTGGTATACTCTTCACCAGAAGTTTAATTGCTAAAAAGGCAAAAGGAATCCATGAGCAGCAAGCGCGAGCAGGGCTTTACCCTAATCGAACTCCTCGTTGTCAGCGTAATCGTTGGCATTTTGGCGACTTTGGTAGCCATGACGTACAGTGGCGTACAGGCCAAAAACCGTAACGGCAGCCGCCAAAACCATATCAATTCATTGCAGGCGCAGCTTGAAACCTATTATGCGCTCAAAATTCGTTACCCCTCGCTCAGTGAACTTAACAGCAGCGAGTGGCGCAAACAAAATCTCAAAAATCTGCCTGACGATGCCGTGCGCGATCCGCAGTGGAATGATACATTGACCGACTGTACCGAAAAGGGCAAGCCAAAATTAGCCGCCGCTCCTGAAGAAAAATGCTATTCATATCAGGCAACCACCACCGACGGTTCGCCTTGCACCGACGAAAAAACCGCCTGTACCCAATATACCTTAACCGCCATTTATGAAGGCGGCGAAAAATACGTCAAAACGAGTGTTAACTAGCATTTATCAAGATTGGGCTAAGAGACCTAACTCGGCTGATCATCGGTCGGATGCACCGGCCGACCATTTTTGAATGCTTCGACGGCATTATTCAAAACGGCGATATGTTTTTTTGGATTTGTGACAT
Organism: Candidatus Saccharimonadota bacterium; assembly: GCA_029288425.1. Lineage (GTDB taxonomy): Bacteria > Patescibacteriota > Saccharimonadia > Saccharimonadales > UBA4665 > JARIHD01. The sequence continues at coordinate 11,345 of JARIHD010000017.1, forward strand.
ATGAAAATCGGTAGGTAGTTTCGTCACCTTCGGTGGACAAGCGAATCGAGCCGTAATTAAGAATCATCTGCAGTGGATTGACCTGGCGGTAGCTGGCGTCTTCGACATTCGACAAACTCACCGTCTGCTCATGCTTGCTGAACAGACTGGTCTGGATTTCCTGGATCACGCTTTCGTTGGTCAGATAAAACCGATTGTTATTGTAAATATACGTTGCAATAAGCCCGCCGAGCAAACCGATCATGGCAATCCCGGCGACGATGACGGTGGCCATGGCCCGTGTTTGCTCTTCATCGCCAAAGGCGGTGGTCATGTTGGAGTTCGGGTCGACAAACAGCATATAAGCGAGTCCCGCAAACACGCCGATCACCAGCAAGATCACAGCCCAAATCAGTAAGATACCAATGGGATGGCGTTTGACGGCCGAGATAATATATTCGCCTTCGCTCAGATTAAGACGGGGGTATTTTTTGCGTGATTCTTCGGCCCGACGCCTAATCTCATCGGGAATCTCAGGCTCCTCCGGATTCATTGGTCGGGCCACATAAACCATTTGCGGCCCTTGCTGCTGAGGCGGATGAGCATACAATGGGCGGCCTTGTTGGTCATAGGCTACCGGCTGGTCATACACATTTTGGGGTTGCCCGCCAGACTGCGTACCGTGCGGGTGCTGTTGCTCTGAATTCATACGCTTACATTATACCTATAATAGGTCGGTTTGTCCCGTGGCGGGATGCGGTGTTTTGCCAAGATGACGATAGGCTTTATGCGTTACCTTACGGCCGCGCGGCGTGCGCTCCAAAAGACCGATCTGCATCAGATAGGGTTCATAGAAGTCTTCGATGGTGCTGCGTTCTTCGGCAGTCAGCGCAGCGAGCGTTTCAACCCCCACGGGGCCGCCTTTGTAATTATCAATAATCGCCAGAAGCAGCATGCGGTCGGCAGGATCCAGGCCCAGTTCATCGACCTCTAGTAAATGCAAGGCTTGACTACTAATAACCGTATCAATGATGCCGTCGCCGTTGACATCTGCATAGTCACGCACACGTTTCAAGAGGCGATTGGCGATGCGCGGCGTCAGGCGGGCACGGTGTGCCAGTTCCTGGGCGGCCGTCCGTTCGATACGCACGTTCAAAATATCTGCGGCGCGCACAATAATCTGTTGAATTTCTTCTGGTTTATAAAACTCCAAACGGTGGATTAAGCCGAAACGGTCACGTAACGGTGCAGCCAATGCACCTGTACGGGTGGTCGCACCAATCAAGGTAAATTTAGGGATATCCAATCGTAAGCTGCGGGCACTCGGCCCCTTACCAAGCATAATGTCCAGTTTAAAATCCTCCATAGCCGAATACAGCACTTCTTCGACAGAGCGATTGAGGCGATGGATTTCGTCGATAAACAGCATGTCGCCGTCCTGGAGGTTGGTCAAAAGGCTCGCCAGATCACCGGCACGCTCGATGGCCGGGCCGGACGTCACACGGATTTGTGCCCCCATTTCATTGGCAATCACACTCGCCATGGTAGTTTTGCCGAGGCCAGGCGGGCCGTAGAGCAAGATATGGTCAAGCGGCTCCCCGCGCTTTTTGGCGGCTTCGATAGCGAGTTTGATGTTCTGTTTGAGACGCTCCTGGCCGATGTAATTAGCAAAATCTTTGGGCCGCAGCGTGTTTTCCAGCTCTTGCTCCTGCTGCTGGTCGTCATCACTAACACCGGTATTTACGATGCGGTCTATGGCCATGATTATCCGCGCTTCAACGCCCGTTTAATGCGCTCCTCGGTAGACAAGTCTGCAGAAATTCCCTTAAGGGCACCTGCCGCATCCTGAGGAGAGTAGCCCAATGCGACCAATGCCTGGGCGGCTTCATCCTGCGTCAGCAGCGCATCGGATTGCAGTATTCCCGTCGAGGCCAAATCAACCCCAGCCAGCCCTACCTTATCTTTGAGGTCCACGACAATGCGCTCGGCCACGCGCTTGCCTACACCATTCGCCCGCTGAATAAATTTGGTGTCACCGCCGGCGATCGCCCGGCGTACCTCGCCAGCCGAGCCAATGCTTAGCACACCCAGCGCCATCTTTGGGCCCACGCCGTTCACGCCCAACAGCTGCTCAAAAAAAAGTTTAGTGTCCAAGTTTACAAAACCGAACAGGTCGAAGCTAGCCTCGCGGATGTGTTCGTACACGTATACCTTTGCTTCGTGACCGGCCTGCAGCAAACCGTGGTCTTCAGCGGGCATAAGCAAACCATAGCCCACGCCGTGTACATCCAAGACCACACTCTCCCCAATCTTTTCGGCAACTATGCCAGTCAATGTCACAATCATCGTTTATATTATTGCACATTCTGCTTATGACAAGCGTTGTCAGATTGTCAAAAAGGAGCAAAAGAGTATAATGATGTAAATAATACGAGACTCATATGAAAAAACGAAACCTTTTTGCTGTATTTATTTTAAGTTTTCTGACCGGTGGTATTTACGAGCTCTACTGGTCGTATGTGGTACGCAAAGATTTGATTGCCATCAACAAAGATGAAAAGAGTATTCCCCCTATTCATTGGCTGCTTATTATGTTTTATGTTGCCGCACCGGTCGCAATCCTTGCTTTGCTAAGCGCGCTTGTATCAAAGAGTATCTTCGAGCCACTACTGAACGCCGGCATGCTGGTTCTGATTATAAGTCTATTTGCGAGCATCTTTATTTATCTGTGGTGGTACTGGCATTTTTGCAACACCTTTTCCCGCGTTGTCAAAGGCAATGATGCCACACTTATATATATCCTCTGGATTATTAGCCGGGTCACCGTTCCGGTTTGGAACCTGATGGGACAGAGTGACATCAATAAATATCTTGAAAATCAAAAGGCGGCCAAGCAAGGCACTCAATCAGATACATCTTCCACGCAGGCAGCGCTCTAGGCTAGGCGCGCCGTACTCGCATATGTCAGTGCAGCCGCCAATGCGTCGGCACAGTCGTCCGGTTTTGGCACTTCTCTGAGCTTTAGCAGCACCCGTACCATTTCCTGCATCTGTTTCTTGTCGGCCTTACCGTAGCCGGTGACTGCCTGTTTGATCTGCATTGGGGTATATTCAAAAATCTGCATGCCGGCCTGTTTACCGCACAGTAAAACGACGCCGCGGGCCTGCGCCACGGTCATGGCCGTGGTTACATTGCGCGCAAAAAAGAGCTTTTCCACCGACATAACGGTCGGATTATTAGCAGCGATAATATCAGATAATTCTTCGTAGATGGTCAGCAGGCGCACGGCGTCGTCTTCTTTGACGGGTGTGCGGATCACGCCGGCGTCAACCATCTGAACTCTGGTGCCCTGTACATCGATAACGCCAAAACCCAGGAGACCAGTTCCTGGATCGATGCCAAGAATCCTCATGCTAGCCCAATAATTCTTCGGGGATGTCGAAATTTACATGCGTTGCAGTAACGTCATCGATGTCATCAAGCGCGTCCATCATACGCATAATTTTACCGGCGGTTTCTTTATCGGTCACCTCGATGGTATTGTTGGCTACGTAGGTTAGTTCCGCCTCAATCACGTCGACGCCAACAGCTTTCAATGCGTCACGAACCTGGGCCAAAGCTTTTGGGTCTGTATAGATGACTGACTCGGCGCCCTCTTCTTGCAGGTCATCCGCACCGGCCTCTAGAGCTTGCATAAGCAACTCGTCGCCGTTGCCTTTTACCCGAATCTGCCCTTTGCGGTCAAACTGGAAAGCCACCGCGCCTTTTTCGGCGATATTTCCGCCGTGTTTGGAAAAGGCCAGTTTAACTTCTGGATATGTGCGGTTTGTATTGTCGGTGGCGCCTTCGACCAAAATAGCCACGCCGCCCGGACCGTACCCTTCGTATAAAATTTCTTGCAGTACTGCAGCATTTTTGTCGGCCACACGCTGAATAGCGCGCTCAATATTTGCCAGCGGCATATTGGCGGCCTTGGCTTTTTCGATAACCATGCCCAGTGTCGAATTGGTAGCCGGATCTGTGCCGCCGCGCGCGGCAATGGCAATCTGGTTGCCAATTTTCGTAAAAACTGCGCCCCGCTTTGCGTCGGTAGCAGCTTTTTGGCGTTTAATGGTTGACCACTTTGAATGTCCTGACATAAAAAATTCCAAAATTACCTAGGTTTTCTAGGGGTAATTATAACAAAAGATGCATCGGCACGCCACGCTACAGAGTTCACCCGTCTTCTGAGGCCCGCAGGGCGAAACGAAAGGCTGTAATCGGCAGCGCACTGATACTCATAGTGCTCTTTTCATGCATTTTATATCGACGAAGCACGGGACCCCTACTGTGTTGTTCTGGGAAATAAAAAGATATCTCCGAAGTTAGCAGGTCGGAGGTTTGCAGGATAATGACCTCTAATGAATGATTCATACCTCCTGATTGCGAACCGTCCTCTACGCACAACGGTTCATAGAGCGTTTGCGCTCCTCCCTTGATACGAGTTTCATACGCATCATAGCCTATCGTAGCCACGCCCGGACGATCTACACATTCTCTAAACATATAGGTGACCCCTTCAAGATAATATCCTATGCTTGTGTTAGGCTGCTCTCGGACCAACGGCCCGCGCACCGAATTACGAATAAGCACCCCCAAGCTCAGACGAGATTGAGCCATGGCGGTAACCTCATACTTTCCAGGCAATAAATCCGTCTCCAAGCCCGGAAACCACCCCTGAACTTCCGCAGGGTCAATCAGCTTTTCTCCGGAACCACTTGCAAGCGGCTGCTCATACTCCTTTGACCATTCTTGATTAACAGCAGCCGTAGGCACATGGAGAAAGACCCTATAAAAAACATTGGGGGGCAAAACGATGTAAGGGTATTCCTTACTGTCAGAAGCGCACCCCGGCGCAGGTGTTTCGGGTTCGTAAAATTCGGCCAATTTTTCTTCGTCAGTATCATGGTATTTATTTTTACGCCACCGTAATTCAAGTGAAATTGGCCCTACTTTGGATTCAGACTCCAAACATGCGCCCATAAATCCAACGTGCACATTAGCCAGCAGCCAAGGGGGCGCCAGTTCTGGCTCCGCCAGCTCAAACCTCTCGTACCCATTCGGCATGAAGCCTAGCTTAGCATAAAGTCAATAGTAAATCATTAAGTTTTTTCGAGGTTTTCGTGACCACTCGCAAGTGGCGTAAGAAGGAACTATATTCCCCGTAGTATTTATACCTATAACAGGCATGCCTAACCAGTTACGTTCTCAGGATGGCCCAACCTAGACACGTAATGGTGGCAGCAAGATAAAGTAACCATGAATGTATATAAACAAATGCTTTTTCCGGCCGGAATCCAACTTTCGCAGCTAAAAAAGTTTATATACCGGAAATTAGCCCAATTTACGGATATGGGGGTACTAAAAAAGCCCCCGAAGAGGCTGATTTTACTAGACTGGAGGGCCCGGTGGGATTCGAACCCACGACACGCGGCTTAAAAGGCCGCTGCTCTAACCTGCTGAGCTACGGGCCCATATACATATGGGCGTTTGTCAGGTTATATTATCCCTGTTGCGGCCAATAAAGTCAACCGACAAGGGGGTTATTTTTTGCCTTCGCGCATGCTGCTGCGCTGTGTCCACAAAAATAGTAAGCTAATAAAGGCACCAATAGTGATCGTAAGGGCCTGTGCTTTGTTCAGCTGATGCCAGAGCGCCTGGGACTCCAGAGCATAACGAAGGCCGGGCATAAGTAAAGGCACCGCCAGCAAAACCAACAATACACTCGTAGCGGCGGCCGGCAATACATTAAAAAAACCTTTCCAACGATCTTTTATGCTAAACAGCATCAGAATGCAGGTCAGTACTACGGGGGTTAACAAAATGATCAAATACCAGGTCGATTCGCTGAGCGAGCCTTTACCGGACGTAATAAAATTGATCAATGAATTGGTATCCTTGGCAACTAGGTCTACCAATACATAGCCCAGACACAGGCTCAAGAAAACCATGGCGGCATTAATACGTAAAACCGTCAGTATTAAAAACGGGGCCGCTAATGCGATAATGAGTCCAAGATCGTGCGACATCTCTTAATCATAATAGCATGAGTATTTTAGAAGGTCAGCTGCTGCCCCTGTTTTAGATCGGCCTTTTTAGCCTCACCTGCGTTCAACTCGATAACATACTGGGCATCGTGGCAGAAGGCATCGGGGTATGTCTTTGGGTTGACGTTATGCTCGATGGCCGTCACCTTTTTGGTGTCGTCCACCCAAATAATGTCGATGGAAAAACGCATATCCTTCATCCAAAAACAACGGTTCGCCGTATTGTCATATATAAAGATCATACCGGCATTGAAGCGTAGTTTTTCGCGGTCGCCAAGGCCTTTTTCCTGCTTGGCGCTGGTGCGTGCCGCGTCCAAGTAATACACCCATGGCTTCAGTGACTTAGGATTGGTCTCATGTGTCCATGACTGATTGAGAACTTCATGTGGCACATACACGGTCAGCCGATAAGTCGACTGTATCCGCACATACACCACAAACAACACCGCCAGAAAGGCTGCAACCAGGGCAAAAACACCCCACCTCGGCAGACGTCTAAGCGTCCACTTTGTCTTTTCGATTTCGTTGTTTGGCATTTTTTTCGATGTATTCAATTACTTGGGCAGCAACATTGCGCTTGGTAGTGAGTTCGATATTTTCCAGACCGGGTGAGGCGTCTAGACGTAAAACATACTGCTTAGTGGGCGTAATCATCATATCTACGGCACAAATACTGAGGCCAACGGCTTTGGCTGCTTTGACTGCCGCACGGTTTTCTTCTTCGGTCAGTTTTACAACCTGGCCGTATTCGCTTTTGCCAGGCTGGGCAAAAAATTTCTGGGCGCTGCCGCCGCGCTTGACGCTTGCAACCACCATACTACCCACCACAATTGCCCGCACATCTTGCACTTCGGTATCTTTGCCTACATATTCTTGGATGAGCAGATTGGCGTCACTCATGTAAAAAGCCTTGAGTACCGAGTTTGCTGCTTTGGGATTTTCTACCAATACTGCGCCGTTGTTACGGGCCGCTGACGCCGCTTTGATGACCACGGGCAAGCCCACGCGTTCGAGCAGATTATCCAGCTGATCCGGTTCATGCGTAATGATGGTTTTTGGAATACCGACATTGGCCTTGCTGAGTAGCTGCAGTGTACGCAAAATGTCATGCGAACGGCCAATCGCCAGCGATTTCGCCGGCGTATACACGCCCATTGTCTCGAACTGGCGCAAAATGGCACTGGCATAGGAGGAGTTATTGAGTGAAATGCGTGGAATAACTGCATCCAATTGACCCAAGATCTCACCTTTATAAATAACTTTGGGATTACCACTATCGATTTCTATATGGCATGCCGAAGATTTCAGCATCGTCACTTCGTGACCACGCTTTTCAGCCTCTTCTTGGAGGCGCTTCTCGGTGTAGTAGTTGGGGAGACGAGTTAGAATACCAATCTTCATAATATTAACCTTTGATAGCAAAATGTTGCTTGATAGTTTTTATCAGAGCCTGCGTCGGTTCGTCAAGGTCATCCGTCGCCGGATCCATTGTCTGGCCCTTTTTGACTAGCTTCAGAATACGAGCACCCCTGTTGATAGTATCGCCTTTCTTGAACCGGCACAGAATAATGACGTGATTTTCATCGGGCAGATCAGCTACGCTGAAGCTCGATTTTACAAACTCCAGTCCATCTTCGGTTACGCGGTAGATACCGTTCCGAATTCGGTGCTCGAGCACCTGGGCTGTTTCAAGCTGATTATTAAGAATGAGATATGAATACGCATCATCGAGCGAACCCATAGTCGGCAGCGCCTCGGCGTCATCTACTTCGTATTTGAAGTTGCCGAGTTCTAAGGTGTGCAACAGGATAAACGGAATCTTGTCTTTTGCGTATTGGATGTCACTCAAAATGTGCGTATATCCGGTTAAGCGAGCGTTGATTTCAATAGCATATACATCATTTTCGGGCGTTACGATCAGATCGATACCGAAAATACCGCGGTAGCCGTGGCTGGCAAGCTCAGAACCCACGATGGTCGCGATCTCCTGTGTGCGGTGCTTCAGAATTTCGGGGTAATTACCGCCCAATTCGCCCCCGCACCATTTGGTGACCTCCGGCAAATCGGTATTGCACAAATAGGGGCTGTCGACGAGCTGTTTCTGCAGACCGCCGGTAAAAATGCCGTATTTGGTGACACACACCTGCACACTGCATGACGCACCGTTTACAAATTTTGATATCACCACCGTGCCGCTGTACGAAATCTTTTTGAGACTATCGACTGCGGTTTTGAATTTAGCCAAAGTATTGACAATAAAGGTGCCTTTAGATCCAGACGATTCGACCTCTTGTACGACGAATTTATCGCCGAACATAGTCTGAAGCTCAGTAAAGCTCTCTTCGTTCAGATCGTCCAGACGTTTGACGACATATTCGGGCAGATTAATCAGGTCGGCGAATTCATCGCGGAAGTAGCGCTTGTGCTCGTATGCGTGCGCAATGGTCGGCGAATTCATGATGTAGGTCAGTGGATTGACCGGATACGGGGGGTCGAGAGGACTATACAGCAGAAACTTGCGGCGCGGCATGGACTTGGCGACTTCGGCAAATTCCGGGGTTGCCGATAGACTCAAATGATACGGTGTGGTAGTGGGCTCAAGGCCTAGCACGATGTGGTCATCCTGCAAACCAAAGTCCGCCATGGCAGCGTCATCAACGGCTGTCACCAGTTTCATATTGTCAAAAAACCGCGTCAAGTGAATAAACGTCGATTGGTCGTAATAAACGGTTCCAATCGGCGCCTTACGATCATAGGTAATTGTTTGATCAAACCATGACATATGCAACCTGTCTGCTTAGCTTAACTGACTTTGCCTAAAAATGTAACCAGCAGCCTAAAGAGGCCTGTGTGTATTTTTGCTATCGTAAGTACTTTACCATTTTTTGTAAAAGTAGTCAATATTCAACAGGGGCGGAGGGATTCGCACCAGCGAGTTCTGCCAGTTGCTCGGCGTGCAGCCGCAAATGAGGAGGAGTATCTATACTCGGTCCGAAATCCAGTCCCGGCTCACGCAGATTGGCCTCACGTAATTGCATCTGCATGTTTTCATTCCAGTACATGTCGATGGCAGCCATAAAACCAGGTGCCGATGTTTCTTCAAATAATTTCCGACAGACGGTAGTGGCCATCTCGTAAGCCTCTTTCGGCACAGTGTCAGGCCGTACTGCGATAGTGCACCTACCCGAATACCCATCAATTACCTTGAGGGCAGGCACCAGCCGATAGTTGCCTGGGGTTGCAAAGGCGCTCATTCGCAGTTCATAGTTCAAGCACTCATTGGCAAGAAGCAAAGGATCGGATATATCTCGATCGACGGGCCGGACCATAGGCCATGGCCTTCCCTGCTGATATTCTTGTAATAATATTGTGGGCGCGTTGCCCTGATCGTCTTGCCATCCTTTGCGTAAATAGGCAATTGTCCCTGTTTCAGTACCCCGCGGCAAGGTCATTACTTGCTGGGATTGTTGGGAGCTATTGCCCTTGTACACTACCAAACTGGTGGCAAAGTCATTCGTAACCCCCACAGGTATCGGGTCTTCAGGGCCAATGCAAACGGTACGTACCATAAATTCCTGGAAGAGTTCATACTGCCTGGCTTTACTCTCACCGATACTTCGGATCTCGGCACCATTAATAACCGGCACATGGTTGGCCAGTGCCCTCGGCGTGACGTCGCGGGCACGAACGGCAGTGATTCCCCCGTCTCCGAGCGGCAAATTAATGTCATTATACAAATAATATGCCTCTTCATGCCGAAGCCTGGCCAGCCGGCCAACAGCCCAGGCCCGCCCCGGATCATCAAGGTCTCGCAAACCGTCTGGGTCTACAAAAATCGAACCCACGCCGAGGTCGGCGAGGCATCTGATCACGTGACCATTGCCTGCCGTATGTGGTAACAACACCTTTTCATCGGGAGCTCTATTGTCGGAATCGGCAAAGCGATAGGGCGAATAAAAGGCCACGTTCTTGTCAAAATCGGGACCGAACATGAGAAGCCTTATAGACCGAAGAAACCTTTTTTGCCGCCGTCCTGTTGAAATTCTTCGAGTAGTTCGCGCTGGCGTTTGGAAAGCCGAGTCGGAGTGTCGACAATCAGTGTAACAATATGCGAACCGCGTGCCTCACCTTTGAGATGCGGCACGCCATGATTAGCCAGTTTGAAGTCGGTACCGCTCTGCGTACCGGCCGGAACGCGCATACGGACCATGCCATCAACCGTCTCAACGTCCAGTTCAGTACCAAGGGCTGCGTCGATCATCGAAATATGCTCTTCGCTGAGGATCAGGTCACCTTCGCGTGTAAACTTTTTGTGTGATTTGACGCGTAAGTTTACATATAAATCACCCTTGGGTCCGTTCGCGGTCGCTTCGCCGCGTTCACGCAGCCGGATCACCGCGCCGTCATCGATACCTGCCGGAATCTTAAGCTTGATCGTTTGCGCGGTCCGCTCAGTTCCTTTGCCATGACATTTGGTGCATTCTTTTTCAGGAACCTTGCCAGTGCCTTTACAGGCACGACAAACCGCAGCTTGCTGTACGTTACCAAAAATAGTGCGCACAACGTGCACCGTCTGTCCGGCGCCCTGACAAGTGGTACAGGTTTTAAGTTCATAGCCAGGCTCGACGGTCGTGCCCTGACAATGTGTACAGGTATCGTCAAGCGTCACGCGCAGCTCAGCCTCGGTACCGAACACTGCGTCCTCAAAACTTATTTCGACAGCCGTCTCAACATCATGACCGCGGCGTTCTCGCTGCCCCCGCCGGCCGCCCATGCCGCCGCCGAAAAAGTTTTCGAATATATCGCCCAAGCCCAAATCGCCAAAATCAAAGTGTACGTTTTGGCCGCCTGCACCACCAAAACCACCGCCGAACGGGTTGCCATCACTCGCGGCGCTGCTGCCCACTCCGGCATGACCAAACTGATCATAACGCTGACGCTTGGAAGGATCTTTCAGGACCTCATAGGCTTCATTTATTTCTTTAAACTTAGTTTCATCACCGCCTTCTTTGTCGGGATGGTGTTGAATGGCCTGACGACGAAACGCCTTTTTAATCTCATCGGCGCTTGCGTCTTTTGCCACTCCTAAAACATCATAATAATCTCGCTTTGCCATAATTATCCGTTCTGCTGGGTCGATACCGGTGGGCTACCGCCATTATTTTGCGGGCCGGTCGGCGGTACAGGAGCAGCAGGGGTAATTTGCGCCGGAACGATAGCCGGTGAAGCCAGAATAGTACCCAGCAAACTCTTGACACGCGCATCGTCGCCAACCGTAGTGCCATTATTAGAAATCACAAATACTTCGGTCACATCGAGATCCTTGCCTTTTGCATCCCACAATAACAAAAGCTCAAATGTATCGGTGCGGCCCTGATCGCGCTCCAGCCATACCACGCACTTAGGATTATCAAACACGAAACGGAGCAGTTCTTTACGGTTGTTCGGATCAGCCATCACATAGCGCGCGTTAGCTTGCCATACTTTCCCGGCCAAATCGAAGGCTTCGGCGCTCTGCAAGGCATGCACAAAAATAGGAAGCGTCGTGGGATCAACCGAATGTTCGTGCTTTTCACCGAATCCTAGCATATCTAGCTCCTAGTATATCTTATTCCTGGGGTTGAACCGGTTCGAATTTAATGGTCTTTGGGGAAACAGCGGTGAATTGCTGTGTGGCGTCGGCAGAATGAGCGGATGGTAACAATGCGGGTTGATTAGATTCGGAAGCATCGACTGGAGCTATAAATAGCGTTGCATCCGGCTTGACGGGATGTAGATACATTGTATTAACAGCTGCACCTGTAATCCCTTGGGCAATAGCGGCCGACTCGTATGCCACATCTACCACATCATTGACCCCCTCAGATTGGTCAAGCATAGCACTACCCAGATGAGCCATAATCTCATACAGTCCAAGCGCCTGAACTTCTGTAGATGAAACTTCGGGAAATGGCCGATACCAGCCCTCAAGATGATCCGCCGTTGGGGGAATCATCTGATACAAAGCCCTTTCGTCAGCCTGGTTCCTAAGCAGGCTGACTATACGACCCGTCTCAAGTCGCTCCCTTAAACCCATACGGCTCATGAGTTGCCTGGTCAGTTCGTTAGGCTCCTCCGCCACAAGCCCCATGAGTGTAGACCCACTCCAGCGAACAGTCACGTTCTCGTTCGGAAATGGGACAACGGGTTTTCTGTCGAATTCTTGGGCGTCGGCAAAAGTAATCATTCCGGACATACGGTCTGGTTTGGACATGAAGCAAAAATCTCCTTATTTTTCGTCGATGACTTCGCCTTCTACGGCGTTGTCTTTGTCGGACTTCTTGGTTTTCTTGTCAGAATCTGCAGTCTTGTCGCCATCTTTATCTTCGGTGGCATTATCCTCTTTTGCAGATTCGTACATTTTAGCACCAATTGGCATCAATTTGTCATTTAGCGCTTTGGTGGCAGCTTCAATTGCCTCTTTATCACCATCTTTATCAATTTTTTTAGCATCGGCGATAGCCTCCTCCAGGGTCTTCTTGTCCCCTTCATCCATTTTATCACCATAGTCACTCTTCATCTTTTCAGCCTGGTAAATAGTATTGTCCAGTATGTTGCGGGCTTCGACGGCCTCACGCTTTTTCTTGTCTTCGTCGGCGTGGGTTTCGGCTTCTTTGGCCATCTTTTCCACGTCGGCTTTGTCCAGGTTACCTGACCCGCTAATGGTAATGCTCTGCTCTTTGCCGGTACCTTTATCTTTGGCGGTTACGTTCAAGATACCGTTGGCGTCAATATTAAAGGTTACTTCGATCTGGGGAACGCCGCGCGGCGCTGATGGAATGCCGTCCAGAATAAACCGGCCGAGTGATTTGTTGTCGCCGGCCATGCCGCGTTCACCTTGCACTACATGCACTTCTACCTGCGGCTGGTTGTCGGCAGCGGTACTGAATACTTCGGATTTGCTGGTCGGAATGGTGGTATTGCGCTCAATGAGCTTGGTCATCACGCCGCCCATGGTTTCGATGCCAAGCGACAGCGGGGTGACATCAAGCAGCAGTACATCTTTGACATCACCCTGCAGCACACCACCCTGAATGGCGGCGCCGACAGCCACAACCTCGTCAGGATTTACACCCTTCATGGGGTCTTTGCCAAAGATGTTTTTCACCTTTTCCTGTACGGCAGGCATGCGGGTCATACCACCGACCAGGACCACGGCGTCAATATCACTGGCACTTAAGCCTGCGTCTTTGAGGGCTTTCTGGCAAGGTTCGGCAGTCTTGTCGATCAGTTCGCCGACTAATTGTTCCAGCTTGGCACGGGTCAGTTTATGCTCGAAGTGCTTTGGACCGTCGGCATCAGCAGTTAAGAAGGGCAGGTTGATGTCCACTTCGTGGGCGGTCGACAGTTCGATCTTGGCTTTTTCGGCTTCATCGCGCAAGCGCTGCATGGCGGCTTTGTCTTCGGAAATGTCGATGCCGTGTTCTTTTTTGAACTCATCGGCAAAGTAGTTGATAATAGCACGGTCGAAATCGGCCCCGCCGAGATGTGTGTCACCATTGGTTGATTTGACCTCAAAGACACCGTCGCCGAGTTCCAGGATAGAAACGTCGAACGTACCACCACCAAGGTCGTATACGGCGATCTTTTCGTCGCTCTTTTGGCCTTTGTCCAGACCGTAAGCCAGTGCGGCGGCGGTCGGTTCGTTGATAATACGCTTTACCTCGAGGCCGGCAATCTTGCCCGCATCTTTAGTAGCCTGGCGCTGTGAGTCATCAAAATATGCTGGAACAGTAATAACCGCCTCTGTTACGGGCTCGCCCAGAAATGCTTCGGCGTCGGCCTTCAACTTGCCAAGGATCATTGCGCTCACTTCTTCAGGGCTGTACTCTTTGTCGCCCATTTTGACCTTTACGGCGTCACCGCTTTTGACGATTTCGTAACCCATGAGTTTGAGGTCACGCTGGACTTCTTTATCTTCCCAACGGCGGCCAATGAGACGTTTTACTTCGTAAATAGTGTTTTTAGAGTTTGTTACCTGCTGGCGGCGCGCCACTTGACCCACCAGCCGTTCGCCATTTTTATTAACTGCGACAACGCTTGGCGTGGTGCGGTTACCTTCGGAGTTGGTAATAATCTCGGGTTTGCCGGACTGCATCACCGCCATGGCCGAGTTAGTTGTACCGAGGTCGATTCCAATGATTTTGCCCATTTAGGTATCCTCCTTAAAAATGATTCAGATTCAATGTATATTCTAGCAGTCTATGTATAGGATTGCTAACTAGTTATAGCATAGAAAATTGGCACTCAATAGTCAAGAGTGCCAATCTTTTTCTTGTGCGATTCTTTGGATCAACCACCGCAGTGTTGGTTCATCGCCATTTTCAATGAGCTGCTTTGCCTCGGCGGCGATTTGACTCAGATTGCCTTCTGGCAATTTCTCAATCCCTGGCACGGTCAGAATGTCTTCCAGAGTGTGGTCACGATCGAGCGACTCTACAAGACTTTCGTATGCCGGCAATTTTTCGGAGGGAATACTAGTAGGGCGGGCGCTGCGAAGTTCATCCAATCCCAAGCACTTCTTAACTGAAGCTACCGTGTCCGCGGGCGAATCCTTAGTATCGAAGACAGAAATTTCCGGATCAGAGGTGGTTGTGCTTGGAGCTCTGCTGCGGACCGATTTTTCAGGCTTGGCCACAGGTTCGGATACCGGAGGCTGCGCGTCGGGCGCCTTTTGCTCAAAAGGCGGTAACTGCGTCCAATCGGTGAGCCTAAGCGCGACATTAAGTACCATGATGGTAGTGCCTTTCGGCTGGCTTGCCAAAAGCCGAGCCAATTCGACAACCTTGGTAGGTGAAGGCAGATGCGCGCCATCGGGGCCCCGGGAATATTCAAAGGCTTCATACAGCGGATGATCCGGCGACAACCAACCGAGTTTATCATAAAAGGCCAGCCCCAACTGCCGCTCCCGTTCGCTAGCCTCGGCCGTATTTGCCTCTTGCCTTTCAGCAATGTAAGCCTGGAACGCAGCCAGAACCTCAAGATGCTCTTCGCCTTCCATAATCCGCTGTGCAAGTTCGGGCAGCCACTTTTCACTTCCGTACGTTGGCCCGCGCGCGCCCCGGTTTCGTTTACGGGGAGAAGCCTTGCCTGCTGCATCATCCAGAGTTACCTCTTGGGGGCCGATCTTGAACGGCGCAAGGTTGGGATGAGCCTCATGTTCCTCGGTGGTCAGAGGATGAAGAGCAAAATATAATCGCAGCACATCCTGCCCAATATTTTCAATTGCAGGGTCATGGCGCCCCAGGAGTTCCAGCAGATAATTGCGGCGCTGTTTCGAGTCTTTATTTTTATTAACAAAATACCGTATGGCCGGAAGACTGAATTCCCTAGATTCACCCACTTTGATCAAACTTCCTTCAATGGGTAAAATAGCGGCAATAGCAATATCCCCCAGCAGCTTTGCGCGCACCGATCCTTCTCTGCCCCGCTGCGAGCGCAGATGGCTTCGCAGATCGCCGTGTCTTGAGGCAAGTAATGTCATGATGTGCAATTTGTGCCCATTTTGCCTGGCTATTCCCGGACGCTTGCCAAGCACATCGCCAACGGTCAATGGAAGGCCGAGGATTGCAAGATTCCGCGCTATGGATGGCAAAGCCTCACGCAGCAGCTGCGTTTTACTCAACAATAGTCCCGGCGATTCACCTAGCGATAATCCATGGGCGCGCAATATCTCGTCTTTCTCTCCAAGGCTTTGCAAGTCTATAGGATAGGCTAAAAGTTTGGCGTCACTTATAAATGTCTCAGCCGTATTGGCTCCCAGAGCCTGGAATAGGCGTCCATTACCTATAAAATAACTGGGGTTAGGATACGTGCCAGTTGGGCTTATTGCCAGCCGCAGAGCTTTATGCAACTTATGACCGGATTCCTCCATCTTGGCATGGCCAAAGAATAACCGACGGTGGTTTTTGATGGTAAGTGCCTCTGGTCGCAACGCCGCCGGTCCAGATGGTAGTTGCATAATAGCCCTTTGGTAGTGCTGATCAAGTTGGGCGAACTCGTCGTCGCTAAGGGGCTGATCAATGAACGCTTCAAATAGCGCCCGGTCCGAATCAATCAACCGCGGTTCTTTTATCTGTTCCGCGAGGACGGTGTAGTCTATGTGACCCGGTGCTTCAGGCCTTTCAAACTGCATAGTCAGACTACTCTACAACTATTTTAGTTAGAAATCAACAATTATGTCCTAAATTTGTTAGGAAGTTAACATTGTTTTGCGCAAAAGGATATATTGTATAAAGATGAGTTTACCCGAAGGATATACACAACTCCCGACGTATTTCGCTCCCGGCGCATTTGAAATGGTCAGGCAATATAATAAAGGGATTGCCTATAATCTAGATCATTTGGCGGGTATTAACCATTTAGCAGAGACCATGCTTAAGTGCTCGCTGCTAGGCGATCCCGAAGACCTGGCGTTGGTGTACCGATTTGCAAAGCCTGGTTATGAACAACCAGAACATGATAAACACTTCCCAAGGGCGAATTATGACGCTCCCTATTACTCAGCCGATCTGTTGGCTTTACATCCCCGCACTCAAGCACAACCAATCACCAAGGCTGAAATAGAAGGATCGCACGAGAATTTAGTACATATCCAAGTTCAGGATCTTACGAAACCGATGGTTTGGTGGCTCGCAGATTCGATAGCTTATCCTCCGGCAGAAGACCATAAGATGAAGGCTAGTTTGGGGGCATGGGGCCGTCAATTTAAGGAAGCCTTTAGTTTTAATGAGGGTGCAAAGAAAAGTTTTCGTCTAAAAGTAGTCAGTCAACATATCGGTGCGATCATACTGTTGCCCCGAGGAGCTGGCCCACTCACGCCCACAGTTTAGCGCATTTTGACTTTGACCATGGCGTGACGAATCACTTCGTCACCAAGCGCATAGCCGGCCTGCAGTTCTTCGGCGACAACTTCTTCGGTGCCGTCGCTTTCTTCCATCGTGACAGCTTCGTGCCAACGAGGATCAAAGGGCTCGCCAACAGTGCGTATGCGGGTAACGCCCATGTCGGCCAATACTTTTTCAAACTGCTTGACAACGTTTTGTACGCCCTTCACATATTCGTCTTCGGCCAGATGCTCCGGAACATGTTTGAGACCACGCTCAAGATTGTCGATAACGGGCAGCAATTCACGGACGACATTAGCTTTGACGGTAGTCTTAAGGCCGGCAATCTGCTCCTCATGACGCCGACGCATATTGATAGCATCGGCGCGTTCGCGCTGCACGGCGAGGGTCAGCTCCTCCAACTGCTGCTGCAATAGGGCCATGTTTTCGACGTTTTTATTGTCAGTCTGATTGTTGGATTTGGGCTTAGTCATACGTTATCCTTTCTTTTTCTGGGTTTTCTGACGTCGTTTATATAGCTCGATAAAATCTGCAAACAAGGTAGCTAGGATTGTCATTTGAGTACGTCCTCGAGCGCCTTGCCTGCTTGGTTAACCAGACTCATGACATCGCGGTAACTTTGGCGGGTCGGTCCCAGCACGCCAATATAACTGCGGTCGGAATAGGGGCTATGGAATTTACTGATAATAAGTGAACAGCCAGCACTGCGCCCGATAGGATTTTCGGCCCCGATGTACACGCTGAGCGGCTGGTTGGGAGCGGCTTCGCGCAGCCAAGGCTCGAGATTATCGAGTAGCCTTGCGACCTGCTGTACCTGTCCGGCGTGCATAAATTCCGGCTGGCCAAAAAGGTTAGAGAGACCGCTCATATACAATTGATTACCGATGGTTGCCAGCCCCAGGTTGTGGGTCAATTCTACCAATGTATCAACGGCGTTACGGATAGCGCGTTCAGGCACGCCGCTATCTTGTACTCGGGCAGCCAGAGCGCGTCCGCCGCGGCGTTCTGCGCCGGAGGCCATTTCGCGGTCGTTAGTTACCTGGCTGAGGTTGTTTACATAAAAACGATAGCCCTTATCACTGGGCACCCGTCCGGCACTGGTGTGCGGTTGCATAATGTATCCAAGGCGCTCCAGTTCGGCCATTTCAGCCCGGATGGTTGCCGAACTAACTTTAAAAACTTTGGCCAGCAAACTGGAACCGACCGGTGATGCAACCTCGGCATACTGCTCAACAATAGCGCTTAAAATCTGCTTTTGGCGATCCGTCATAAGCCTCTTTCTATAATGCTAGTGTACGGTGCTAGCACTCAATAGTCAAGAGTGCTAGCTTTTAGGCTGATAATCTTCTGGAAGACCAAGCCGCGTGGCCAGCAGTGGACGCATGTCGACCTTATGACCCTGAATTACCACCTCCTGACCGCCGGTCTCGCCCATAACGATACCGAAAGCTCTTTCAGCGTTCATCTTACCCTCCCGCCGCGGCACATACGCGCGGGCATCAAACCAAACAGCATGCATCACATCTGCATACCGAGTTAAGCAGTTTAGTCCCCAGCGGAGCGCAAGCTCTTCCGACAAGTTCCAGTATCCCTCCGGCGCCAATGAATGATGCCGCTGGGCCACAAATGCCATTCGCTCACCCCGTAAACGCATATCAGGCGAAGCTCCAACATTATGAATCAGGGCCATTGCAATCATCGTTGCACCTTCGTTGCAGTGTTCTTCTCGCACAAGCTGTCTTGTTGCAGTATCAAAAACCTCATCGGAATGGATCCTCTTCTGGATCCATTCTTTTGTCTTACCGGAGTCATGACTGCCCGCTACTGCGGCGCTTTCAGCACAAAGCCCCTCATCGAAGCCGGTCTGAACCAAAAAACCAGACGCCAGTTGGCCAGTCTCGATTTGGTGCCGGAAGGTATGCGGGTCAGTATCTGCCACCATTGCCATGAGTGGCGAGCCGATAGCTTCACAGACCACATCATACACACCGTTATAATCAAGGCCGCCGGCCACTTCCGCCAGACTAGGCGAGGGGGTAATTATAGATTTCATGCGTAAATATTTTCCTGCCCAACTTTAAACACAATGCGGATAAGTATACGCCCCGTTGCTCATTTTACAAGCACAAGTGATTACGATTCGACCGCCGCCACATTTACCGGCAGCACACCTCTGGGTGGTTTTCTGTATAGTACCTTTTTATAGTTTGTATGCGCCCAAGCAAGATCGCAGCCGGCTCGGTGTTA
>JARIHD010000022.1 GCA_029288425.1 Candidatus Saccharimonadota bacterium
AGATGTGTATAAGAGACAGCTTAAAAACAGAATTCATTATCATATATGCATCACTCCCCTTGTCTGTTTCCGCATCGAAATTATCTCGAAAACTATTGTAACGCGATTTTACAGATAACGCGAGGGGTTTTTGTAAGTTCTGGTAACTTTTGGCACTATCAGCAAACTTCGACCGCTATTCGGCGGGCATAGGGCGATGCTTGAGCTTGGTCAGAAGCCGCTGATGTAAACGTGGACTACTGTGCAACTCTTTGTATTTTTTGAGCTGACCACGCAGTTTGGTCTCGACGATATCGATGGCGGCAAACATATTAATGGTCGTTTCTTTTACGGTGATAGTCTCACCGGGAAGATGCATAATAACTTCGCAGGTGCGTTCGTTTTTGTCTTTGGCCTTGCCCTCTTTAAGTTTTACTTCGGCGTGTACACTTTCACGGGCGTGACGCGAAATAAAGCGGTCGAGTTTACCCACTTTACGTGCGACGTATTTTTTTAGGTCGTCGGTTGCTTCGGTGTGAACACCACTGATGTCGAGCCGTTCAATCATACTAAACCCCCCTTTTTTTAGCTTAGATTTCCGCTTGCCCGCCCATAAATGGACGAAGCACTTCCGGAACAACAAAATGGCCATCGGCTTTCTGGAAATTTTCCATGATGGCGATCATGATGCGGCCGAGCGCAAAGGTCGTCGCATCATTGGTGTGAACAAATTGTATATGACCGCCCTGACGGCGTACGCGAATTTTGAGGTCACGGGCCTGGTAATCGGTCATGTAGTCGGCGGTGTGCGTCTCGCGGTATTGACCCTGGCCTGGCAGCCAGCAGTCTATGTCAACACCGCTGGCATTGGGCTTACCGATATCAAAAGTACATTTCTGGAGCACGCGGTAAGGTACTTTGAGCTGCTGTAATAGATATTCCTGGATGGCAATAAGCAGCTTGTGTTCACTTAATCCGGTTTCGGGCGTACTGAAGACCTCCATTTCGAGTTTGTCGAACTGGTGCATTCGTAAAATACCGTCCATATCTTTGCCGTAGGTTCCAGCCTCACGACGGAAGCTGGTGCTGTAGCCGATGTAGCGGATAGGCAGCAGGTCTTCGGGCAAAATTTCGTTCCAGTACATGGTGCAGAGCGTGTGTTCAGCGCTAGCATTCAGCCAAAGATCGTCGTCAGCGAGTTTGTAGGTAACTTCTTCGGCATTGAGGCGCGCGCTGGCAACGTACGGTTCGGTGCGCAACATGGCCGGCGGTAATATGGGTGTAAACGGCTTGGTAGAAATACCCAGATCATTTTCTTCAACAATTTTTTTAATAGTCTGTTCGCTGGCGAGCGTCTGCATGACCCATTGCATGATGGCGAATTGTAGGCGCACGAGATCACCCTTGATGTACGCAAAGCGGCTGCCAGCGATTTTGGCGGCGCGCTCTTTGTCAATCAAGTCTAGCGGTCCAGCCAGTTCGTAGTGTTGCTTGGGCGCGAAATCAAACTGTGGTTTTTGGCCCACCTCGCGGACGATGACGTTTTCTTCTTCGGTGCTGCCGACTGGCACATGGTCGAGTGGCATATTGGGAATGCTCATCAGCAGCTTCAAAAAATGTTCATCGACACCTGCGAACTGCTCCTCAAGCTGCGCCAGTTCAGCTTTAATAAGCTTGCCTTGTTCGATGAGTTCTGGTGCCGGCTTACCGTTTTTCATTTGGGCGGCATTGTCATTTCGTTTAGCGCGCGTTGCTTCGATGACGCCCATCAAACTGCGGCGCTCTTCGTCGACCTGCAATAGTTGGCGAACGTCGACCGGATAGCCCTTTTGAGCCGCTTTTTCGGCTACGGCGTCGGCATTGTCTCGGATATACTGGATGTCTAACATAAGATTTAACTTCAATTATACTCCGGTCAGAGCGAATTTTCGAGCCAAATGTAAGGATTTTCGAGCAGCGTGCGCGCCGCCATTGCTGGGTCTGGTTTTTCGGATGCAATTGCCCACGCACTACAGAATACTTCTACGCTTTTTGCACCGACCAGCCTTCCTACGACAACCGAGGCTTCCGCTGAGCGGTGTGGCAGCACCGACTTGAACACTTCTGACACATCAAGCAACTGACCGGGCAACAGTTTCTGCTTTTCATAATTAATCCCGATACCATGCGGAGGAGAGGGATGCAGCGTGGCACTCCACTTCGGATTACTATGTTTTTTATCCAGGAGACCCATGGCCAAATCACCACGATGGTCGTTTATAACCAAATAGTCAGGAAGGCTAGCTGATTCTTTACCGTTCGCCCAAGATAGTTTACTCCGGTAAAGACGCAGCGCCGCCCATGCTGCACAATTTCCGGGAGAAGTTAATTCCGGAAATTCGACACCAGTGTGATCCGCCGTATGTGTAGCGGTCATCATAAATTCCGGCCCTTGGGGAAATTCTTTTACCGAACTAAAATCGGTTTCGCCCAAAATATCATCTGAATTTTGGTGACGGATGCCAAAGGTCGGGGAGCCATATATCGTAGTGAGGTCTTCTACAATCTGATCCATTTGACCTTCTAGGGCTTCGACCGTATAAGCGGTACCAATTGCAAGTTCTGGGGTATATATTTTCATTGCTACAGGTTAGCACAAGTTGGCAACTAGATAACTAAAAATCGGACTCGGGGGACTGCTGGGGTACGAATATTCCTGAATCGAGCAGATATCGCGCACTTTGGACGGGCGTATCCTGTGCCATCGCCTCGTTCCAAGCACTGGTAAACTCCGGAAGCGTTACACGTGAGCCCACCATTGCCATGACGGCCATAGAGTCAGCCGCCTCACCATACATGAGCTGCCGGCGATCTTGCAGTTCTTCCAGCATAGTGGGCAGCGCCAGGCTGCCAACACGATACCTCCAGGTAAGTTTGTGGTCAAAAGGGTCGCGTATGTTATCGAGTTTCCGCCTTTGCGGATCGAGGTCTGGGTATATGAGGCCGTGTTTGAGGTATGTGTTCCCATCGGCCTGGACGTCTTTAATATACAGTTTACCGTTGGTATGCATGGGAGTTCCTCGTTTTTGCTCATATACCGCCCATACCGTTCGGGCAGCCGCCTGGCCAAAATCGGTAAGATCACCAAAATAAATATGCAATTTGGGAAAGGCGTCATCAGGATAATGTGTAGTCAGAACATCGTAAGGTGGTCGAATATCGGAGCCCTCACCTTTTAAAAGCATCTGGGTGCGCCAGCCTGGAAGCAATAAACGCTTTTCGCCAAAGACCCGGTACACATCACGGGCGATGCTTGATCCTAGAGGCATACGCCGCTCATTAATAGCAACATTATTATGTTCTTGTCTTAGGGTTAAAGCGTGGTTTATTTCTGTCATAATGACAACTACTATAACAATTATTTTCGTGAATGCAGCGCTTTGAGGGTGAGCTCAGTGCGCTGACGGGCGTAGCTGCAAAATTCGCACGGACCGCCCATAATGCTCTCCCCCATTTCGGGCATGTCATTGCTGTCCATGCATTGTTTCATTTGCTGAAGGGTCGGTTCGACCCAGGAGTCGTCGCCGGTATACGGAATAACTTTGGTCTTGAATTCGACCTTGTCGTAAAAACCGTCCAGATCCATGCGGCCGTTGGTGTATACAAAGTACCCCGTCGGACTGACCGTAAAGCCGTTTTGGCGCAGCAGCCACTGGTAGACTTCCATTTGGCGTTTGTAGCTGATTTGCCAGCCACTATCAATACTGACTTCGCGGTCTTTCGCAGTGGCCTTGTAGTCGACGACGATCAGTTCGCCCGCCGGACTGACCCAAATATCATCGACGGCACCAAAAACCAACAGATTGGTGGCAGTGTGCGGCGCCTGCACACCCACAAATGTCTCGCGCCAATCATCCAGTTTTTCGTGGGTAAACGGCACGGCTTCAACTTCGTATTCGACCATGATGGGGTGCGGTTCGCCTTTGGTACGGTAGCTGTCGAATTCTTTTTTGAAGAGTTCGTCGATGGCTTTATTGATATTGAAGGGTGGTCCGTCGGGACGCTTGATTTTTAGGCGCACGTCCAGCCAAAAACAACGCGGGCATTGTTTGAACAGCTCGATTTTACTGCGGCTCACTTTAAAAGGCGTTTTTTGCCCCGGCCGATACGGTATGCTGCGCTCCCTCCAGTAGTTCATCTACCCTAGTGTACTCCAAGGCTCACCTAAATAAAATGCCGCCATTTCGAAGTTGAGCAAGGTTATCGAAGAGACGCATCTTGGGGTGGCTACCCGATAATGGCGCAGCGCTATAACCGTTTGCGTGCTTTGCGTATTCTTGGCCAGATTGCAAACCAGACCTAATCGCGCTTTCTGAGCACAGCCAGCGTTTCGATGTGTGGCGTGTGCGGAAAGAAATTGAAGCCTTCGAAATAGGTGATGTCGTATCTTTGAGTGAGTTTGGCCAGGTCGCGGGCCTGGGTGGCGGGGTTACAGCTCAGATATATAACCTGTGGCGGTATGGTTTCGAGCGTGCGTCCCACCACTTTGTCGTGCAAACCGGCACGCGGAGGGTCAAAGATAACCGGCAGTTCGGACATAATGGAGTCCAAGGCTTTTTCGGTAGAAGTTTCGATGACTTCCGCCTGTATATGGCTCCCATTGGCATTTAGCCGGGCCATGGCGGCAGTGGCGGGATCAAGTTCAACCAGCGTTGCTTTTTTAGGTGCGACACTAAGACCAATACTCCCTACTCCGGCATACATATCCACTATTTCATCCGCTTCATCGATATGCTCTTTTATGCGGGCCAGCGCGACCTCGAACACTGGTATGTTAACCTGAAAGAAAGAGTCGGAATCATAAGTAAACCGGGTATCTAGCAAGACATCTTGCAGATGAACGTCACCTTGTTCATAGAGTAGTTTGGTGGGCACCGAAGCCGGACTTTTGGGATTGGAGTGATATACGCGCAGGCCCTGTACTCTTTCGGGCAAAGGAAATTTGGGAAAGCTTTCGGGTCTTACAAACAGCGACGCCGAAGTCTGGCCGTTTTGACTGCAGCGAACAATTATTGTCTTCAGGTCACCTGCCCTAATAGCCAGTTTTTTGAGTTCAAGCAAAATGGCGCGTGCAGCAGCATCCAGGGCCGGCAAAGCCAGCTCACTTCCCCGTACGATTGTCTTTTGGTGTGAACCGCGGTTGTGCAGCGCCAGATGCAATCCGTCTTCATCGCCCCAAAACGAATATTCCATTTTGCCACGGTAATGCCAGTCGTCGCCTGCGGCTGTCACGGTAAATTCCGGTAGCGCTACATGAGTCTGGGCAAAAAGTTCGTTCACAATTTGTTTTTTGAACTCATTTTCAGCATCCAGCGGTAAAATCTGCCACGGGCTGGTCGCCAGATAGTTTGACTCGCGGGCGGCAATGCGCAGCGGCGAAGCCTCAAGCACCGTTTCGGCTATCGCTTCCATATATGAACGCTTTTTCTTTATGATGCGCACAGCGACTTTTTCACCCGGTAACGCTCCCCACACAAAAACACGCTTGCCGTCCGGCAGTGTGCCGAGTCCCTGTCCGCCGTGGACTAATTTTTCGATAATAACTTCTTGCATATCCGGCTATTATACTCTGTCGGAGGGAAAGATGCGCAAAAGATCGGTCGGATTATCGACTAGCGCGTATGGGTGATATTTGGCCAGGGCCTCAGAAGCCTGGTAGCCCCAGGTCACCGCTACAGGTTCAACTTTCACGCGGGAGGCGGCAATAACGTCACGCACTTCGTCACCCACATAAAAACAATCGGACGGATCGAGTTTGTTGCGCCTTAGTACTTTGCGGATAGAAATTGCTTTGTTAAAAATAGATGCGTTGCCGTAAACGCCGTCAAAATAGGACTCCAGTTCATTGGCACGCAGAAAGGTACGTACATTTTTTTCACTATTTGAACTAGTGACGAGCAAATGATAGCCGTTGTCGTGGAGCTCGCGCAGTACTTCGGGGATCCCTGGAAACGGATGGACCTCATGGATGCGTTCGAGCATCCTCTGCCGGCCCTTTATCAACAGTCGCGGAATGTGATGCGCCGGTACATGTAATGACCGCACCGCTTTTACGAATGGCAGGTGGCGCAGCTTAGCAATCTCATCCTCACTGTGTTTCGGTATGCCCGTTAGTTCGTAGGCGATTTCGATCACCAATTCAAAACTGTCGGCTATCGTTCCATCAAAGTCGAAAATGAGTGTTTTCATGCACCTCCGCCCATGCCTGTCGCCTGGTGCCCAGGACGACAAATTATATGCTCTAGTGTATCACAGCTCGCGTAGCGGTTCGTAAGGTATATGGCACATTCCGATGCCTGTTCGTTCACTATATTTTTGGTGATACGGTTCGGCTTCGTAGAAGGGGCCAGCCGGTGTTATTTCAGTAACGATCGGCTGTTTGGTATGCCCGCCGGCAACAGTGCGTGCCTTTTCGGCCGCCCGTTTTTGCGTGTCGTCGAAATAAAAAATCGCCGTACGGTAGCTGTCGCCAATATCGGGTCCTTGCCTGTTGAGCTGTGTCGGATCGTGCATACGAAAGAAGTGGCGTAGCAAATCTTCATAAATAACCTTGTCGGCATCATATTCGATCAGGACGGCTTCAGCGTGACCGGTGGTATGCGTACAGACTTCGTCGTACGTGGGATTTTCGGTGTGGCCGCCTGTGTAACCGACGGTGGTGCGCAGAACGCCCGGAACTTGGTCAAAATAAAACTGCACTCCCCAAAAACAGCCGGCTGCGAATAGTGCTTTTTGCGTTTTCATTCGTTTTTATTCGGTCACTGTTACATCGCGCCAAAACGCCACATAGCCAGAGAAGTCTTTTTTGACCCGATCGATAGCCGTTGCAAGCGGATGTGGATACGACCAGGCGTCATCTTTGCTCCAATCCTCGCCTTCGCCAACGTCAAAATACTGGCAGACACCCTTCCATGGACATGTATAGGGAGTATCGCTCGGCCGCAGGAACTCCTGCTTGACACTGCTAAGCGGAAAATACCAGTTTTGTTCAATATAAATCAAGTCTTCTTTTGGTGCTTCGGCAATTATTTTATCCTTCCAAATAGCTTTCATCCCGTGGTCCCTTCATTAACTGTCCTTGTCCGCAGTATAGCAATAACTCCCCTGTTTTGCAGTGCAATATCAACCTTCATTGCTTTTATGCTTAAAATATTGACTAATATACTATTTAGCGGTATACTGGTGAAGATATCTCTTTCGGAGCCTAAGAGACGACTTCGGATGAAACGGAAGGAGTTAGAGGTATGAAAGTTACTAAAATTTTTATTCTTGCAAGCGTGACCGGTGTCTTGGCCGCTGGATCTTTGGCCGCACCCGCCCTTGCCTGGCACCCTAAGGGCGCGATTAAGAAGTCTGTTCAAAACCAGACCACTGGCGCTCCATTGATCGACGCCAACACGCAGCAGACCGCTCTGGCTGCAAAACCAGGTGATATCTTGAAATATGTCATTGAAGTCAGCAACACAGGCGCAACCGGTAAAAGCAACGAGATGCACTTTACTAAACTGAACGACAGTCTGCCTACAGGCGTACAACTCGTGAGCGACCCCGCTAAACGTCAGATCATTGAAGACCTGGGCGTCATTAAGCCCGGCGAAAAAGTTACCAAGGAATACCTGGTCAAAGTGACTTCCGATAAAGACGGCGACCTGATCGAAAATAAAGCTTGTTTTACCGGCGACAGCGAAGTAAAAGACAATCCGCAACAAGGTTGTGACGTAGCTCTAACCAAGGTAGCCGTTCCCAAGCCAGAACCAAAACCTGAGCCAAAACCTGAGCAGCCGAAACCAGTAGAAACTCCTACCCCCAAGGTAGAGGCCGCAACCACAGAGGAACTGCCTAAGACCGGTGCATCAGCAGTAGCACCCATCCTGGCAATCACATCGGGCGCAGCAGCTTACACCAGCCGTATGTTGGTAGTAAAGCGCCGCCAAAAATAAATCAGCCATCATTAAGAGGCTCGCCCTAGCCGCGGGCCTCTTTTTTTAGGTATAGTAAAGCCATGACATTACAATCCGACATCTTAGATTCTCCCACTCCCAAATGTGTTTTGGGGGTGGCCGCTCATGCCGACGACCTGGAATACATGGCGGGGGGCAGCATGGCTAAATGGGCCGCCGAAGGCGCCGATGTATACGTACTGATTCTGACAGCGGGCGAAAACGGCACAGACGATGCCGCAGTCGACCCTGAACAATTGCGCGCCATCCGGCAGCAAGAACAAAAAGCCGCCGCAGACATCCTGGGCATAAAGAAGGTCTTCTTTGCCGATTACGGCGACGGTTCACTGGAACCAACCATGGACGTCAAACGCAGCATCGCCCGCGTCATCCGTACCGTCAGGCCTGACACTATCATTACCTGGGATCCTACGATGAAATACTGTGCCCCACGCCGGTTTGTAAACCACCCGGATCATATTGCCTCTGGTGAGGCCGCACTAGCAGCCGTCTTTCCGCTCTGCCGCGACCCGCTTGCCCTTCCCGAACTACTTCGGGACGAAAAGCTAGAGCCTTGCGACGTTGGAACCGTCTTATTATTCAACTTTGAAAATCCAAATTGTTTTGTGGATATTACGAACACATTATCCACCAAGGTTAAAGCACGTGACGCGCACGCCAGCCAAAAGCAGTTTGCATCCGATGCACCTACCGATATCACTACGGTCGCCAAAGACTTCGGCCAACTTGCCGGTACGAAGTATGCCGAAGCATTTGTCCGCATCGATATTGATTAACCAAATTAGATCTCACCAATCTGATGTCGTGCTATTGCCAACGTTGTGGGGGTTACCTTTTCCATTGTCGGATCAATGTCAGCCAGATAGATCTTTGGCGGACGCCCAGCATAATCGTAGATAGTATGTCCAAGCCTAAATTGAATTAGACCACGTATGTCATCCAGCATCCATTCGTGGCCCTCTTTTTCGACTCGATCATAATAGGCCGTCACAGCCTCGATGCAATGCTCCTGCGCAACCTCGAGCTCTATTTTGGGCCTTGCCGGTCCCTTACGCTCCCAATCAAGATTCACACCTTCGATAGTGGCACATTGTGTCATTAGTATAGATCCCGTTCGGTCAGGTGCATAATATTCGCGGCCTCCCGGCACGAATATACCCTCCTCGCGCAGCATCTCAAAATGGGCCTCAGCCACTTGGACCACCCTCCGTAATCCTACCTCACCGTATTTATAAATAGACTCGGCGGCCAAAACTTTCTTACGCAAAAAGAGGCGGCCGTCTGCCGGATCCG
Source organism: Candidatus Saccharimonadota bacterium (assembly GCA_029288425.1). Lineage (GTDB taxonomy): Bacteria > Patescibacteriota > Saccharimonadia > Saccharimonadales > UBA4665 > JARIHD01. Next base: position 9,273 of record JARIHD010000022.1, read on the forward strand.
GACCTGGTCGATGCCGCCCATCCTCCCAGAGTGTTACGGCAGCATCGACGCGTTCTACCCACGGAGGTGGCTGAGTATAGAATCGATAAGACATCAAAATAGATTACCGTAAGTATCTGCAGCTAGCAATACCATTATGGCTAGTCGGCAAATATGCGCGTACGAATGCGAAACCACTTAAAAATGAGACCGTCGAACAGTAAGTGACTAAAGTAGCCCGTAACGGCCGCTCCGTAATACACGACCGAGATTGGCAAAATATTGTCATTGTACAGATACGGAACAACCAAAATCGGCAGCGGCACCAGCAGCATTGCCAGCTTGCTATGTGTCCAGCCGCGGTGCTTGCCCACCACCGGCAACATAGCAATAAGCCCTAAATATGCCGCAGCCTGGATATTACCGCTCCAAATAAGCGCGACATTCACCGCCAGTGCAAATCCAAAGAATATATCCTGCCCCTTGGAGTTGGTATCAACGTCCGGAAACAATGCAAAAAGCACGCTAATAACCATCACCGCAGCCAATGCCTGCCAGTCATGCAGCAAACCGGCCATTTCGGCAAAGCGCTCCACAGGAACCATGGTCATTACAGCCGCATAGCCGGCACCGAGCGCTATTCCGCCGACCACATGTCCTTTCCAATTAGCCATAAGCCCATTGTACTCCTTCCGGAATTTTTATTTGAATTTCTCTTAGAATACGCTAAGATGTTTCGATGATTAAAACCGAAAAGGGTGCCTTCCTTGCAAATGGCATCGACACCAGACGCCCTGTTCATAGGGACTCCGTCAACCGCTTGCTCAAGACAGTTGAACCGATTAAAGCTTACCTGCCAAAAGTCGAATGGCGCTCACCTGAGTGTCCCCGTAGAAGCCCTTCTATTAATTACCTACCACGAGCATGGTTCATGAACTGTCAATTGGTTGAAGGCCTATCATTGCAGGATGTGGAAGACCACGTTAAAAGAGACTTCTCATCCTTGGCTTCGCCCTTGCTCACCTCGCTCAGACTGGACGTACACACTTCAACGCAACGAAATCATTTCTTGGTTGCCAAACCATCCAAAGAAGGAATCCAATTACTTAATGCCGAAAGAATGAGTATTAAAAAATGCTTAACACGAGCGATGATCAAAAGCGGAACAAATTCCTTCTATAGGCGACCGCTCGACATTACCCTTGCTTACTTTCCACCCGACCCGCAGGACCAGTACATATCAGATATCAAGGAATTCATGCAGCAACTTCCCCTTCAACAAGACATCGAGCTCTCACCCCTTACCATCGACCCAAGCCTTCCCAAGGCGTTATAGCCGTCTACACTTTGCCCAGACGGCGCTGGAGACGTAGCCACTTAGCTAGGTCGTAGAAAATATCTTCTTCGGGATTCAGGCCGCCGCGCTCGCCTTTAGCGAATAGCTCTGCGACCGTTTTGGTCTGGCCGCGCATAATGACGATTTGATCAATGGATAATCCTTCACCCGCGGGCACGGGTGCGATTTCGCCCATATAATCTTTACTAAACACCTTCGGCCGCTTACCGTCGTAATAGACGATGGTGTCCGTCAGGACAATAGTGCGATCGGTCTTGTCTTCCAGCAATTTCAAAAATTCTTCGGCGCGCAACCAGCGGGCTACCGAACTCATATAGGCACCAGGAAAACCGCGCAGCGCCAGGATATTCCAGTAGGAATCATTTACGATGACGGGACGCTTGGCTATCTCGTAGGCATGTTTGGCCTTTTTGACGGCGATGTCTTCCGGGTTGTCGGATTGAATCTCGTCGATAGGTAACTCAAGCTGTTCAATGTCTATGTCGTATACAGCGCAGGCCCGCTGCAGTTCACGCATTTTAATGGCATTGCCTGTTACAAATGCAATCGGCTGGGCTTGGCCGGGTTCTCCGGTTTCCGCATTTTCCGTCACTTTTTCATACCGGTAATGACCATTAATGTACGCGAACAAAAACTGACCGTATGAATCGGCTTTCATGAATTGGGCGTGCATATCCGGCTCGACACCACGGTAGCGGTAGACACGGCCACCCCGAAATTCGACCTCGAGAAGTCGTTCGGCGGCGTCGTAGCCGATCGACACGACATCCGATGATGTAACAGGAACGCGCCGCATTGCCCTAGGTAAGTTTAAGATCCGGGTAGATGCCCTTGGTTACTTCATCTACTTCGCGCCGAAGCTGCGGAAAAACAACGCCTTCACGTGCCGTAACGCCTTCTAGATACCAGAATAGGCGTTCCGAATACCCGAAACCACACGCTGGCGGCATACCATATTCCAGAGCTTCTACGTAGTCGATGTCGAGCATTTGGGCTTCGTCGTCACCGGCGTCGCGCATGGCCTGCTGTTCTTTAAAACGGTTGAGCTGGTCGACCGGATCATTCAATTCTGAATATGCC
>JARIHD010000029.1 GCA_029288425.1 Candidatus Saccharimonadota bacterium
GGCATACGAGATGTAGCTCCGTCTCGTGGGCTCGGAGATGTGTATAAGAGACAGGCTTGGCGCGTTGTAGTGTATCCAAAACAGGCTTTAGTTTGGCATTGGCACGGACTTCTTTTTCGAATTTCGGTAGGCGGCGTTCGACGGTCTGCAGATCGGCCAGCACGAGTTCGGTGTTGATGACATCGATATCTTTGGCGGGCGAAACTTCATCGTCGACATGCACGACATTGCTGTCTTTGAAAGCGCGCACAACCTGTACGATGGCGTTACAGGTACGTATATGGCTCAGAAACTGATTACCCAGGCCTTCGCCCTGACTTGCACCAGCTACCAGGCCGGCGATGTCCACAAAAGTCACTGTAGCGGGTACGATTTTTTGCGCCTTATACATATCGCCCAGTTTTGTTAAACGGGGGTCGGGAATGGGCACGATACCAGTATTTGGTTCAATGGTGGCAAACGGATAGTTGGCGGCCAGAATATTATTGCCGGTCAGCGCATTGAAAAGGGTAGATTTGCCGACATTTGGCAGGCCGACTATGCCTATTGATAAACTCATAAGCAATAATTATAACAGAGGTAGATACCGAAAACCATACCAGTTTCTTTGTAGAACGATATATTACCCGCATAGACAGATCTGTTAAAAGGTATAGATCGTGGAAAATCGACTTCCAGGGTAGGCGCGGCCGCCAATTTGTTTTGTGGCGCAATCCAAATGCTGCCTAGAATTGGCTTTCGAACATCCGATAATACCGGCCACTGGCTTTTTTGAGTTCGGCGTGCGTACCTGATTCTACGATCCGACCCTCTTCGAACATATAGATTCTGTCGGCGCGTTCAATGGTGGACAGGCGGTGGCTTATTGTTACAATTGTTCGGTCGCCCTGGGCGAGCAGTTTCATAAATATTCGAGCTTCAGCCAGGGCATCGATTGCAGATGTGGGTTCGTCTAAAATGACTATCGGAGCTTGGCGATAAAAGTCGCGGGCAAGGGCTAGCCGCTGCCACTGACCGCCGGAAAGATCGACACCCTTATTGCCGGCGTTGTCCTCCATCCAGTTATTAACAAATGTATCCAGGCCACGGGGAAGTTTGGCGGTAAATTTTTCGGCTTCGGCGGCGCGCAGAGCGCGCATTAGCCGCTCGTCGGTGTATTCTTCGTCGACTGCGCCAAACCGGACATTATCGCGGGCGGTCGTAAAGTTGTAGCGCACGGCATCTTGCTGGAGTACGCCGAGCAACTTATGCCACGAGGTAATGCTTATGTCATTCAGATTTACGTCATCTACGAGTATTTCACCGGCGGTCGGTTTGTATAGACCGGTTAGTAACTTGACGAAAGTAGATTTGCCGGCGCCATTTTCGCCCACCACGGCTATACGTTCACCGGCACGAATCGTCAGCGAAACATTCGCCAGGGCGTTCTGCTCGGCACCAGGGTAGGCAAAAGACACGTTTTTAAATTCAATAACTTTGGGCGCATCTTTTAGCCGTATCCCTTGGTCCAGGGTGGTCGGCAGGTTTTTAAATTGCTGGTAATCAAAAAGATTGGCGATGTCTTCATCGATGGCTCCAAGGGTTGAAGCCAGGGCCGACGCGCTGCTCATAGCCCGCGAAAGCACCTGCTGCACGAACACAAATTGACCTACCGGATGATTACGTGCTGCAATTTGTAGCACGATCCAAATCAAGGCGCCCACTTCAACGATTGCTTCCAGTAGATCGGCTGCCAGACGCCCCGGAATAAACCGTCTTTCAAATTCGAGCCGGCCTTTTTCGTCCGTGTCACGTAGTTTTCGTCGAAGCCCCAAAAGATGCCTGACTACGCCGTATAATCGAAGCTCGGCAATGAGCCTGGGTTGTCCGAGCTGCCATTCCAGAAAGCCTTGTGCCCGGCGTATCTCGACATTTTCATTCCAGTGAGCGATTTGTTTGCGCGACAATTTGAACTGCAGAAGGATACCTGGCGCTAAAGCGGCGCATACAATAAGGGCAAGAAGCGGCTCAAAGAGCGCAAGTGCCATCAGGGCGGCAATTACCCCGAAAAGCTGCGTGGCGACTCTGGCAAGCCTATCAAAAATCCATGCAAAAAAATTGGAAAATTTAAGCGCCCGGTCATATAGATCCGCCGTATCTTTGTCGTCATAACGCCAAAACTCCAGTGACAGAAAGTGTGCGTACATTTGATCGCTGATGCGCGCGCCAACGGTGTAGCGCATTTTTGTCTGAACATATGTATCAAGGCTGCGCCAAACCGTCATGAGCAGCCCCAACAGGGCGGTAATAATGACATAGGTTATGACCAGGCGGCTGGCACCGTTCACGCCAGTGTAAGCGTCGACCAGTGTGGTTGTCGTGCGTGCCGCAAAATAAGTCGTTAACAGCGGCAAAACCGCTTCAAAAACTGCGCCGCCAAGCTTGAACATGACTGCGCCCGGTGCAATTTTAAAACTAAGCGCCGCTACGCCCGCGATGGCTTTTATTTGTTCGCGTCCACTCAACTTTTTCATAAAGATTTACTCTAATTATAGCCTGCCCGCTGAGGTTAGCAATACTACCATGACCGACAGTGGACTTATAGGCAATAATATGCTAATGTTAATATTATAAATCCATCCAAAATAAAAATATGACAGATCCCGAAAGAAGCGCTCATAATTTTCCGCCCCTTGCCGACATAATGGCACGGGCGGGGTTACCAATGCCCGATTTGCGGGACTTTACCAAAAATGACCCGCAGACGCAGGCTGTTTGCCGGCAGCAAAGGGATGCATGGAATGCCGTTCGTGAGCAGCATGGCGAGGAAATGCTACCTTACCATGATGATGCTTTGTCTGCGGAAGATGCGGATCGAATCAATAACTGCATGCACATCGTGGGTTATTTTGGTCGCCATGGTTTTGGGTCACCCGATGTTTCTGAGCCTCTAGAAAATCCTTATGAAATGCAAAGATTCGAAGGGGTGCCTACCGACAAAGAATACGACGAGATAGCTGCATTGATCGATGGTCTTAAGGCGGGAGATGCGCTTGCTATAGAAAATTACGGATTTAATACGGCGCAGTTAAAGGATCTCGATCTGTCGCAGGATGCGCGCATGAGGCTGCGAGAGGAAGCTGACGACATTCGTCGCAATTATAAAGAGAGTCTCTGGGGCTATGCAGCGAGATTGGCGCGATCCAAAGGTATTCGCGTTGTAAATGCGGACCATGACGCATTTGATGAACAGCGGTTGCTTGCTGCCATGAATGCTCCCCTGCATGCAGTGCGCGACAGCAGGGACCCGGTAATGCGCGCTTTTGCTAAGCGCATCCATGTACAACGCGAGCGAGCGGCATGCAATACTATTAAAGATCTGGCTCTCGAAATGCTGCCCCCCGAAGGATTCCCAATGCCAGCCGACGAGGACAAGCCTACCATAGCATTTCTGTTTGGCAGCGGGCATAAGACGGGCATTGCCGAGAATTTTTCCAAAAAAGGACTGCGGTTCGCGGCTAAAAATCTAGAGGAGATTGATATGGGCGTGCGCATGGACGAACATATTGAACGTTTGGGCAAATTGGGTCTCCTCGGCGAGTTTAAGCCGGAACCAAGGATGTCACCGGCTGCAATAATCCTGGGCATGACAGGCAACAAGTCAGCTAGTCGGCTGATGGGTGCATTGAATGGTGGCGACAAGTATGATGACAACGGTCTTTCGTCTTGGAGAAGGGGTCGGGGTGGCACTGCCAGGCGGGCCGCGGCCAGGCGGGCCCTAGAACAAACCAGCAGAGAACCTCGCAGCACAGAACAAAAAAATGAGGGACAGGAGTAAGTATGGGAGAACTCGTACCTCTTTCGGTCCAGCGAGATGCCTGGAACCAACTCAACGGCATGGATTTGCCCGAGCACAATGACGCCCTCTCGCGACCTGACGCTGAACGAATTAACGCCAGTTACGATATCTATATAGCCGGCGGTGTGCATGGCCAAGGAGAGGGTAGTAGCCTCTTGGTGCGCCCTACGCAGCGCGAATATGAGGCAAGCGCTAAGCTTATTGACGGCATGCGGCCCGGCGACACGCTCTTTACTGAACAGTATGGTTTTGACGAGCCGGTTATAGACTCGCCCATTGAACAATTTGATAAGTTCAATCCCGTGCCACTCACAGGGGACTTGCTTTTAGATACGCCTATTCAGTTAATTAATTCGATAGCAGAAGCGGTCAAAAATATTTCACCGATGATCATTGCTCAGCATCGTGCACAACTGGAAGCGCTGCGGCAAAGCTATAAAATCGACTGCTGGACATATGCTACCGGACTTGCGTACCTTAAAGGCATAAAGGTTGTTCATGCCGACAAAGACGCATTTAATGCGGCAGCAGACGCTAGCACACTTGGCAGCGACATGATGGAATTGATTACTTCGGATGATGCTGATAAAAGAGCCAAGGCGGAACGGGTGCACAGCACACGCGAAAAGGCGGTTTTTAGTATCGTCAAAGACTATGCGCTCAAACATCTGCCCCAAGTCGAAACCCGGCATGACGATGGAAGCTCGACCAAGCCCAAGCCCAAACTAGTTGTGCTCTGGGGTAGGATGCATCTCCCGGAACTTGAGGAGCTGTTCGATGAAAAAGGACTAAAGACCGTCGCATTCAATATGGACGCTACCCCTGATATGATCTCACGAATGGTGGAGCAGATGAATTATACGACGATGAACATGATCCACGGGCTGGGTTCGGAGGTTTTATCGCAGCTCGTCCAGAGCGAGCCTAATAAGCCAGAGCTTAACGCTTCCCGCATTACCACCAAACGGATTACCGCCGAGCGGCTGGATAAGAAGAAAAGAATCAATCCTTATCTAGACGAACATATGGAGCACTCCAAGAGCGCGTAGGCTTGGTATACTTAGGCTATGAAGATCTGGTTGGATAAAACACAAAAAACGACAATAATTTTAGCGGCCGTAGGGCTTGTAATGTACGGCGGGGCATGGTTATGGGCGTATTTGTATGCGCAGGAACACGCCGATGCAAACATCGGAGCGGGGCTACTCGGTTTGGCCGGGCTGGGGCTGGGTAGCCTGGCGCTGATGATTTTTATTATCGCGACGCTCGCCAGACTATTCAAAAAGCACTAGTTTTTTGTTCAAAAACTTGAGCCGCCGCAGCTAAGTGCGGTATATTAAAGCGTAAGCTTTATGAAGAAAACAGCTGCCGTTATGTCCGGTAATCACCTTGAGCCTTCGCATAATAAGCGTAAGGTGATTATTGATGTCGCCGTGATCGCTGTAGTGGTGATTATAATTGGGGTAGCGTGGTGGATCGGCCATCGGCCAAAGTCTGAACCCGCTCCTAGCGTGCCTCAGTATTCTCATCAGGACCTTGTGAAAGAAGTTACCAAGAAGTATGGCATCAATGATTATCTTGGCGCGATCCGCCTCATTCAGGGTCAAAAAACGATCAACGAAACCGAAACGCAAATATTGCTGGCCAGTGCATATTCAACTTCCGGTGATCACAAAAAGGCCCTTGAAGTGTACCGTAGGCTTGACAAGGAAGGTAAATTAGGAAAAACGCAGCTTGCTAACGTTGCCGTCGTAGCCGAACAGGCCAAAGACTATGCTGCCGCCATAGACTATTTGAAGCGCGCCAAAGATGCGCTGCAGGGGTCGGACGCCAACAAAGACCAGGCCGCTGTCTATGACTATCAAATCGCCGAGCTGGAGAAAAAGAAATGAAAAAATTTCTGAAAAAATCGTTCGTACGACTAACGCTGCTCGGATTTGCCGTATGTACGATGACATTTGCGGCTATTGGCACGAATCCGCGGCAAGCCGCTGCCGACCTATGTAGTATTAACGGCCGTGACTGCTACTTCGGTTATTTTTACAATGGCTATGACGGTGGACCGCCTGCGACCGGCACGCGATGGAACGTATTGAGTGCTCCGGCCCTGCTTAATATATGGGATACAGATGCGCTGATTAGTTGGATGGGTGGTTATCTGCAATGCGCCGGCGGAACGCTCCTGAACGCCGGATCCCAGAATGGTACCGGTGCGGCATTTATCATATTGACTATGCTGGGCTATCCGCCAAGCACCTCAAAAGATGTTGCTTGTCAGCAGTTTGGCTCATGGGCATCACTAGTAAGTGACCTCAGAAATTTCACGCAGTTCGGAGTTATGTATGACTACGGCGGTCTTAACACGCGCTCAACGCTAACTGATGTGGCCTGGTATCCCTCGGCACAGACCGTTGCACTCAGCATCGTCTTTTACAGCCCGGTTGACGGCACACCAATGTACGCCATCAAAAAAGACTGTGGTAACCCTGTGGGTCAGGTCAGGCCGGTAGTACGCAATTTTGATCTAACGCCTTCTATTGCGGCTACGGTAAACGGAGTAAACGTGTCGAGCGTCGAGCCCGGCCAGGCAGTGACCTTCCACTATTTCATAATCAATAATGGCAATACGTTTAGTGCAAGCGTAGACTGTTGGCGCGGCATATATAACCGCGCTGGCTATTTTGCGACGCCTGGAACTCCCGAAGCCGGAGGTTCATCGGCGGGGCTTGGTTGTCCTAGGACTGTTCCGCCAGGGGTAACGGGTTTGGTTGCCGAAGGCCCGATAACGGCCACGGCTAATACCACCTACTGTCGAACCTTATTCGTTGATCCTGCTACGCAAGGCGGCGGCACGCGTGGCACGGAAGTTTGTATTCCTGTAGTCAGCAAGCCGTATCTAAAGGTATTCGGTGGTGATGTGTCTGCGGGCGGAGGATTTGCCTCGCTGGCGACGCCGACCAACTGTGCGCCAAACAACAGTGCCGATATAATTACGTGGAACAAGCTTGGTGCCAGCGGCTATGCGGGCGCAGGCGCCCAGTATGCGGCCTACGTTCTGGATAGTATAAGCAGCTTTGGTACAGCACAGCGTAGTTCGGGCGCACCGACGCCAACTGGTTTGGCCTTTTCTAATACCGGTACGGATGCGCCAAATGGCAATTTTGGTGGACATTTCGGGTCGGTGCCTTGTATTCGCGATTATTTTGGCACCAAGCCGAGCTCTGGTGTAGAGAATCTAGCTGCGTTGCATAACGGGCGTGGAGTGTTCGAGTCCGCCGGGGCAACGACGTTCCCGGGCGGTACGCTGCTGCCGGGTGATAAGTGGAGCATTTATATTGATGGTGACCTGTTTATTACGGGCAATATTACTTTTGGAGGTTCGTGGACGGCTGACACAATTCCGATGCTTGAGGTGATCGTAAGAGGCAATATCTATGTCCGTAGTAACGTGACGCGCCTTGATGGTTCGTATATTTCCCAGCCGGGAGCGAGCGGCGGGGGTACGATCTATACATGTACGACTGCTGCTTCGGCACCGAGTTTATCGGGTGGATCATTCTTTAATGCCTGCTCTAACAAACTGACTGTAAACGGATCGTTTGTGGCACAGAATGTTTGGTTCCTGCGAACCACAGGGACGCTTGACCAGAGCGGCGCTGGTGACGGCCCCGGCACGTCTTCTATCGCCGAAGAATTCAATTATGGCCCCGCGCTCTGGATTGCCCAACCGACTTCTACTAACGAAACCGACGGACAGGTGGATAACTATGATGCAATTACAAGCTTGCCACCCGTTCTCTAAAAAACAGCTTGCACCGGTGTATAGTGCTTATGCTACAATAGGGGCAATATGAGTTTACTGAGTGGGGTTTCTGCATTCTTCGGCCTTGACATCGGAACCACTGCGGTTCGTTTGGTCGAGCTTCATGGCAATGGGCCGGTAAAGACGCTGGCGCGTTATGCCTATGTGCCAGTGGATAGCAAGATCGTGCTGAGCGATTCGAAGTCCGATCAACAAAAACTGGCGCAGGTTATTCGTGATCTGCTGGCTCAGTCGCGTATGACGACACGCAATGTTGCCGTTGGCGTGCCGTCGCAGCGTGTGTTTACCACAGTTGTCGACTTTGACAGGTTGCCCCAGGGCGAGCTGGCCAAGGCCATCCGCTACCAGGCGGATTCGCTTATTCCGACACCGCTTGAGAATTCCAAGATCGACTGGGCGGTGATCGGCGAGTCACCAAAGGACAAAACCAAGGTCGAGGTGTTGCTTTCGAGTGTCGAAAATACATTCGTGGAACAGCGTCTTGATATGTTGGAATCGATCGGTCTGGAGGTTATTGCTTTTGAACCTGACAATTTGGCTTTGACGCGTGCATTAGTGGGGCAAGATACTGCCGTTCCTCAGATGGTGCTCGACATTGGCAGTAAAAGTACTGACCTTGTCGTTACAATGAACGGTTCGCCGCGTCTAACGCGCTCCATTCCTACGGGAGCAGAGGCGATTATCCGGGCCGCTGCGCAGAATCTGAACATCGAAGATAAACAGGCCCGCCAGTTCGTATTTAAATTTGGTCTGGGTAAAGATAAACTCGAAGGCCGCATATATGATGCGATCATCGGTACGGTTGATATTCTGACTGGTGAAATCGACAAATCCATCAAATTTTTCCAAAGCCGCTACGGCGACAATATGCGTATCGGACGCATGATCGTAACTGGCGGTGCATCGGCGTTGCCCGAATTTCCGCTGTTTTTGGCAAACAAGTTCGGCGTAGAAGTCGAAATTGGCAATGCCTGGCGCAATGTTTCGTTTTCGCCGGAGCGTCAAAATGAGCTGCTGGCCGTATCAAATCACTTCGGCGTGGCTGCCGGACTTGCGGAGCGTGCGGAATGACGATTCAATTCAACCTCTTGCCGGATATAAAGATCCAGTATCTCAAAGCCAAGCGTCAAAAGCACCTGGTTGTTATGATTTCGGCCGCGGCAAGTGCGGTTTCTTTGGCCGTATTCGTACTGCTGCTGACTACCGTATTCGTACTGCAAAAGAAAAATCTTGCCGATTTGAACAAAGATATCAAATCTTCGAGCGACCAGTTGCAGGGTGTCAAAGATTTGGACAAAATTCTGACCGTTCAGAATCAGCTGAGTGCTATGACGCCGCTGCACGACAAAAAAGCTGTTACGTCGCGCCTGTATAGCTTTATTATTCAGGTGACTCCGGCCAATGCCAAATTGACCAAGCTTATCGTGGCTCATGATAAGACGACACTCGAAATTGCCGGTACAGCCGACAACCTTACTACCGTCAACAAATACACCGACACTCTTAAATTTACAAAGTTCACAACCGCAGAAGGCGGCAAGGAAAAGAACGCCTTTAGTGAAGTTGTTTTGGCGGCTTTTACCCGCGACAGACTAACTACGACCTTCGAAATCTCGCTCAAGTTTGATCCGTTGCTGTTCAGTGGCGAGAATGAAGCAAAATTAAATGTTCCCAAGATTATCACGACGAGGTCCGAAGTTGACAAGCCGGGTGAACTATTCCAACACGGAGGGCAACAGTAATGGCTAAAACCGCATCATTTACCAAACGCGCGCTCATTTCCAAGGCCAACAGCACCATGGTTATTGCTACTGGTATCGCTGCCTTTATCTTTGTGTTTTCATTGGTAGCGTCGAAGTCACTCTTTAATCAGGCATCCTATCAGAACAAAGTGATCGCACAGAAAAAGAAAGCCCTTTCAACGATTAAAAGCGATATTAGTGCCGTCGATAGCCTCAAGGAATCGTATCGGTCCTTTGTGGAAACGCCACGCAATGCTTTGGGCGGGAATCCAACAGGAACCGGCAAACTTGACGGTGACAATGCCAAGATTGTTCTTGATGCGCTTCCAAGCAAGTATGATTTCCCGGCGCTCGCTACGAGTCTTGAAAACCTTATAAGCAGCCAGGGTCTCGAAATTCAGGCCATTAGCGGTACCGACGAGGAGGTGCAGCAGAGCCAGTCGAGTGAGAGTCCGGCTCCAGTCCCGATTCCATTCCAGATACGCGTCAGCGGCTCGTTTGACGGCATCAAAAACCTTATCGGCGTGTTCGAGCGTTCCATTCGTCCTATTCAGGTCAATAAGGTCGATATGAGCGCCGAAGCAAACGGCAATAACTTGACTGCACTGATCGATGCGCAGACTTTCTATCAGCCCGAAAAGAGCCTAAAGATCAAAACCGAGGTAGTCAAATGAAACAAAAAGACCTAGCACTTATTGTGGCCATCGTGATTGTCAGCGGTTTCGTCTCTTTTCTGGCTTCGGGTTGGATTTTTGCAAAACCCGCCGACCGCCAGCAAAAGGCTGAAGTAGTCGACGTTATCACTTCCGACTTTACCCTACCAAACAGTAAATATTTTAATCCTAATGCTATTGATCCTACGCAGCTGATTCAAATTGGTGGCGATAATAACCCCAACCCATTTGGCAGCAGTCAGTAGCGCAAAAAAGGTTATACTAGACCTATGAGCGTATTGTCTACCGCAGCCCAACAACAGGTTGAAGACACTCTCGTCAAAGACGGGGTGATCTCTAAAGAACAGCTGGGCGAATTTAAAGCGGCAGCCGAAAAAGAAAACACACCATTTTTGAGCTATCTGACCTCAAAGGGAATTGTTCCAGATGAAACACTGACCAAAACCATTGCGCACGTCACAAAAGTGCCGTACGTCAATCTGAGTACTGCCAAAATCGACCAGACCGTATTGGATCTGCTGTCCCAAGAAGTCGCCGAACGCTACATGGCTGTGCCGCTGGGTGAAATGCAAAACCGTCTAGTAGTGGCTATGCTGGACGCCGATAACGTGCAGGCGGTTGACTTTTTGTCCAATAAAATCGGCCGGCCGCTCAAAGTGTATGCCGCAAGCGAGGCCGGCATCAGGAATGTGCTGCACCAGTATCAGTCCAATATTTCCGAGCAGGTGGGCGGACAAATTGAGAGCATCGATGGTGTGGCGCAGGCCGAGGCCGAAGCTGAGGCCGCAGGCGGCAAATCAAGGGTAACGACCGACAATTCTAAAAATTTCCGCACCATCGTACAGGACTCGCCGATCAGTAAGGCGCTGTCGACTATTCTGGAATACGCCGCAAAAAACGGTGCGTCCGACGTGCATATCGAACCCTTACAGGATGCACTCAAAATCCGTTGCCGTATCGATGGCATTTTGCGTGAGATTTTGCGTCTGCCTAAAAGTACCGAACCGCCGCTCGTTTCGCGTATCAAAATTTTGGCCAATCTAAAGATTGATGAACACCGTATTCCGCAGGATGGCGAGTTTAGCATCAGCGCGGCAGGCAAAACCATCGACCTTCGTATCGCCATTTCGCCCGTTATTTGGGGTGAGCAGGTGGTTATTCGTCTGCTCGATAAATCGGGCACTAGCCTAAAACTCGAAGACATGGGCTATGCCGGCCGTGCGCTGCGTACCATCCGTGAAGGTATCAAGAGCACAAGCGGTATGATCTTGACTTCCGGTCCGACTGGATCCGGTAAATCGACGTCGCTCTATGCGCTGCTCCAAGAAGTAAAAAGTGATTCGATCAATATCGTTACCCTCGAAGATCCGGTCGAATACAAAATGGATGGTATCAATCAGATCCAGGTGAATGCCGATGTGGGGCTAACATTCGCCAGCGGTCTGCGGTCTATCCTGCGTCAGGACCCCGACGTTGTGATGGTTGGAGAGATCCGCGATAAAGAAACCGCCGAATTGGCAGTGCAGGCCGCTCTGACGGGTCACTTGGTGTTCAGCACGCTGCACACCAACAGTGCCGCCGGTATTTTGCCGCGCCTGCTTGACATGAACATCGAACCGTTTTTAATTGCCTCAACCGTGCGTACCGTTATCGGTCAGCGTTTAGTGCGCCGCATCGGGGCAAACCCTGAGAAGTACGAATCCTCGGAGGTTGAAGCGGAGGCTATCCGCAAGACACTCGCGCATCTATTACCCAAAAAAGAGGACGAGGTTAAAAAATTTGCCGAAGATCTGGGTTATGAGACCTTGCCACTAGAGGGCCAAAAAGCTTATACTTTAACCAAGGGCAAAGATAGCCCCGAAAGTCCCGGTGGATATAAGGGTCGTATGGGCATCTACGAGGTGTTCAATATTACGCCCGAAATCCAGCAGCTCATCCTAAAGCGCGCCACCAGCGCGGAAATTCAGGAAGTTGCCCGGAAACAGGGCATGGTAACGATGCGGGAAGACGGGTATCTCAAGGCCTTGGCCGGGCGAACGACGCTCACCGAGATCAACCGTGTGGCCGCCGCCAACGACAGCGCATAAGCAAGAAAGTAAAGGGTGGAAAGATAAATGCAGCAGCAACCAAGAATCGAAATACTTCTGGAAGAGGTTGTTAAGAAAAAAGCTTCGGACCTACACTTGCAGGTGGGTTTGCCGCCGATGTTGCGCGTCGATGGCAAATTGATACCGGTTTCGGGTGCCGATATTTTGACCGACGAGGCAGTAGAGACGCTGGTTTTTGCTATTTTGGATGAAGATCAAAAGCAGATTTTGCTGAAAGACAAAGAATTCGACTTCAGCTTCGCGTTCGGGGATCTGGGGCGATTTCGTGTAAACGCCTTTCATGAACGCGGCAACTTGGCCGCAGCGCTCCGTCTTATTCCCAACGAGATCTTGACCATCGAGCAGCTCGGTCTGCCGCCAATCGTTGATAAATTTGCCAGCTATCCTCGTGGTCTAGTGCTCGTGACCGGTCCGACTGGCTCGGGTAAATCAACTACACTTGCTGCCATGGTGCACAAAATCAACATGGAACGCAGTGAACATATTATTACTATTGAAGATCCTATCGAATATACTCACCGTTCTAAAAAATCGGTGATCGTACAGCGTGAAGTGCACTATGATACGTACTCATTTTCGGCCGCACTCCGTTCGGCGCTCCGCGAGGACCCCGATGTCGTGATGATCGGAGAAATGCGCGACCTCGAAACCATTGCCTCGGCCATTACCATTGCCGAAACAGGACATTTGGTATTCGCGACGCTGCACACCAACAGCGCCGCCCAGTCCATTGACCGTATGATTGACGTTTTTCCACCGCACCAGCAGCCGCAGATCCGTTCACAGTTGTCGAACATCTTGATGGCGATTTGTTCGCAGCGCCTTGTCCCAGCCATCGGTGGTGGACGGCTTGCCGCTTCCGAGATCTTGGTGGCCACGCCCGCCGTGCGCAACATCATTCGTGAAGGCAAAACCCACCAGCTCGAGGCTGTAATCCAAACCGGAAGTGAATACGGCATGCAGTCCATGGACAAGACATTGGCGGCGATGGTTCATGCCGGCACGATCAGTTATGACGAAGCACGTAACTACGCCGTCGATCTGGACGAGCTAGACCGCTTAATGAGAGGTTGATAAACAGCGATGCTTAACTTTCGCTACACTGCCCGAGATCCGGCAACCGGTCAATACATAAAATCAGATGTCCAGGCCGAAAACGAACAGGCTGCAGCCAAACTTATCCGCAAAGAAGGCTTTGTGCCGATCGATATTACTTTGGCTGAAAAGTCGACAAACGGCCTACTGTCCAAGCGGCTAAATAAAGTCCGCACTAAAGATAAGGTTCTCTTTTCGAGGCAGCTTTCGACGCTGATTAATGCCGGTCTTCCTCTGGTACAGAGTTTGCGCAATGTAAATGCCCAAACCACAAGCAAGCCGCTTAAAGTAGTGATAAACAAAGTAATCGGCGATGTGGAAGCTGGAGCGACACTATCGGTCGCAATGGGCAAGCATCCGGAGGTCTTTAATCAGGTCTACATCAGTCTGATCGCTGCCGGTGAGGCTTCTGGTACGCTGGACAAAGCTCTGGAGCGTTTAGCAATTCAACAGGAAAAAGATGCTGACCTGATCAGCAAGGTTCGGGGTGCCATGGTCTACCCGCTGATTGTGGTGGCGGTAATGATCGGTGTGCTAACGTTTATGATGGTGAAGGTGTTGCCGCAGGTAGAAGTGCTGTACGCGGGTTTGCCCGGCGCGCAATTACCGCTCATCACTAAGATACTGCTCACTGTTTCTAACTTTGTGGTCCATTTTTGGTGGGTCGTGCTGGCAATATTGGGCTTCATGGCTTTTGCTACGACGCGCTGGGCGCGCACCTTGGGCGGTAAGCAGGTAATAGACAAGGCCAAGATGAAGATGTGGCCGGTCGGCCCGCTTTTTACCAAAATGTATATGGCGCGTTTTGCACGTACGGGTACGACTCTTGTTTCATCGGGCGTTCCGCTTATCCAGATGCTAGAGATCACGGCCAATGCCATCAACAACGTACACGTCGAAGACTCTATTCATAAAGCTGCCGAAAAGGTGAAGGGCGGTAAGGCATTGTCTGATTCGCTGCAAAACGATCCGAATTTCTTGGAGCTGGTGCCCAATATGATCCGCATCGGTGAGCAATCCGGGTCGCTCGAACAGATGCTTGCCAAAAGCGCCGACTACTACGAAAAAGAAGTAGACGACCAAATTAAAGCCATATCGACCATTATCGAACCGGTTTTAATGGTGGTGTTGGGTATTGTGGCATTTGTGATTGTGGCTGCCGTGCTTCTGCCGGTTTACGGTTTGGCCGGCCAGTCATTCGTATAAGAGAGAAGGCCTGTGTATAAGTCTATTGCTTTTTTCTCAGCCAAACCGTATTATTCCAATTAGCATAAGCATTTAAAACAACAGCAAAGGGGGCATTTGCAATGCTACAAAAATTACAGAAACGTAAAGAAGAAGGATTCACCATTATCGAGGTGCTGATCGTTCTTGCTATCGCCGGTTTGATCCTTTTGGTAGTATTCCTGGCCGTTCCTGCCTTGCAGCGCAACTCACGCAACACACAGCGTAAAAACGACGTTGCCGCTATCTTGGGTGGTGTATCTGAATACATCAACAACAACGGTGGTCAATCACCAACCGCCCTTACGGATTTCTGTCCAAATGTTAAGCTTGGCTTCTACACTGCAGCTAGCTGTGCGGACGTTACCTTCACTGCAAACAGCGGTTCGACCGTAACTGCAGTAGGTGACAAGGTATTTGTAAAGACAGGGGCAAAGTGTAGCAGTGGTAACTTCACTGCAACCAACGCTACTTCACGCAACATTGCGGCCGTATACGGTGTAGAAACCGGTGGTGGTAGCATCCAGTCTATCTGCCAAGAATCTTAGTCTAAAAAAAGACAAGACCTTAGGCGAAAAGGGCGGGCATTGACCCGCCCTTTTCTTTGCCTTTATTCGGTTCTAAAACTATCTGTTAATCGGTCGGTTTATGATACGATACTAACATGATGACGCTTCTGCTTATCGGGCTGGGTCTGATCCTGGGTAGTTTTGTGAACGCACTTGTTTGGCGTCTGCATGAGGGTAAAGATTGGGTGAACGACCGTTCGGAATGTCCGCATTGTCATCACGTACTTGGACCGCTTGATCTTATTCCTGTGCTGAGCTGGGTGATGCTTCGCGGCAAATGCCGTTACTGTCACAAAAAAATCGAAGACAGTCCCCTGGTGGAGTTGGCGCTGCCAGCGTTGTTTGTGGCTTCGTACTATTTCTGGCCGCTTGATTTGGCCGGCAGCAGTCTGGTGGCGTTTATTTTTTGGCTGGTGTTCCTTGTAGGTTTTTTGGCGCTCGCTGCCTATGACCTACGCTGGTACCTACTGCCAAATAAGATGGTCTTTCCGCTTATTGCACTTGCCGTGCTGCAGGTGCTCACGATGGCCATTTTGGGCGGCAATTGGCGTGTTATCCTGGGCGCCGCCGCTGGCGCATTCGTCATTAGCGGTATTTTTTATCTGATTTTTCAGCTATCAAATGGTACCTGGATCGGCGGCGGGGATGTAAAACTGGGAATTGTGCTGGGCCTGCTGGCTGGCGGTGTAATCGAAGGCTTCCTGCTGTTGTTTGCTGCATCAGTGCTGGGTATGCTGGTGTCTTTGCCGCTCATCCTACAAGGGAAGGCCAGCCGCAAAACGCAGTTACCGTTCGGCCCGTTGCTCATTGCAGGACTTATTATCGTAAAACTATTCGGCACTGCAATTTTAGGCTGGTACACAGGGCTGATCTATGGCTGAAAATGTGCGCAGCAGCGGTAGCGCTTATGCTATACTACGAGCTATGAAGGGTGGTCTAAAGGCGCATGGCTTTACTGTTGCCGAGACAATGATCGTGCTGGCTGTCACCGGAGGGCTATTTTTGGTTGTCGCTGCCAGTCTGTCGGGACGTCAGGCCCGGACTCAGTTCGAGCAAAGTATCAACGAGGTCCGTTCACAGATCCAGCAAACCATTAACGAAGTTGGCGCCGGCTTTTATCCAAATACCGGCAATTTTGCCTGTACGGCAGGCGCGAATCCTACCTTTGCCGCGGGCACAACAGAACAGGGGGAGAATGCCGGCTGCACCTTCCTTGGTAAGGCTATTCAATTCCAAGTGGGCACATCAGACCCTGAAATTATGAAAATCTATACTATTGCGGGTCTGCAGCGAACTGCTGCCGGCGATGAGCCTACAACCTATGGAGCGGGCGCAACCGGCGCGCGTCCTCGTGTTGTGGACGGGGCGGGTTTTAATGCTACCGAAACCAAACCCCTACTCTATGGCCTGAAAACAGTTGACTTTACGGGGAGTACCAACGTCGGCACCGTCGCTTTTGTAAATAGCCTGGCTTCAAACGCATCAACAATTGTTTCGGGGGCACAACAAGTTAATCTGATTCCCATTCCTAATTCGCCTCGTGGTTCCAGTGAGGCCGCAGGTATCAACCGTATCAATGTTGCTATAGGGTCGGGTACAGTTAATCCTGCCAGCGGAGTAAGTTTTTGTTTTCAGAGCGGTGCAAGTAACCAATCGGGCCTTATTACTATTGGAGGTAATGGCCGGCAGCTTTCGGTTGACTTGAGTATAAGGAGTAACCGTACATGCGCTCCATAGGCTCATCCAAGTTTAAAAAACTCACTGAGCGCGGCGACACCTTAGTCGAGGTATTAATATCGATTGCCGTAGTCAGCTTGATTCTAGGCGGGGCATTTGTAACGGCAAACAATAGTCTCAAGGGTAATCGTACTGCCCAAGAGCGCCAAAACGCCCTGAAGATAGCTGAAAGCCAGGTCGAGCAGATTAAATACGTTGCCGGAACTAATCCAGACACGCTTTTTGCCGTTACTGTGCCATCGTCATACTGCCTGAATGGCACGACTACGGCTCTTGACTCCTCAAACGCGGCCTGTACGGTTAATGCCGACGGTACGCCGTCTACGACAGAACCGGCGTATAAGATTGCCATAAGCCGGAGTGCCAATACTTTTACCACAACGGTAACTTGGACGAGTATCAACCAAGGGCAGAACAGTGTGCAGCTAAAATATAGGGTCTACAGGTGATGCGTATAAAAAAACAGCCCGACCAAAAAGGCTTTACCGTAACCGAGCTCATGATTGCTACGGCTGTGTTCGGACTGATTCTTTTAGTGATTACTACGGCGGTTTTGCAGTTAACACGCGTGTATTACAAGGGGGTGACTGAGACCAGAGTCCAGACAACCGCACGCAATCTGGTTGACAGTATTTCCCAGGCCGTCCAGTTTAGCGGCCAGACGGTTACCACGACCAATCTTGCGCCGACGGTCGGCAATTCCTATGCATTTTGCGTGGGCAATACCCAATATAGCTATACGCTCGGCTATCAACTAAGCGATTCGCCAAGCAGTAACCAAACGCCGAATGTACTGGTGGCGAATGAGTTGCCCGGTTGTTTGAGTTCGACCCCCGCTCAAGATGTGAGGAGTGGCTCGGTGACCGGCCGCGAGATGTTGGAGCCAAAAATGCGCCTTTCAAAACTTGAAGTTACTAGTATTGGCGGAGATTACTATCGTATTTCAGTGCGCATAGCTTACGGTGATGATGACCTGCTGTACAGTCCGTCCGGCGACTCCAATGATTACCGTGCTTCGGATGCCATTTGTAAAAGCCAACGCGTGGGCACGCAGTTTTGCGCCGTTTCAGAAATTACCGCTGCAGTCACAAAAAGGGTAAAATAGAAGGTAAGCATGGGCACTATACATATTTTACAGACTAAAGATAACCGGCTGCTACGCCATAACGAACAGGGTATGGTAGCGCTTATGACTACACTCGTGCTGATGATCGTTATTAGTTTGATTGTGCTTGGTTTTGCCCAGATAGCGCGCCGCAATCAACGAGAATCATTGGACCGGCAGCTTAGTACCCAGGCTTTTTATGCGGCGGAAACCGGCATTAACGACGCTCGCAAGATTATTCAAGAAGGCGTGAATAGCGGCCTGACAATTACCGACAAAACGACATGCGGCGGTACGGGTGGCGGGGGCTTCTATGCTGGACTCCAGCCAGATATAGACCCGGCAAAGAATGTTAAATATACCTGTCTACTGGTAGATTCCGCACCGAAGTCGCTGCAATACAGCAACATTGGCACGACATCGACCATTATTCCGATGATTTCGGAAAGCGGCGACAATATTCGACGCGTCCAATTGAAATGGCAGACCAAACAAAACACCATTACACCTACGGCCGGCTGTCCCACCGACGTCAATACTTTTGTACCTAACGGCGGCAGCTGGACGTGTGGTTTTGGAGTGATGCGCATCGATCTTGCCCGCACGGCTGGCGGTGGCTTGACGGCTGACGGGCTGCGCGATAATACTATGACTATTTTTGCAGTGCCATTCGCTTCGGGCGGCGCAACTAATGTTAACTACGCTGCCAGCACCGCAAATGCCAATAATCGGATCGGTGTGAACTGTGACGATACGGACGGCTGTTCGCTGCGTATTGATTTTTCCGGCGCTACCGCTCAGAACAGCTATCATCTGCGGGTTTCATCTATCTATCGGGATAATTCTTTGTCAGTCGAGGGGCAAGATGCCAGTGGTACATCACTTGAAATTCGTGGAGCGCAAGCGGTTATCGATGTTACTGGAAAAGCTCAGGACGTACTGCGCCGCATAAAGGTCGCCATTCCGCTCCGCACGACCAGCAAAAATATGCATTCTGACTACGCCATTGAAATGACTGGCTCACTCTGCAAGCGCTACTCAATCATGCAAGGCTTTATCTCGAATGATGCTAATGGCGGCGGTAGTCCTACAAACGCCCTCTGCCAACCCTTCTAGCGTACGCTATTTATTCGTTGACATTGTTGCTGTGAAAGCGTTCATGGATACTTTTGAGGTGTGGATCGGTAACATGCGTGTAGATTTGTGTGGTCGAGATATTGCTGTGACCCAGCATTGCCTGAACAGAGCGCAGGTCGGCGCCATTCATGAGCAGGTCGGTGGCAAATGAGTGGCGAAGCGTATGGGGGCTAACGTGTTTGGTTATGCCGGCAAGCAGGGCGTAACGACTGACAAGTCGTTGAATGCTGCGGGCCGTAAGCCGATGATAATTACCGCTTAAATCGACTGCCTTACTACCACTGTAGCGCATGAATAGGGGCCGTGCGTTGTCGTCCCGGGCTTCCAGGTAGGCAGCGATCCAGTCAGCAGCATGCGGGCTAATAAAGATCGGCCGGTCCTTTTGGCCCTTGCCGCGTACCATAAATTCGCGTCGTTTCAGATTGATGTGGTCGCGGTCCAGGCTTACAAGTTCCGAAACGCGCAGCCCGCTCGAGAACAGCAGCTCCAAAATGGCTCGGTCTCGCAACCCGTTAATTTTGGTCAGGTTGGGTTGCGAGAAAAGACGCGCCAGTTCGTCTTCATTTAAAAATGTCACCTTGCCACGGTGGGTACGAGCCAACTCGATTTTGTCCTTTCCAATCGCGGGGATGTCGTATTTCGCGCAAAATTTCAGAAAACTGCGCAGTGCTATCAGATGATAATTGAGGGTGGTCTTACCCAATTCGTCTGAAGTATTGGTCCCCAGCCGGTTAAGCCATAGCCGCCATTTGCGCACCAGTTCGGGTGTTATGTCTTTAATGTCAATATCGCCGGCAAAATCTACTAATCGTGTCAGATAATGATCATAATTACGGATCGTTTTCTGAGACCGGTTTTGTTCGATTTCCATGTATTCCAGAAAATCGGTTTTGGCTTTGCTGAACTTCATATATATAGTCTACGATATTTTCTAGTTGCAAGCGGGCGAAAATGAGCATAAAATGTAAGATACTTAACATTAAATCTTTATTAAGTAAGGATTTTGGCTATGAATATGCTCTTAGAACGAACTGAAATGTCACCAATGACAACTGATTGGGATCAAGAACTACAAGCGCTTGTAGAGACCGATCACTTTGAGCGTTGGGAAAGGGAAATTGGCGCAACCGTACTTGCTGATAGCGTGCGGATTACGGCAGAAGAAAGTGTACGCATTACTGCCGAAGACGAGGGTATGCTCGTTGTTGCAGTCAACAGGGACTTCTAGTCTTAACTCTCCGGCAATCTAAAGAGGCTGAAGTTTCGGCCTCTTATTTCATTGTGCTCTACATCTGTTATAATGGGGCAGATACAAGTTAATATTAATAAAAGGATTTGAATGCAACGAACCCTGATCATTTTTAAACCAGACGCGGTAATGCGCGGCATTGTAGGCGAGATTTTAACTCGTTTTGAGCGCGTTGGCCTGAAAATCGTAGGTGCGAAGATGCTGCAACCTGATTATGAGCAGTTTTTCCACCACTACGAAGGTATCGGTGCACTAAAAACTCGTAAAGGCGAAGAGATTTTTGAAACCCAGCTGCGCGAAATGCAACAGGGTCCGGTTATTGCAATGGTGCTTGAGGGAATTGAGGCCGTTGAATTAGTGCGCAAGATGGTCGGCCCGACTGAACCAAAAAGCGCTCAGCCCGGCACCATCCGCGGTGACTATTCCCATATGACCTATGGCCATGCTTCTGACACCAAGCGTGGTGTGCCAAATGTCATCCATGCCTCCGCCGACGCCGGTGAAGCCGAAAAAGAGATTAATCACTGGTTCAGCGATAGCGAACTGGTCGATTACGATAACGTGCACGCGCACTTTACGCAGCCGAAAGTTTAACAATTTGGATTTTGAGAGTCGGCTATGCTGACCCCTCATTCGCCCGTCTGGCAACTTTGTTGCCAGAGCGTGGGCTCACTCAGCAGAAATGCTTCCATGCGAGCATGGCGCATCTCTGCTTCATTCGCCCCTGTAGTTCAATGGATAAAACAACTCCGTCCTAAGGAGAAGCTTCACGTTCGAGTCGTGGCGGGGGCACCATCCGCGTTTTCCGGTATAATAATAGAAAACACACTTGCTAGAAGGGATCCAGTAGCGCTATGGCACAAAAAGCATTTGCCGACCAGTTCGACGACGAAGAAGTGCTGTTTGTATTTCGTAAACATCCTGTAGTTATGCGGAAAGGTCTTATTTTTGGCCTTTTGATGGTTCTTCTAGGTTCATTAGTAGTCTTTTGGCAGCCAACCATGCTGGCATTTGCACTTGGCGTGCTGGGTGGTGCGGTGGTGGGCGGTATTATCATGCTGCCTTCGTGGGTCACCTGGTATTTTAGTGTGTTTATCGTGACCGACAAACGACTCATTCAGGTAACGCAAAAAGGTTTTTTCCACAAAAGCGTAATTGATATGGGGCTAAACCAGATCCAGATGGTGAACTATCAGGTAGCGGGTTTGCAGGAAACCCTGCTAGGATTTGGTACAATTATGATGCAGACATTTGTGGGAGATTTGGTAATTCATGAGATCCCACATCCAGCCAAGATTCAAAAAAAATTGCTCGAGATTCTGCGCGAGCAGGGCGTGAGCGCTAGCCCGTACAGTGAACCGCGCGAGTTAGAGATTGAAGAACAAAATGAAGGATAAAGTAAAACGCATTCTAAAAAAACGGCCCAAGGTCCTGCGCAACAAGCAAGACGCTGGTGCCGGGGAAGCCGCGGGCATTCCGCGGATAACTAATGAAACCGTGGCCGAACACCGTGAAGAGGTGCTATCGAGCGCGCGCAAATATATTTACCCGTTGCAGCATTCCAAACACCGTGTGGTTATTATTTCCATCAGTTTGCTGGTGGCTGTATTCATTGGTTTTTTCACGTACTGCTTGCTTGCTTTGTATAAATTCCAATCCTCCAACACCTTTATTTATCGCATTTCGCAGATTATTCCATTTCCTGTGGCGAAAGCAGGGGGGCGTATGGTTGTGTACGAAAGCTATTTATTCGAACTGCGCCACTATATCCACTACTATCAGACGCAGCAAAAGGTCGATTTCTCCAGCGAATCAGGCAAGCAGCAGCTGGCTGAGTTCCGCAAGCGGGCAATGGAGCGCGTGGTTGACTATGCCTATATGAAAGAATTGGCCGCTGAAAAGAATATAACAGTCAGCGACCGTGATCTAGAGGATGCCATTCAATTGGTACGCAGCCAAAACCGTCTGGGCAGCAATGATCAAGTGTTCGAGGACGTGCTGCGTGAGTTTTGGGGATGGTCGGTAGCCGATTTTAAGCGCGAACTCAAGCAACAGATGCTCGCACAAAAAGTGATCTCTACACTGGATACGGAAGCCCACACACGGGCCGGTGAGGCTCATCAGCGTCTATTAAACGGGGAAGACTTTGCTGCCGTTGCCAAGCAGTATTCCAGTGATCCCGCCGCCAAAGACAATGGCGGCGACTACGGCTACGACATCAGTCCGTCCGACCGCAACCTATCGCCCCGGGTCATCGATGCGCTCTTTAAAATGAATGTCGGCGACACCTCCGCCATTATCAATACGGGTAACAGCCTGGAGATCCTCAAGCTTAAGATGAAAGAAGAGCGGAAGGTTCAGGCCGCCCACATCAGTATCGCCTTTAAGCCGGCCGAAACGTACCTGCATCCCTTGAAAGAGAAGCAAAAACCTCGCATTTTCATAAGTCAGCCCAAATAAGGCGGCACGTTCGTTTTGAGGCGTTGCATTTTTGCCGAAAGCCTGCTATCATTACCTCTGTTCTCTTGCAAACGGCGGGCACGCCACATGTAAGCATTTGGGCTCGTAGTGAAGAGGCCTATCACGTCTCCCTGTCACGGAGAAGATCGCCGGTTCGAATCCGGTCGGGCCCGCCAAGAAATTGACATAATGCCACTTTGGTGGTATTATTTTTTTATGACATTACATCCTGCAGAATCAAATCCAAACTTTGAGCATGTTGCAAGCCCGGAGGAACTAGCCATTCGAACTCTGACCGAAACAGCTGAGCGTGTCTTTGTTGAATATGACTTTTCAACTGAACCGCCAAGCCCGGCATTTAAAGGTATTGAAGGTGGGGCAGAGGATGTTATCCAGGACAAATTATTTGACATGAAGACCTGGACTACAATAATTCGAAATACATCTGAGGCCGGTGAAGTGAGCTATGGGTTTTGGGTACCGGGACAAAGATCGTCGGACAAAACTGGTAATATGAGAAACTGGCGGCCAGGAGCGTCTTCAATAATCGATGTGGGAACTTCAGAGCTTTACGGCCCATCAAATGGGGGGCAATTGGATGCCGCTCAGATTGAAGCTATGACATCGCGGATCAATGAGGTCTTTCCGCCAAAAGTGGTAGAGCCTAAGAATATTCTTTTACGCACCTTACGAAGACTTATTCCTCGCAGAAAATAGCAAACACAAAATTGTAGCTTAACTTCTAGCCATCTCATTATACGAGGTGTTTTTTTGTCTATCAGACGATCTCCCAAGTGGACAAACTACCATATTTATGGTATTATTTTTTTATTGAATTGGAAACAAAATGAGTCACGAAAACCCCAACCTACAGCCAACTCAGTCACGCGATACAATTGACAATTTACTGCTAGCGGCAAAGAGAGAAGGTCACACCGTCACAGAAATTAAAGTTTGGGAAACGGATACGATTTTAGTGCTTGACGGAGAGGCGGGTGTCGCAGCTACCGATGAACTTAACGGCTGCCATGTAGCAATTTTTGTCACCCCTGCCAAAAACGGAGATTCTATGACGATGACCCACTTTCCGCCGGATTTGGGAAGAGAACGGTATCGGCAAGCACTGGAAGGTTTAAGTGCTTCCATGCAGGCGCAGGGGGTGACGCCTAAAGCAATAGTTACCCTTAATGCATTTGACCGTCCGGCTGCGGAAGACGCATGGGCCAGCGCGACTTTTCCTGGAGTACCCATTTATCCATTATTTTACAAAGCCAGGGATCAAGAACGACGATCAAAGCCTGACGCAGGAAAATGTATGGCCATACTTGATAAGCGTGAAGGGGTTTCCAGCCTTCACGTTCTTACGGACAGCGGCGATCAAGTTGTGGCACTTTGATAATTCGAATTTCATCCAGCATGACGGACCAGTCGCTGACGTTGTTTTTGGTTATGCTTTTCACCATCTGTAGCCTATACTAAAAGCACCATGCAAAAATCGGGCGATTTGTCGCCATCCAATCCTACGCCTTCTGCACGTACTTCTTCTGCTGACATCAAAGCGTTTTTAACCAATCTTGGACGATTTGCAATAGGGCTGCTCACAATGAGTAGTTTGGTATTCGTGCTGGTGGCTATTACGGGCGGCGCGGGTATGGTGGCTGCAACGGGTTATATGGCCGCATTTGCCAATACATTGATGCTCTTCATATATATGCCTATCCTGCTGCTGGTGTTTGGGATAATAGCTTATGCACGTAAAGACTGGGTATTCCTGGGTTATCCACTTGTAGTCTTTTTCTTTGCTGGGCCGATCTTGATCGAAAGCTACGCTGCCAAAGCGATTGGCTCGCAGCTTCCATTTTTGCTGCGCGGCGATTCTAATGCTGCGCTAATCGGCATATTACTGGCATACGGATTTCTATTCACCCTCGAATGGTCTGTTTCACGGCTCGCCAGGCGGGGCAGGTTTAAAGAGTTGCCCCCGTCAAAGGCTACCGATGCTACAAGTTACTTCATTATTGGCTGCGCTGTTATTTTAGCTGTCGCCCTGCCTTTTTTCTCTAAATCGATCATGCAACGGGTTGCATACGAACGCGCCGCGTTTCGAGCGCCGCAAACCAAGGACCTGTCAACCGTCTTGGTCGGGTCGAAGGAGCAAGCATTGGACGTGCGCTATGCCGAGGCGACAGAGCAGCAGGGCGGTTCTTACCGGATGACTGATCATGTGGCCATTTGGCCCATCAAACAAGGAAAGTCCCGAAAAACCAGGGACGCCTGTGGCACATCCATTACGGTTTTGGAGCAGCGGGGCGTTATGCAGTACCAAAAAACTGCCTCCGGGTTTGAATATGGTACGGCGGCGATTCCTGTAGTCAGCTCATCCGATCCAAGCCGTAAAACCAGGCAATTTATTGATTACCGAATTTGTTTTGTCCTTGATAACAAAATGTATATTCTGGAACGTGACGATAGATATGGCGACGACTACCTAAAAAGGTACCCAGCAGATCTTGTAGTCGATGCATTTTATAAAGCAAAGCGCGTTACATCCACCCCGCCGTTACCCTCTATCGAGCCATTTACATATGATAAGGGGGTAGTGGGTATTAACCCAAGTGCATACGAAACTAAGGGCTATCTGGATGTGCCCGAATGGGGGATTCGTGTTCCGCTTACCACCATGACAAAAGACGCCTATTATGTTAAAACCTCGAAACCAGATTGGCTGCGTGGTGGCCTACGGTCTAAAACTGATAGTTTGTGTGCTGCCAATCAAACTCGTGCCGACAGCGAAGGCGGCTTATTCACTATTATTCGTAGCTCTAAAGCAGAGGTCCAAGCCACTAAAGAAAAATACAAAACGGATTTCCCTACGCCCCATAAAACGATCGGTGACTATCTGTATGCTTTGTCGCCTAATGGCTTTACCAACAAACGATGTTTTCCGAATACGGAAGAAGTCAGTGTATTCCAGGATATTCTCGACTGGGCGACGGTTAATATAAAACCTCTCTAAATCTAATTTGACTAAAAATCAATATAATGCTAATGTATATATTATGACAACCCCTGGGCATTCTGGTCGAAACTCGAATATAGATGCTGCCTTTGCCCAATTGGAAGAGAGATGGGCAGGTCGACCGGCTGAACATATAGGTGCTGATGCATATTGGGCGGTTGCAAGAACGGCAGGGGGGATGGCAGTTACCGGAGCGACCGGCGAAAGGCCGCGGCGACCAGGCGGTTTTCGTCGGCATGATTCTGAAAGTTGGGCTCCGGAAAAGATCGCACCAGACGAAGCCGCGCGCCTAATGGCTGAAACCCAAAAGCAGAGCCTTGCTGTCGGACGTGCGCATGGCGCATTTATTGCAGAGGCAAGGGCGAGGGGTGCGAGCCCGAATGAAATCAAAGAGAGTATGATTGACGCTATGAATCGGCGTGTAATACCGCCTGTGGTATTCGGAGCGACTTATCGTGGTGGCCAGCGGGTCCTTAAGATTTTACACGGCGAAGTTCCACCTGACCTTTTTCGTTTTGCTGCACTGCATATGCCAGAAGATAAACCCGGCGAGGACCCAAAGACCCTCAAACGACCTGAAGAGTTTGGTTCTTTGGCTATCGAAGACTATAACTTCAATCTGCCCGATCAGGCTAATCCGCACGACCCGACTGCCTTCTATGTTGAAAGTGTGATTTTGCCCGGCGCAGGCATGGGCAGGCACAATGCAGAGAATGTCCGTAAGGGGTTGGCCCGCATAGAGGCCGCAATGGCTCCGCCTCCTCACGGGTAAAGTCCCGGCTTAACCATTATTTTGATATACTTTTGGTATGAAGGAGTCAGACACCACAGCTTGCCGGCTATTCGTTATGCGTCACGGCCAATCAGTTTATAACCTTGAGGATATTGTGAGTGGTCATGTGAATCCGGATCTGACCGAAGAAGGACGTGCCCAGGCCCGCGCCGCAAAGACACGCCTGGCGCATGTGCATTTTGACGAGGTATATAGTTCTGATCTGGATCGGGCCATTGAGACGGCCGAGATAATATTTGGGGCGCCCGTACCAAAAGACCACCGGCTGCCCGAGCTGCGCGAACGATCGTTCGGGGAATTGGATGGCAAGCCCAACCATCATGCACGAAAGCTGTTCCAGGAATGCAGAGATACATGTAATTTAGACGATGAGCAGATGTGGTCACATGCGCATATCGAGGGTGCCGAAAGCAATCATGAGGTTTCGGCGCGGTTCGTGCGTGCCCTTACTAAAATCGCTCAAGCTAATCCCGGCAAAACGGTGCTGGTGGGCGCGCATGGTGGTGCGGTACGTACGATGTTGATTACTTTAAAACATGGTACGAACGCCGACTTTCCGCCCGGCTCCATCAAAAATGCAAGCTTCGTAGAAGTTTCTTACGACGGCTCAAAGCTTAGGGTTGTTGACTCCAGCGACGCCGTTGACCCCCAACTGGTCCAGTAATTTATTCAGGCCTACTCAGTTTTGGCAGCGGCGTTTTTACGCTCATATCCAAAGAATCGGGGAAGGCGTATTCGCTTAGAATTGTTGTGGGCGTAAAATCCGGAATACCGCCGGCGACCGTTTTGATCTCGCTGTAAATCGGCAGATTGGTCTTTTCGTCAATGATGTAGAAGCCTTTTAGTTCGGGCTGGGGGGTGGTGTCATGTAGACGCGATTCAAAATGGTCGCCCATTTTATTAAGATCGTCGACGTTTTTACCTACCGTATTGCTGGGGCCATCCCGGAAGGCGTAAAAGAAAACGTTGGCGCGATTTTTTGTGCCAGTTTTTGCTTCACTTACTTCAAAGCCGATTTTGCGGCCCATTTTGCCATTGTACGTGGCGGTTCCTTCGTCGGTGTAAACTACGCCGCCCCTTCCTTTTAGTCCGGTAACCATATTTTTAGCTTGGCCAGCGGTTAAACCTACGGGTAGTATGCCGTCCGTAAAACTGCCCTCAAAACGACTTTTACCGTAGTCACAGGTGCCAAAAATATCCGGAGTATTAACTTTCCACTCGCCGCTAATGGTCGCTTCGGCCTCGGCTAGCGTATCCGGATACTTGTTGGGTGTCGGGAGGTATTCTTTGCCATCTACGCAGCGTCTAGCGCTTGACGAGAGTCCGTCCGAAACAAACACGACGCCATAATTATGAGATTGGGAGTCATATTCGGTAAGTGAATGGGCATATACGGCGGGGAAATTCGATGCCTTGGGTCGGGTCAGTTCATAGTTGTAGCGGACCTTAGTCTTTTGCGCAGTAGTCTCCAGCATGGTAAGAAACTGCTCTTCGGCCGGCGAAGTTTTTTTAAATGTACCTTTCGCAACAGAGATGCCGAGGGCGATAATTGCGGAGCCGACAATAACGGACACAATAATAAACCAGGGTTGCTGATAAAACAGTTTTTGGGCTGGTGGTTGCGGTGTTTCGACGATATTGGGGGCGGGCATCGGACTAGATTGGCCGTTTTCTTCCATAAACATCTCCTTATCCATTCCTAAATTCCTTTCCATGATACCGTATGCGCCCCCCATTGCGCCATTAGGAATTTCGGCCGTTGGCGACAAGCTTGGCAAGTTTTTCGCGGTATGCGCGCTGGTTAAAGCGGCCCGGGTAGTCGACAAGCTCGGTGTTCAGTACTGTGTATCCGGCTTGGCGCAAAGGTTCTGCCGCCACAATAAACGGATTCGATTTAATGAGGATAATTTTAGTGTCCTTATTTGCGATTTCGTGTACACGTGCAATCAGGCGTGGCAAGGCGTCGTGAATTCGTGCTTGGCGGTCTTTTTTGGTGACCTCGTGCTCTTGTGAATCTTCCAGGGCTTCAATCATATAAAATCCGTCAGATTGGAAACGGCGCAGCCATTTTTCTTTGTCGGGCTGGATTTTGCCTTCCGTAAGATTGGCAGCCTCGGGGTAGAGAGCTTTGATTGTGTTGGTGAATAAGCGGTCATCACGCCGTTCCCGGTCGCTGCGGTAGAAATGGCGGCTGCTGGAGGTATCGGCCGAAGCAGGGGGCGGTGATTCGGCGATTAATAGCACGTGAATGTCTTTTGGTTTATAGCCTTGGCGTAGTTCATCGTATGTCATATGCAGTTAGCATAGCCTAAAATGCTCTAGTTTTGCATAGGTTGCTTGCAGGTTTCCGTGACTTCAATCACAAATGCGACTTGTTCAATCTGTGCTATTATTTTGCTATGTCGATGAGATTAATTGTAACCGGTGGAACAATAGATAAACAATATAATGAGCTAACGGGGCAGTTGGGTTTTGACGAAGGCTTCGCCCACGAAATGCTCGACCAAGCGCGCTTTACCAGCCCTATAAATATTGAATGGGTACTCATGAAGGACAGCTTGGATATGACCGAAGACGACCGTCTGGAAATTGCCGAAGCCTGTGAACGCAGCCCGGATGAACAAATTGTTATTACGCACGGCACGGATACCATGATAAATACTGCGCAGGTCTTGGCTAAGACGCCCGGACTAAGCAAAAAGACTATTGTATTGGTCGGAGCTATGGTTCCGTTCAGTTTTGGTGTGAAGTCGGATGCTAGTTTTAACCTTGGCGCTGCGATAGCATTTGTACAAACCTTGCCGCCCGGGGTCTATATCGCTATGAATGGCCGCTATTTTACGAGTGATAATGTACACAAAGATCGTACCCTTGGCGTCTTCAGCGAAATCGAAAAGTCGAAACCAGGCGTAAAAAAATCAGCCAAACTCTAGTGCTATACTCCTTATATGACGGCGCTTCAGAAATTGATTCTTTGGATTAGTATTCTGGCTTCTTTTATCTCATTTCTCGACGGTTCGGTCGTAAATGTGGCACTCCCGGCAATCGCAGGCGGGTTTGGTGGGGGGTTAGCGGTACAACAATGGGTGGTTGACGCTTATCTTATTACGCTGGGTGCGCTTATGCTCATTGCAGGATCATTGTCAGACCTGTTCGGGCGTAAAAAAGTGCTTCTGGCCGGCCTTATTGGTTTTGGGGTGGCTTCGATGCTTTGTGCCATTGCTCCCAATGCTGCATTTTTAATCAGTGCCCGCGCTTTGCAGGGTGCCGCTGGCGCTCTGTTGGTCCCGAGTTCGCTTGCGCTTATTATGTCCAGTTTTGAACCGGACAAAGAGGGCAGAGCAATCGGGATATGGAC
>JARIHD010000032.1 GCA_029288425.1 Candidatus Saccharimonadota bacterium
GGCATACGAGATGTAGCTCCGTCTCGTGGGCTCGGAGATGTGTATAAGAGACAGACTGTGTTTTGGCCAGCAGTTATATATACAAACTTGACGGCAGCTACCGCGATCGGGGCAAGGAAACCCTGGCCTTCCTCAAAGACAACGGCTTTGACTTCAGAAAGGGCGACAAATACAAGGCCAAAACCGAGCAAAAATTTAACGACATGTCGATATCCGATGATATGTCGAACGGTGAGCCGATTGTGATCGAGCTGTACAATTCAAAAGAAAACGCGCGCGTAATGTTTAGTCTGGGTGGCCGCGAACGCGTGTTGCCCTATGCTGACGACCCCGAAACCAGCAAGCTCGCTCCAGGTCAATTAGTTGCAATGCTACAATTCTATAAACCCTAAAAACGGTAATTACTATAGGGGTTTGAGATGGCGGTGTGGCAAGGATGAAGTCGGTGATGATGCATCAACTTCTGGCGGCAAGAAAGGCAATTTTGGCGTTAGTGGCAGTTCATAAAAAAGCCCCAGATTGCGTAGGTCAGTGTTGGTTGCGCATACCGTCCGGCTAACACAGTCGTCTTCATTTGGTGCAATTTCCACTTGTCTGGGAGCCACCATCATCAGGTAGGCGCCAAGGCCGGAACGTTGCCCCTCATTTATCGGGAAGGAAAAGGCGAAGCACGCAAATCTAGCATCAACGAGCTGCTGATTCGCCATTGCATTTGCGAGAACCAGTTGACCGACAGCTCGGGCCCTTCCTTGGCTACACTCCGGATGATTAAAGCGCCAATAGCGGTCACCAAACAATCGCTTGTCACGTTCTAATAACCCCGCCTCCACTCTAGCATGAGAGTCCGCATCCATTCGCGAAACACGGAAAACTTCAATAAAAGGCCGTTCATTCGGCTCTACGCCGCGTAAATTTGTCATAAACTAAAACTATAGGATATTTACGACGACTCCGCCAGTCCTCTAATTACTTGCAAATATGCGGCGAAGTCTTTTTCGTCTACCTTGCCAGCCAGCAAATCTGCAGTAGCGTCCTGCAGCTGCCGGTCAATGGCCGGGACTTGATCGATACCTTTTTTGGTAACGACCACCAGCCGCGCCCTGGCGTCTTCTTTGTCGACGTAGGCATTGACAAGGTTTTTGGCCTTTAATTCATTAACTATGGCTGTGATGTACGTGCTTTTTACTCCGAAACGGGCAGCCAATTCGGTAATACGTATACCGCCCGCTTGATGCGCATCAAAGATTACCCCCAGTACTAACCAGCCCATAGCCGTCAGGTCATGGACCACTAGGACCCTCTGGCGCAGCAGACCAAGTTTACGCGAAAAAAGCATGTCGGCCATTCCGATTTCATATGATTTTGACTGGTGTAGTATCTGCCTGATCGACATAATCTTTTCCGTACTATTAAACAAATATTAACATTTCATTACATAGTTTACCATTCGCATAGCTGATCGGTAAGCATTGGCCTTGCATCATATCGGATTTACGATCTGGTGGCAATTATTAATTCATGTATGTGGTTTTAAAGGACTCGCAAGGAAATATTAATTATATATGCCGAATAAACGATACCGTCTTCATCCATCAGCCAAGAGCACTCCTGCCAGGCTAATCTACAGAATGCAGCGAACAGTTTAATCCTTTTGTCAGACAAATGCGCTATACTACTCAGATGAGTGAATTACGACTAGACGGAGAGTGGGACAGCACATATCAATATGGTGATGGCCTTAGCAGCAATCACGTTATGGTCTTTGAATACGACAGCCTTATCGGCCAGAGCTTGCCACAGGAAGATGGTTCAGAGATAAATATGGCCCTACGGCACAACCCGGAAACAAACACCCTCTCAGGGTTTTGGCGAGAAGAAACGTCGCCAACCGGCCCGTATAAAGGAAAAGTATTCGAAGGCACCGTACACTTCATCCTCAATAAAGAGATTACTCGCGCCGAAGGCAAGTGGACGGGACATAATAGTGACGTAACGGCCGTCAATACCGGCATATGGTTGCTGGCAAAACGCACATAAAAACACATATTAACCATCGTGTAGGCATGCTACTTTTGGTGTACTGAGTTTTGTTGTAGGCTTAAATAATGAATGCGAATGCAGAGATTTTGCTGGTGCGCAGCGACGGTGCAGTTATTTTACAGCTACGCGACGACAAGCCGGGCATCTCCAACCCAGGTCTGATTTCCAGTTTTGGCGGCCATATAGAAGACGGCGAGGAGCCAATCGACGCCGCCGTGCGAGAGATAAACGAAGAAACCAATCTAGGCATTATCAAAGACCAGTTACAGTCTTATCGTACCTGCCACAAAACAAAAGAAATTCACGGAGAAGACTGGGACGTGTATTATTTTGCCGTCTCGGACGTAACAGAAAAAGGTTTGGAAGTGTACGAGGGTGCGGGATACACGATCATCCGGAACAAAGAAGAATTGGAAAAAGCAAAGACCACCGTTTTGCTGCGTGAGGTTCTAACCGACTACTTCGAAGGCTTCCGGAAATTCGTCTTTTTTCCGGACATGAACGACAAGACATTCCAAAAAATGTTTGATGCACATTACGCCAAAATTACGGCGGGTAAAGAGCCATCTGACAGCCCGGTCGGACTTGCCTGCACGGGTTTTGTTGCTGCGGGCAAAAGTACCATCACCCAGCCATTAGCCGACCAGATCGGGGCAATTCGTGTTTCGACCGATTTTATCCGCGAGGAGTTTTACCGGGCAGGTTACAATTTCAAACGGATACGACAGTTTGTTACGACACTCATCAACCGCTTGATCTCCGAAAGATACAACATCTTTCTGGACTTTAATATTTCGACCAATCAGCCGACGCTTGATGACCTGCTGAACGGCGGCTACCGAATATTCATAGTGCATGCCAACCCACCGGAATCGTTCATCAAAAACAAGATTCTAAGCGGCAACATGAAACATGAACTGAGTTTCTTTCCCAAAGACAAGCATTTATATACATCGATGCTCGGCTGGCGTGACGACCATATCGCCGCCCTGCCTGTGTTACGCCAAAAATATGGCATTTGGTACGAAGTCGACACATCGCGCCCAGATCTCTCACGTGTCATGGCCGACATGAAACAAAAACTGGCAACCGATTTGCAGTCATAGCAGCCGCGTAGTACCATATATCTTTTTACAAGGAGTATTACAATGAGAATTCCGGAAGTTCCACATGCGTTCGATATGTACGCACAACCCGATGAAAGAATGCAGCGCTTCCGAGATCATGCCGCTCCATGGCTCAATAAGCGAAGCGCCAAAAGCTTACTAAGCGAGCTAACGCCCCTTGCCCAACTTCTTATAGACGAGCCCGATCTGGAAAATATTCCTAAAAAGTATGGCGACACTCTTACATTAGAGCGCAAATTCCAGGCCGCAGAACTGACACTAGGCCCTCGTCACATCGTTCATCTTATTGGCGCCGGACTTCGTGAGCAGGCAATGAAGATAAGTAATAACCAGTATTACATTACTCCCGTACTACCCGGCAACTTTGCTGTCTCTCCTCGCATTCGCGACGATATCTTGGTCGCCAAAGGCACCAATAGTCCAGAAGCTGGCGATCCGGCTCTCGATGCGCAATTAGCCTGGCTCATCAAAGCCCCGACGCCAGAGAACAATTCGAGACAGGCCCAACTTACCCTTGTGGGCCGTAGAATACTACCTGAGTGTACTGACGTCAGAGAACTCATTACCTCTTATGGGATCAACTACGATAATCGATTGTAAGGAAAATCACGGCCTCCAGCCCTTCTTCAGCTTATATTAAAAGCGAAGGAGGGCGCATGTCAGAACTCAAAAAAGACTACACCAGCAAAAACACATTTTGGAGAAACTGGGGAGCGGCAATTATTTTGGCCGTTTTCTTTTTGGTAAGTTGGGGCGGGCAATTTGCCACGCAGCTGACCGTCGAAAAACAAAACAGCGAACAGCACGGCCAAGCATTCCAGATGAGTGAATTTTGGCCGCAATTCTGGAGTTCAACCCTGGAAAACTGGCAGTCAGAGTGGCTGCAGCTATTTATGCAGGCGCTGCTGATATCTGGTTTTTCGGTCTATATTTTTCGCAAACAGGATGAAGAACATTTTAAAACGCAGCTTATGATCGAAGAACTCAAAAAAGAAATCCGCAGCGGCCGCACCAAGGAGAACTGATCTGATTAACGGGGCATGAGTTTGAGAGTTCCCGCTAACTGCACCGTGTCCAAAATAAGCAACGAACTCATCTGATGGTGCATTGCTACCGTTGCGGGACGCGCCCTTTTGCGGGCCAGCGCCTGGGATACAGGCAATAGCAGTGGTTGCACGGCGTACTGGTTTTCGTCCTCTATTACACGAGGATGCGTGGCATAGTAAAGAGTGTTAATCATGCGGGAATAACGGGCGGGGTCGGCGCTTGGAAGCCCGTCGTTTTCCAGCCACATCTGAAACAGTCGGGCCTCCATATCGGAAAGCCGGTGCATAAGTGGCTCATTGGTGGCTTCTACGATTTTGTGGGCGTAATCCGGCGCGTCGACACCTCCGGCCAGAATAAAGGTATTGCTAGCAACCGAACCAAGATCGGTGACAATACGCGCTGCGGCAACCAATGACAAATGATCGCGGCTCGGCCGCCTATCTTTTAATGTCGAATACTCCAGGATATCGCCGCCCGTATCAACAACCCCCACATACGACGGATCAATGTCGGTATATTCAAATACCCGCTGAAAATCATCATACAAGTTGCTCTTACCGTCAGGCTGGCGCTGCAAACATACCATAAATACGCGCATACCGCGTGCTGCCAGCAAATCCTCTGTATAACGCATACCTTCCAGTTTAGTTTCGGGGGTGGCCATAAAAATACGGCCGGTGTCTCCAACGGGTATAGCGTTTCGCATCCTATCGGGTTCGCCCCAGGGATCCAAAATAATTGGCTCCTCCTGGTGCATTAGCGTAGCGGCATAAGCCGTCGCATAGGCATCACCACCCCCTCCGGCCGCGATCCAGTATCCGTTTTCAGGGGGAATCTGCAGATCGCCTAAATGGCCCAGGTTGGTGACGCGACTGTCGCGCTCGCTTACCAGTGCCGGAATGTTACCCAAATATACCCGGGCTTGACCAGGCGAAAACTTTTCGGCTTTGAATGGGCGGGTCAGGAATTGCCGCCAGTCCTTTTCAATTGACTCCATGAGGTCACGCGCCACCACATTGGTCATGGGCGCATCGGTTACGTCGATATCCTGACGTGCAGCTTCATTGATGCGTGCGAGCAGCCGAAGTGAACCGGCCATGGCCTGTTCAAACAGTACTCCCGACTTCATGGTATCGCGCAGAAATCTGGCAGCCAGTGTCGAAGAATACATACTCCAAACAGCGCCGCCTTCTTCCTCGTACCCCGTGGCATTGGCAAAATCCAAGATGTGCTCCTGCGTTATCTCACCTAAATGCGTATCGAAAATGTCGGGTATTTGCGCAATCTGCCCATCGGTAAGATCGCGGAACATCATACCAATGCGGGTCATGGCGCGTGCTTTGGGATTTTTCGTTTCAGTGTCGTAACCCAAATTCCAGCGGCGACTGTGAAACTTCAGTACTTCCTCATATACGGCTGGCGCCCGCTCAGCTGGCGGTAAGTGCGCATGACGGCTAGATAATAATATGCCGATCGTGCCCCGCAATCGCCGGGTCATCGATTCATTTAAAGTGGCCGTGCCGTTGGTAATAGTATCTCCTTGCGCACCACCAACGTCGAACACTTCTTGGTTCAGCAGCATCTCACGCTCAATCGGTTCGAGTTCGTAAAAACTTTCCAGGTGCTTTGGCAGAGCTTGCCCGTTATTCAGCTGTGGCAGGTGAAATTTGCATTCGAGCCCCCGTACGACACGTTCTTGTGTCATGGGCGGCAGCTTGTCGAAACTTGGAGCCAGCTTTTTTCGGGCCGCTTCATGCTCCGGACGGAAAAGCACGGGGATGATGTCATCATGATCCATCGACGCGGTATTTTTCAATGTTCTTCGCGCCCATTGGACAACAGGTTTAGCCTTGCCGTAGTCGGAATACATATTGCGGGCGCGCCACTCGCGCCGGGCCTCGGGCGTGGCACACAGGCTGCGCGTCCATTCGCTCAGCCAGGTAAAAGTCTCCAAAGTGAGTACATTATTCGGATTCTTCTGGTGCTGGATAGAAGTAAATGAGGAATAGTCGCCATCTATGGCCAGACTATGCAAATACTCATTGGCCGATGTGCGGTTTGCTTCTTTGCCCCGCTCCCTGCTAACACCAAACACTTCAGATGCCGGCACGTCCTGTTTTTCACCAGTGGGACGGTCTAGGGCGCTGCCCTGCGCCAAATTATATATCTCCCTGCCGAAATCGTCCGCAAGCGCGCGCATAAATTCAGCGTCATGCCGGCGCACGGGCGTTTCAGGCACAATTTCGGGACTTGCAACCGACAAGATGTCCGCGCTCGCAAAAGACTCAGGATGACCGTTCATAATTCGAATATTATACAATCGTGAATGACAAACAGCAATCTAGTCAGTTTCGATGTCGCGGTAATTAAGCCGGGCAATGCCGGCAGCGGCCATGACGACAGCAACACCCAGCATCAGGCCGGTCGTCGCCCATCGGGGTTCGGCCGCGGGCAGCAATGCCATATGATGTAGTATCGACGTATTCAGAAGTAGATGGTTGAAGTTCAGCAGCGTTCCGATCATTTCCATTAAAAACGACCAGCCGATGTAGCCATACAAAACGCCGGTCATCAGCCGCGGGCGAAAACCAAGCAGCAACATTCCCAGCCCCAGCAAAAAGAATGCCGGAGCTGCCGCGAACAGTGCCGCTCGCACAATCTGCCACCAATCCACGCCCGTTTGTTGCATTCGGCTCGCAATAACGCAGGTGAGCCCCGCCATCAAGGCCGTCAGTATGAGCCCAAATACGACCAGTCCGCCCCGTCCAACAAACAATGTCCAGCGCCGCACCGGCTGCACCAAAAAATTATCAAGATAGCCGGATGATTCGTCTTCGCGCAGCGCATTCAACAGGCCGACCACCATAACCATCACCAAAACGCCGCACATAAAAAAGCCGATGCCCATAAATGCTGCGGCAGCCTGCGTCCCCGCCGCACCCAGTTCGCCGGTTATATGCTGCAATGCATCAGAACTATTCAAAATAGTACCGGCCGGTTTAGCAAAGTTTCCAAAGATAAGACCGGCAAAAGCAAAAGCAAGCGTCCAGCCCAAGAGTGCGCCGCGGTTTAAACGAAGCGCCGCAGTCCAGACGTTATGTAAAAGTGTAGTGTGGGCAGGAGCCGTATCATGGTCTGCGATAAGGCTCGCACCCATATCGCGCCGGCCGACAACCCATAAGCCTGCGGCTACCAATAGCGACGTCAGACCAACAAGCGGCAGTAACCACGGCCAATTATTATCTGTGAGCGGATGGACGTGCTGCGCCCAGCCGAACGGCGTGATGTCCAGCAGCCAACGCGCGTCCGTCACTACGCTGCCGATGGCCCGCATAGCAAAAAACAGCGCAAACACCACACCTGCCATTGCTGCGGCTTGCCGCCGTGTCGCTGCCAGCTGACTCGTGAAAAATCCGATCGCCATAAAAGTTGCCGCCAACAATGCGAGTGTTATGGCAAAAATCACACTGCCTTCCAGATCAAAACCACTATCTTGACCGCGGCCACCCAGCCAGATACCGGTCGCCGTAATGACCGTAAATAATCCAAGTCCCGCCGCCAAAGCGGCCAACGTTTGCATCGCGCTGCGGCGCGGTGTTGTTTGTCCCGCCAAAAAGAATTCGCCGCGGCCACTTTCCTCTTCTCCGCGAAAATAGCGTGTAGCTGTTAATAGCCCCCAAATCGTCGCCATTGGCGCCAACAGTCCCATTGTCCGCCAAGCCGTAAAGCCACTGACAATTTCCAGATGATACGGTACCCCGATCAAAACCATGACACCGGTATTGGTACTAAATGTCGCGGCCAGCGTCGCACGCGCGCCTGGGTCCAGACCGCTGTAGCCGATAGCCGTAGCCGCGATCGACGCACCAAAGATGAACGCCCATATCAGCGCACCCCTCCATGTCCGCCGAAATGTAAAATAATATAGCACACTGCCCATTTATTCGCTCCGCACACCCTGCTCTTCGCCATATAGCGAAAGGAACAGCTCTTCCAGTGACGGTTCGCGGCTGAGTAGGCTCTTGGGCCTCGCGGGTGTCAGCACTTCCAGGAGCGGCGCAATCGACCCGTGCACCTGGGCGGTCAGCGTATTTCCGGCGATCCGCAGGCCACTCACACCTTTTATGTTTTTGACTACGGGCGGCTTGCTATCAAATGTCGCCTCGATAGTTACGGCAGATAGGTGGCGCATTTCAGCCAATGTACCCAGTTCAATCAATGTACCGCTGCGCAGGATCGCGACGCGATCACACAAGGCCTCTACTTCGCTCAGCACATGCGATGACAAAAATACCGTCTGGCCGTTAGCCTTGGCTTCATGCACACATTCGCGGAACGCCTGTCCCATAATCGGATCCAGACCACTCGTCGGCTCATCCAGAATTAACAGGTCTGCACGAGCCGAAAAGGCTGCAATCAGAGCGATTTTTTGGTGATTGCCCTTGGAATACGTGCGCACCTTTTTATTCGGATCAAACCGAAACCGTTTAATGAGTTCACTTCGGTATTTCTGATCCACTTTACCGTGGATATTTCCCAGCAAATGCAACGTTTCTTCCCCTGTCAACGACGGCCAAAAATGCGCCTCGCCTGGCACATAAGCGATACGCCGATGCGCGGCCACCTTGTCCTTGGCTGCATCCAGACCAAAGATTTCGGCGCGCCCGGAAGTCGGCTTAATCAGGCCAAGAAGCAAGCGAATCGTCGTGGTTTTACCGGCGCCATTTGGTCCCAAATAACCCAACACTTCACCTTTTTTCACTTCCAGCGTAAGTGAATCGAGCGCCGCCACACCACCGTAACACTTGGTTAAATGCTCTGTTTTGATCGCAATATCCATAATTCCCCCGGATCAAATAGCTGCATTCATATTCTCAGAAAACAGCCGTGGCCACAATGGCATCAGGCATTTCCGGACAAAAGACCAACGAGCATGCCGTGCACGTCGCGTACCTGCTGTACATATGAAACAGCGCGCTCCGGATCAGGCTCTTCGGACAGAAAGACAAGGGCGAGCATCGTTGCCGTATCGAGCCGAAAGATAGATTCGGTCAGAACGGGCACCTCCGGTAATGGACAGACCGATTCGTATCCATGCAGAAATTCCGGCCCCGTTTCCCCTGTTACCGCAGCGCGGGCCATTTCGAGCGACGGATGCCCGATCAGCGCATTGCTCCAATCAAGCAATGCAACAATCTCGCCATTTTGAGTACGAAAATTCGCCTGCCTGAAGTCCATATGCAACAGCTGTTTGATCTGGCGCGCTGGCTCAAGCGCCGCTACCAGCCGGTCTTTGTCGGGCAACGCGGGTAATGCAGCGGTCAGCGAGGTCAGCTCCTGCCAGCGCCGATGCAGGCGTTCGGCGATGAGTTCCGGTATCTCCATGCCCTCTTGGGCACGCAACTGTATATCCGGCGGCGTGATCGAATGAATTTTGGCCAGCAAAACCCCGCGCTCGAATTCGTCGGCCCTGCTATTATCACTTTCCACAAAGGACATAACCAAGGCGCTGAAGCCTTCTGCCTCAAGAGTCCGCACGGGCTCTGGAATCTGGGTGATTCCTTGGGATTTAAGGTGGCGCATGAGCGCAATTTCTTGGTCAATCAGGACGCGGGAATCAATGTGCGCGTCGTTGACATTCGAAAAAATGCGGTCTTTGGGAACCTTAATCGCCACTTTGCCGGCCGGCGGTTCGGCGCTAAAAATATAAAATTCATTGCCTGCTCCCACCTCCGTAATCGTTTGAACGGCTAACTGGTCGCGGATAGAGTTGATTATTTTTTCTTTTAGAACAGGATCGTCGAGTTCGTGCATAATTCTCATCGTAGCACGAGATACTAATTATTCGTACGTTTCCGGACTGAGCACAGCGGGGAGGCTTAGTACGAATAGTTAGTATCTCGTGCTTTGCTTAGTGGTACTATAAAAGCATGAGAACAATATGGGCAGGATCAATCAGTTTCGGACTCGTCAACATTCCAGTAAATATGTACAGCGGAACGCAGCCGCACCAAGGCATCGACCTGGACATGCTGCACAAAAAAGATCATTCGCCGATCCGTTTTGCGCGGATTTGCCGCAAGGAAGGTGAGGAAGTGCCCTGGGACGACATTGTGAAAGGATACGAATATCGTGACGGCGACTATGTGGAACTGACGCAAAAAGACATGGAAAAAGTGGACGTTAAAAAACGCCAAACCGTAGACATAAAACACTTTGTACGCGAAGGCGAAATTGATATCCGCTACTACGACAAGCCGTATTATCTAGAGCCCAACAAAGGCGGTGACAAAGCCTATGCATTGTTACATGCCGCTCTGGACCAATCCGACAAAGTTGCTTTGGTCACGTTTGTTTTGCATGAGCGTGAACACTTGGGCGTCATCAAACCCGTGGGCAAAGCCCTGGTGTTAAACCAAATGCGCTACCCCACCGACCTGCGCGAAGCAACCGAACTCAAATTCCCTTCGGATAAGGACGTGACAAAAGACGAACTAAAAATGGCGCTCAAACTGATCGACCAGCAAACCGGTCATTTTATTCCCGAAGACTACCGCGACACCTACACGGAAGAGCTGGAAGAGCTGATCAAAGCCAAAACAAAAGGCAAGAAAGTCACCGCCAAATCTGCCAAAGAGCCGGAACACACCCATGCCAAAGACCTGATGGCGGCACTGAAAGCCAGCCTAAAAGAAGATAAATAACGGAGGTTGGTTGGTGGGTCTAGGCAAATACTTCCGCAAACGAAACTTTAATGCAACACCCGAGCCAAAAGGCCGCGAAGGGAGGGGAAGCGGCAAAAAGCTGCGCTTTGTAGTGCAAGAACATCACGCGTCGCGTTTGCACTACGATTTTCGCCTGGAACTGGACGGCGTGCTGAAAAGCTGGGCGGTACCAAAAGGTCCGTCGCTAAATCCTCATGATCGTCATTTGGCCATGCAGGTCGAAGATCATCCTTTTGAATACCGCACATTCGAAGGCGAGATTCCCGAGGGCAACTATGGTGCGGGCACTGTTATCATTTGGGACGAAGGCACGTACGAACCCCGAACGGAAACACACGACGCCGAAAAAACATTACGTGCCGAACTAAAAAAAGGCCATCTGACTTTTATAATGCACGGCAAAAAACTCAAAGGTGAATTCGCTTTGCTCAAAATGCACGGTGACCAAGCCGACGAAAAGGCCTGGCTGCTGGTCAAAAAGGGTGACAAATACGCGTCGGAAAGCACCGACATCACCGACGAAGATCAGTCAGTAAAAAGCGGCAAACGCGTCGACGATATTGGCGACCACCCGATCCACCCCGACCTCGAATTGTACCCAAAGGTTAAAAAACCATGGCCAGTCCATCCCATGCTCTGCACACTTATTGATGAGCCCTTCAACAAGCAGGGTTGGATTTTCGAAATGAAATGGGACGGCTATCGCGCCATTGCCGCCAAACACGGCAGCGACGTTGACTTATATTCGCGCACCGGTAATTCGTTCATCGATGCATACCCACCGGTTGCCGAAGCGGTACGCAGCTTGAAACACGACGCTATTTTGGACGGCGAAATTGTTGTCACCGACGGTGAGGGCCGCCCCCATTTTGAACTGCTACAAAACTGGCGGCGGGACCATGGCGGCGCGCTGCATTATTACGTTTTTGATATTCTTTGGTATAACGGTCATGACGTGCGCACTATGCCGCTTCTGGAGCGCAAAAAACTCCTGAAGTCCGCTGTGCATGGCAGCGAACTCATTCGCTACAGCGACCACGTCGAAGACAAGGGCATTCCTCTTTTTAATAAAATGCAGGAACGAGGCCTGGAAGGCGTGGTGGCCAAGAAAGCCGACAGCGAATACCGCGAAAACCAGCGCGGCGAAACCTGGTTAAAGGCAAAAACGCACCTGCGCCA
Organism: Candidatus Saccharimonadota bacterium; assembly: GCA_029288425.1. GTDB lineage: Bacteria > Patescibacteriota > Saccharimonadia > Saccharimonadales > UBA4665 > JARIHD01. The sequence goes on from JARIHD010000032.1 coordinate 12,119, forward strand.
AGAAGTCGTGATTGGCGGTTTTACCGAACCGCGCGGCACGCGCCAATATTTGGGCTCGCTGATCGTCGGCGTCTATGACAAAGGCGAGTTTATATACGTCGGTCATTCCGGCGGCGGCATTCCCGACAAATTGCGCCAAGATTTGCGCACACGTCTGGAGCGCATTGAACGCCGGACCTCACCTTTTGTTGTCGAACCAAAACCGAACGCACCCGTACATTGGGTCCGCCCCGAACTAGTATGTGAAATGAGTTTTGCCGAATGGACCAGTGAAGGCTACATGCGCCAACCCCAATTCGAGGGTCTGCGTCCAGACAAAAAACCATTCAATGTACGCCGCGAAAAAGCCAAAGCAGCCGCACCTAAAAACGCCGTAAAGCCGGGCCATAGCCCTGGGAAGGAGAAAGCAGGTATGCCACAGTCCGAAAAAAGGGACAAACCCAAAGAACATTCATCCCGTTCAACCGGCCTCGAACTCACCCACCTGGATAAGGTATTCTTTCCCAAACACAAATACACCAAAGGTGACCTGGTTGAATATTACAAGTCAATCGCCGATTATATCCTGCCCTACCTCAAAGACCGCGCCCATTCCATGCTGCGTCAGCCCGACGGCATTACCGGTTTCAAATTTTTCCAGAAAAATAATGAGCATTTGCCCGATTGGGTACCGGCGGCCGACATTTACTCGGATTCTAACAAGGGCGATTTACATTGGATTGTGGGCGGCAAGCTCGACACACTTTTGTACATGGTGCAGCTGGGCACGATCGAGATTAATCCCTGGAACTCACGCATCCAACATCAGGACAAACCTGATTGGGCGGTGATCGACCTTGACCCGGAAGGCATTGGTTTTAAAGAAGTTATCACGGTGGCCCGCGAAGTAAAAGATGTCTGTGATCAGTGGGGCATCGATTGTTACCCCAAAACTTCCGGTAAAACAGGCATCCATATTTTTATCCCGCTCGGCGCAAAATATACTGCCGAACAAGCCAAAAACCTGGCACATCTGGTCGCCCTGGAAGTAAACAAACGACAGCCAAAAATTACCAGCGTCGAACGCATGCCCGAAAAACGCCCCCACAAAATCTATCTGGATTTCCTGCAAAACCGCGAAGGTCAAACGCTTGCCGCACCATACTCGGTACGCCCCACACCTGACGCTACCGTTTCGATGCCCCTGCACTGGGACGAAGTGAAACCCGGTCTGGAACCCACCGACTTTACTATCAAAAACGCGCTGATGCGCCTGCATTTCACCGGCGACCTCTGGAAACCGGTTCTGGGCAAAGGCATCGACCTCCCTAAAGTCCTTAAAAAGATTGAACGCTCTACGAACGCCACTACGAATTATTAAACCAACTTACCGTGAATAAAATCACTGTTGACCCTACTTAACTTTGCGTATACTTGGCCCCATGACACTGATTGTGTGGTTCCGCAATGATTTGCGTGTGCATGATTTGCCGATGCTTGCTGCCGGAGTGGCCGACGCGGACCAAATAGTACCAGTTTTTATACTCGATAACGAGCTTTTAAAAGGAGAGCGGTCGTCTTCCAATCGCAATCGGTTCCTCATTGAATCGCTGGAGGATTTGCGGCTGAGCCTGCAGCGGCGGGGCGGAGAACTATTCATCCGGCACGGTAAACCAGCGGAGGAACTCATAAAATTAGCCAAGGAAACCGGAGCAACCAAAGTGTACTGCAGTGCCGACTACACGCCCTTCGCCCGTGAGCGTGACAAAAAGGTCAGCATGGAACTCGTAAAGAATGGTATAGATTTGGTGGCTTTCCCGGGGCGGTTGGCACTCGACCATCCCGAAAAGGTCATGACATCAAACGGACAGCCCTGGAAGGTCTTTACGCCGTTTTGGAAGCGCTGGTTACTGACTGATCGCCGCCCAGCCGTCAAGGCACCGAGGCACATTGCAGTACCGAAAAATATAAGCACCGGTGATCTGCCGAAAATCGAAACAATCACTAACAAAAAACAACTGTCTGTATATGCGGCGAAGGGCGGTGAGCGTGCAGGACGGCAGCGGCTACAGTATTTTTTGCAGCACGGCCTGCTCGACTACCACAAAGACCACAATGACCTTGGAGCAGATGCTACTTCGCGTTTAAGCCCTTATTTGCATTTCGGCTGTATTTCAGTGCGCGAGATCGAAGCGGTCCTGCCGCCTGGTGACGGTCCCGATGCTTTTCACCGACAGCTGGCCTGGCGCGATTTTTATCATTACATTTTGTGGCACTTTCCGCACAACCTGAAACACGAATTCCAGGAACGGTTCCGCGATCTTTCCTGGAATGATGACCAGGAGCTGTTGAATGCTTGGAAGGAAGGCCGTACCGGCTATCCAATTGTCGATGCAGCCATGCGCCAATTGCGTTTGGAAGGCTGGATGCATAACCGTGCACGCCTGATCGTGGGATCGTTTTTGACCAAAGATCTAGGTTTAGACTGGCGGCATGGCGAAGCGCACTTTTTACAGTGGTTATGCGACGGCGACACCGCCAACAATAACGGCAACTGGCAATGGATTGCGAGCGTAGGAGTCGATCCCGCCCCTGTTTTCAGGCGTTTATACAATCCATCTTCGCAGGCCAAAACCTATGATCCAGACGGCGTATATATCCGGCGGTATGTACCTGAACTAGCCGAGGTGAGCGACAAATATCTGGCCGAACCGTGGCGCATGTCCGATTGCGACCAAGTAAAAAGCGGCTGCGTGATCGGCCGTCATTATCCGCGCCCTATCGTCGACCACGCCGTCGCCCGCAAAGCTGCTCTCGAACGTTACGCCATGAATTAGTGGGCACAAAAAAGAACTAGAAAACCACTCGCACGACCGCCAAATGACCTAACTTGTCTCACTGGGCTCGTACGCCCAGTGGTTTTCTAGTTCTTTTTTGTGCCCGTTCTATTGCGAGACGCCCAGGCGGTAGCCATAACCGCGGACGGTGTTTATAAGGGGTTCGCCCTTAAATGGCTTATCTACTTTGCCGCGTAAATAACCCACATATACTTCGACGGTATTCGGCAAAACATCGGCGTCAAAATTCCACACATGACGGATGATCGTGTCTTTGGTTAGCAGGCGGCCGGAATTGCGCAGCAAATATTCGAGCAGTGCAAATTCGCGGCGGGACAAAGGTATTAATTGTCCGGCACGGCGCACTTCGTACGTCGCAGGATTGAGCATCAAGTCGCCGTACTTCAGTTCCAGGTCTAAATCTTCTGGACGGCGTAGCAGCGTGCGGATACGGGCCATCAATTCCTCGAAAGCAAACGGTTTGGCCAAATAATCGTCAGCCCCGGCATTTAATCCTTCAGTGCGGTCGCGTACATCGTCCTTTGCGGTTAGCAGTAGGATGGGCGTATGAATACGCTCGTCACGAATACGCCGGCAGATCTCAACACCGTCCATTTTACCAGGCAAGGTTCGGTCCAAAATAATAAGATCGTGGCTTTGGCTCAAGGCCGCGGCCAGACCATCTTCAGTGTCATATTCTACGTCCACGTCAAATGACTGCATTTCCAGGCCCTGACGCAGCGCAGTTGCAATTTTGTGATCATCTTCGATAAGCAATATTTTCATCCCTATTACTGTACGACAGATAGCTGAGAGCTTGCTGTGTAAAACCCGACACTCACCATTGCGTCGTCTCTCAGCAAAAACACAGTATGAAAATGATATGGTTAAAGCATGGGCAAATTTAGTCGCCATTTAATTTTTTGCTGTGTTGCCGCGGTAATGGCGATGTTTTTTGTGTGGTACCAAGGGAATCATTCGTCTTCGGCTAGCAGTGCGCGCGCCACGGTCCAGTCTCGGGATCCAGATAACTTTCAGGGGATCTATAAAATTGACCGTGCCGGACTGGACACCGACATCCGCAAAGTGATCGATGACAATCCACGTCTGGATATCGGTGTATGCATCGTCGATTTACAGACCCACCAAACCTATCGCTACGGCGAAACCGCGCGCTTTGAGGGCGCCAGCATCAGCAAACTCATCACCGCTACTGCCCTGCTCAATAAAATAGAGATGGGCCAGTTCGACTTGAATGACCGCCTGGACGGCAGCAAGACCATTCGGGACCTTATGACCTCAATGATAGTCGACAGCGACAACGAAGCCTGGGCCCAGCTAAATACCACACTGGGCAAACCAGAATTAAGCCGCTACGCGCACATGCTGGGCCTGGAATCGTACGTCGCCGAGCAGAACACACTGATCGTCGACGACATCGCCAAGCTGCTGACCAAATTTGCCGAACAAAAATTACTGGATCAGCAGCACAGCGATCTGCTGTTATCGCTCATGAAAGACGCCGACATGCAAGGCTTTATCGTCAAAGCTGTTCCAAAAGGCATAAACGTATATCACAAAGGTGGCTACCTGGCAGACCGCCTGCATGACGCCGCAATCATTCAAAAGGGCGACCGATCCTATGTACTGGTCATCTTTTCCAAATCGCTGACCGGCACCTATGATTATTCCAAAGGATCACAGGTATTCGGCGCCATCACGGAAGCCACCCTTGAAACCTTTTTCGGCATCTAACATCACTACCAAAGGTGGAAAAATACTATCTATCCCTTTATACTAAAACTAATTCGCTATGACAGCTCAACCAAATTCCTCATTGCTCGATTTGTTAGTGCAGCAGCTCAGGGCCGCACAGGTCCATGACGAAGGCGTGCGGGCGCGCAATGGCAGCGGCGAGATTATTCAAGTGCCGGGAACGGGCAAACGCCTCTCTACGGCATATGAACAGTTGCGCAATGCCGCTGAATACACCGAGGAACATCTGTTGTTGCAGCGCGCCATCCGTCGATTTTATAAACGTAGTTTTGCATTTGGCGGGGTTGCGAGCAACATCGGCGAAGAGCTTATCGTAGAACTCACCCAGGCCGGATATCTGCAAGGCGGCTCGTTTAGTAAGCATACGGCACACAGCATATCCACACTATCTGAGTCGTATTCGCGGACCTTTTCGCGCCTACGCCAAGCCGGAGTTAGCGGCAAAGATGCCAGTGAATGGACCCTTTCGCTTCTGTCGGTTGAAGTCGAGGGCATTTTAAATCCGCACACCCATCACAATGCCATAGCCTATGTCGCCTATCAGCATTACCTGGAAATCTTTCCACGCGAAACACTCCTGGCCGCACTTAAAGAAGAGGTTTCGTACGAGTTGTCATTGTATATTGCGGTGCACCAGGCACTACTGAAATCTGACAATGCCGTGGTACGTTTTGACCTGATGCGCATGTATCAGCAAACACCCGATGACATCCAGGCATTTATAGAATTCAACCGCAGCGTCGATAGCCTGCACACTTCCGACCTGACTGCACGCCTCCGCCGCGCCGTCAACAAATATGGCGCACCACTGCGTATCCTCAAGAGCATGACCGAAAGCAGCGCCAATCTGCCCGAGCTGCTCGCCGACCGTGATGCGTTTTTGGATGCCTATGACCGGCAGGTTTCTGCTGAATACAAATTGGTTGGCCGTCGTCTAAACAAAGGCATTATCAAAAGTATTATCTTTATTTTTATCACCAAGATTATTATCGGCGTTGGCATCGAAGTACCGTACGACATTTTGATAATGGGGGAAATTGCCATGATTCCGCTTATTATCAACCTGCTTTTCCCGCCCCTCTATATGGCTACATTGCGGCTGGGCCTCAAAGTTCCATCGCAGGCGAATGCTTTTGCACTGCGCGACTATATAGACAAGATTTTATACACCCATGAAGAGTTGGCCATTCCGCCGCTTCGTGACGCCGGCCGTGCCGTACCACTGGCTTCCAAAATTCTGTACAGTGTATTGTTTTTGATTCCATTCGCCATAACAGTATATGTGCTGATGCTGATGCACTTTAACGTCGTGCAGATGGTCATCTTCTTTACATTCTTATCCACCGCCAGCTTCTTGGGCTTCCGCTTATCCAGTATGATCCGCGAGCTCGAAATCATGACACAGACCGCACGGCTACTTTCTACCGTGCGTGAATTCTTTTACCTGCCGTTTATTTTGGTCGGTCAGTGGCTGTCCAGCAAATATGCCAAAATTAACGCCGTCGCCTACTTTTTGGATATAGCAATAGAACTGCCGCTGAAATCGGCACTTCGACTTCTGCGGCAGTGGACACGGTTTCTCAGTGAGAAACACGATGAAATGTATTAGTCAGATAACTGACTAGTTACGAAAAGCGGGACGCTCTTCGCGGGGACGAGCTTCGGCAACAATAATGGTGCGGCCATCAAGTTCTTTACCGTCAAGCTGTGCAATTGCAGCACGGGCTTCTTCATCGCTGCCCATTTCTACAAAACCAAAGCCCTTGGAGCGGTTGGTGTCGCGGTCCATAATTACTTTTGCTGAAACTACTGTACCAACAGTGGCGAACAAGTCGCGCAGGCTGTCGTCGGTGGTACTATAGGATAGGGACCGTACAAACAGGTTTGTCACTATATTTTTCCTTATATCGCACGAGAGAGGTCCTGGGCAGTAAGACACCAGCTAGCTGCTCCTCAAACGAACATTTTATCTTTAACTATTAAACGTACAGAGCAGCAAGGCTGTAACTCGGGTATAGTAGCATACTCCCAGGGATAAACCTATTATTATGCTTACTGCGGGTCGAAAAATTATGTGGTCAAAAGAGTTTGTAATTGTTCGTGGCTGATCGGCCTGAAGTTGAGTGCGTTGCCATGTGCGGCCAAATGAGCTTGCAGGATCTTGTATGAATCCATGTCGAACGACCCCTGTTGTACCGTAAACGTTGGCTCGCAGTAGGGCTCCTGTTGCAGGTGGCCGATGACACGCCATTGATCAACGATGATGCCAGTCCGGGCATCCGTGGCATCGCCTTCGGTAATAATAATGGGCGAAGAAAATGGCCAATCCTGGATTCGCTTCCGGGCGAAGGCCTCCAGGAGGCGCTGGTTATAGACGCTTACGGGTTCTTTGCCGGCACAGGCGCCCAGGCATTTGTGTAGTTGACGCATAAAACACGGCCCCTTGCCCTTTTCGGCGCCTGTAAGTTTGGGGCATAGCATAAAATCTTTTACCAGGCGTTCGATTGCGCTGCGGGCTTTGCCCCTGGTGGCGTACACTCCTAGTATACTGTCGCCCGCAGGGTCTATTTCGTCGGCTTCTTCCAGGACCACCTGCAGATAGCCATTGTCATTTGGCTGCGTTTTGGCGACCAGAAGTTTCTGAGTACGGCGAAGTTGTTTGTTGTATAGCGGCTGAAGCTCTTTGACGAGACGTGATTCAAGAAGGAGCGCGCTCAATTCGCCCGCCGTTTCGTGCACGCGGATATTGTGAATGTGCTGCGCTATCTTGAACTCACTGACGTGTTCGTGGTCGCTGGTAAAATGCGACATTACACGCTGTTTTATATGCACACTCTTGCCAACATACAGGGGATAGCCTTTATCGTCTTCGAAGACATAAACGCCGGGCGTGTCGGGTAGGCCGGCCAGAATTTCGGGGGCAAGGCCCTTTGGTAGGGACGGCTGCCTGAGTTGTTTTGCAAGGGCTGCCTGCAGGGTTTCGGGATCAAAATGTTGCTGCGTATGTTTAATGAAATCCCAGAGTACGGCGGCGTCATCATACGCCCGGTGGCGACGGTGGACTTCGAAACCGTAACGCGTGATGAGGCTTTGCAGTTTGTGGCTGCGTTCTTGTGGATACAGCGTGCGTGACAAGCGCATGGTGCAGAGCTGTTTTGGCCGAAATTCGCGGCCCAGCCGTTTGAATTCTTGTTTTAGAAACGCATAATCAAAACGAACATTGTGGGCTACAAATACTGCACCGTCGATGAGTCCATAGAGTTTGTCGGCGATTGCGTTGAAGAGGGGAGCATCTTTTAGGTCGGCCCCCGTAATGCCCGTGAGGCCGGTAATGAACGCCGGTAATTCCGTTTCGGGATCTATGAGTTGGTCGATACTATCTGTTATTTGTCCGTCTTCCACACGGATGGCAGCAACTTCAATAACCCGCCCTTTTATATGGCTGAGTCCGTTTGTCTCGATATCGACAAAAACCAGTGGCCCTTCTAACACGTTCACTATACTAATTATAACTGGCCTGGCAACCGGATACTATATTGTCGGTTCCGGTGTTGTGAGTGGGCGCAGGTATTGATGCAGATAAATTGATCCGGCCGCCAAAAGCATCGGTTCGCGCCGTGACATAAGGCTGGCGAATGCTTTCTTATAATCGGGAATCACTTCGACTGATGCGATGCCGGCATCGTGAGCGGCAGTGACAATTTCAGATGGCTCGTGCCAGCCATGTTTGTTTTCGGCGGGCGGCACAGTGGCAATACAGTGTTCGGTCAAAGGCTTTAGTTCGGCAAGCAAGTCCTTAATCTGCCGGCCGCCGCTCATACTAAAGGCTACCAGCACGGCAAGTTTTTGGTCTGGAAAACGAGCCGCAATACTTTGGGCGAGCGTGTGCATCTTTTGTGCGTTATGGGCACTGTCCAAAATAACCATTCTTTCGCCGACGTATCTGATTTCCATGCGGGCAGGAATATGCACGCCGGCAGCTACTTCTCGAGCCGCTTTACTGAGCGGCTCCTTTCCCTGGCGTTTTAGGGCAAAATTGACCGTCTCGGCAGCAAGGCCAAAATTGCGGCGCTGAAAAAGAGGCAAAAAATCCATCCCGTCAGGCACTGCAGTAAGTATATGCAGATCAGCGTGCTTTTGTTTACCTGCTGCCTCAAAAACCGCCATAACTTCCGGACCTTGCCAGTAACAGAACACCGCGTTTGCATGGCCGATAATACCCGCTTTATTGCCTGCGATTTCGGTCAGCGTCGTACCCAGGACATTTACATGGTCAAAACCGATATCGGTAATAACGCATATTTTATCCGGTCGGCTGATGACATTTGTTGCATCGAGTGTACCGCCCAGTCCCGTTTCAATCACCATGCAATCGACGCCCTGGCGAACAAATTCCCAGTAGCCAAAGGCATAGAGCAGTTCGGCATATGTCAGCTCGATGCCGCTCTTTTTCGCCTGCTCCATAAATAGCGCAAATTCGTCGCAAAATTGACGCTCCGCCAAGGGGACAAGACCGATCTGGACGCGCTCATTCAGGCGTTCAAGATGCGGAGATATCAAGAGGCCGGTCCGCATGCCCGCCCCCTCAAGCAGTGACGCAGTGTAGTAAGCCGTAGACGTTTTGCCAGAGGTGCCTGCAATGTGAATAGCCGGAATCTTATTCTGGGGATTTCCTAAAAAATCCATAAAAGCCTGTACGTGGTCCAGGGTATAGGCGCGGCGTTTGACTAACTTGCTGGGCCAAAAAGGTTCAAGCGCCGCTTCGACTGCGGCCAGATCAGCAAAATAGTTCATCTCCTTATTATGGATCAATTTCGCTGTTTTGGTCAAAGATGACGACGTTCGGTTGTTTTTGTTTCTCCAGAATCATAGTTAGCTTCATGCGCGAACATGGATGCGCTTCCAGATCACAGATAGCCTCTTCGCTGGTCGTGGGTTCGTAGGCATAGCAATGAAATGCGGCCGTGCTGGAAAACTGCGGATGGTCATTTTTGGTACAAGGATCCGTGGGTGACCATGAGGGGTCCTGCATGGCCTTAGCATCAAATCCATTCTTTTCTAGGAATGCGGTATCATTGAGCTGATCGCGGGTAGGATACGAATTGTGGGCAACATAGTAATCAGAAAGGTCATTCAAGAGCAAGGAGAGATGTTCTTTGCGAATGACATCACGCTGCTGCCGGGCCATCTCGGCTTTATTTAGTCCGTTGACCACCAGGTACGCCCCAACACCAATAGCAACAAAAAGTATCAAGATGACAGCCAAGATGATGTATGCCCGCATCTTATTGGGGGCCGGCCCTTCCGCGATATCGCGTGTCGGGGGTGCCACTCGCGGTTGCACCGGCTGCGTTGGCGGCACCCAGGTTTGTGTAGGGCGAGCCTGTGGCTGTGGCAGGGCAGTGGCCGTTTCCGGGAACCGAGGAGCCATCGATTGCTGCTGGAGCGGGGCAGACTGCTGCCTAGCCAGACGAAAGGCAGCATCAACCCAGTCGGCGGTCCAGCCCCGCTGAAGTAGTGCAGTACGAATAGTCGACTCGGGAATACCTCGATCCAACTCCTGCGCAATATAACGAGCCAGCTGCTCAAGTGTCGGGTTCATTTATTGGTAATAGTACCTCTTTCCTGCCAAAATTTCCAGTGGAGACGACGTTTTGACACCTTTGATTGATGCCGTTGCAGGATATTAATCACCTCCTGCCGCCATTCATAGAGCGCATAACCAACCAAGCCCGCGAACGCAACGCTTACTACACCCCACCGAATACCTGCCTGCCCTCCCGAGGACACGTCCTCTACCTTGGCAAGCGCAACGGATGCGGCACCTTGTTTACGGCAACGATTCGTTTCGGTATTACGCACTTGACCTTCGGGGCAGGGTTTTGGAGCAGCAGAAGTAGTGATGATGTTGCGGCACCTGTTTGTTACCGGATTGCGTTCTTGCCCGGGTTTGCAGGCGGTGGGCACAATTGTCCCTGTAGCTGTTATCGCACGGCAGCGCCCGGTTTCGCCATTACGCACCTGGTCCGACCCGCATGGCTCCGTCGTCGATACAGCCGGTATATTGCGGCAGCGCCCTGTCTCTACATTTCTTTCTTTGCCTACAGGGCAATCATCCGGCAAATGAACTGCAGCCAAGACGGTAGGCGGCGTCTTTTCTGGCTGCAGTTCATTTGCCGCACCAGGTGTGCCCGTCCGGCTCATCGCCCACACCCCGTTCTGCAACCACCATACCTGGTCGTCTTGCAGAGCGTCAGCATACCGGACGCTTTGCTGGAACGATCCGCCCAGCAACCAGACGATTGCCCCAGATACATTCGATAGGCTAAAGCCAACGTCGTCGCCAACAGTAATATAGCCATGTGGCATGACCATGAGGTCAGGCAAATCAATAACATCAGCCGCATCACCAATTCGTAGCGCACAATCGGCCAAAGGTTGCGGCGCTTCCGTAGGATTGTAGAGCTCTATATATTCATGTCCGGAGTCAGCACCTGCAGGATTGGGCATAATTTCAGAAAGCCTGAGACTGCAATCGTGAACAAGGTGTGGTTCAATAACCAGCCCGCCTCCGGTTGGGGATATTTCGGGCGAAACTCTGTACTCGGCTGCTCCGGCCAAACCATCATTATGGGGCAATACGCGCTGCGCCGATTGGCCCGCAGGAATACCGGCAACCTTAGTCCAATCCCCGATCACACTACCGCTCCCCCAACCAACTAGATCCACCACCTTACCCGACGCATCTACAAGCCGCACATGGCCACCGCCCTGCGCCAGTTGACCCGACGCTGAGGAAGGCGGGCTCCAGCTTGCATCGGCATCAGCCAGTCCGGCCGGTCCCATCAAAACAAAACTAAATGGATCGACCACACCATTTATTTCAGCCAGGACGCGTGTTGGCGCTCCCACGCCAGTGTGTGCAGCGCTCAAATATTCTAATCTCCAACCAGCAACGTCCAAGCGCCCAGTACCCGGATTGTATAGTTCCACGAATTCTTGTTGGCCGTCGGTTGCGCCGTTAGCGTTCAGTCCGCTCAACTGCAACTCACTAATCATGAGCGGCGGGAGTGCCGGCAACTCGGCTGCCCCTACCGTTGCCGTCAAGCTCATAATTCCCAATACCACAACCATCAAAACACTCAAATATTTTTTCATGCCCGGATACTAAGTTGGGCTCGTCCCGACTGTCAAGGATTTTCCACTCGAAAATTATAATTCGTTATGCGCCACAGCAAAATCATAAGTCCCAGCAGTGTTATATAGCTCGCCCAAAGCCATGTCACGGAATACTGAAGCTCTATCTGTGCACCCGGCAACCCCGCAATGTATTGGACCACCCAGTTCATATAAGATAGCAGCATCTCTGCCGGCACCCCGGCCACACTGGCCAATACAGGGAGTGCCAGCCCCACCACACCGGCAACAAAAACAAGTAACATCGCCAGCGGCACGAACGGCACTATTAAAACATTTGCTGGCAAGGCATACGCTGCTACCACGCCAAATGAATATATAATGATCGGCAACGTTGCAATCTGCGCGGAAAGCGTTTCAACTATGATGTTCCAAAAACCTCCTGGTGATTCGTCTCCCCAAAAATACTTCTTGATCAGCGGCGCCAGCACAATAACACCCGAGAAAGCCGTAAACGACAAATACCAGCCAAGGTCACCCCAGACATACGAAGGTTGGTATAAAGCTGTTGCTGCAGCGGTGAACAACAGTAAAACCACGGGGTGAATCGACCGCCCATAGTACCAGACCACGAGACCGATTCCAGCCACGAGGCCGGCTCGCGTCATCGACGGACTGAGGCCGGTAATCGCCATAAAGAGCGCCACCATTCCAATCGCGAATACCGCCGAAAGGTACTTGGAAATCCCCAGAAAGATACTGCGCGCGAACCCTACCAAAATCGTCAGATTATATCCGCTCGCCACTACGGCATGCGTGAGTCCTACTGCACGCAATTGATCATCGAGCTCCGGCGGCAGCGCCGTCTGCTGACCCGTCAAATAACCGATGCCCAAAGCAGCTTCCGGATCACCAATTGCCCGCCGGATACCAGCCGTAAACCAATCACGAATAACGACGCCAATATCGCCCGGGTGCGGCCTCATAATCTTTATTACATTTGCCTGGGGCATGCTGGCGAAAAACGTCCCGAATCCATCCCCAAGAAGACCCTCCAGAATGAGGTGATCACCCCGCCTGATATCGGCTTTGCCCGGAACATTCGCCCACAATGATGCATCAACTCCCGTTGCGCCAATTTGCTCCGCCCTGATATGCACCTGCTGGTCACCGCGCTTGCCAAACGAAGGATCCTCGGCCACGACGGCCCGTACCTGCACCGTCCGACCAATGTATGCGGCCATTGGTTCGCTCATTGATCGAACCAATTCCGCCCTGCTCACTCCTGCTATAGCTCCTGCCAAAAAGGCGACCATCGAGATCCATCGCCAGCCCTTCCAACATGCAAAAACCAACGTGCCCGTGGCCGACATAAGGAAGATCTCCGGCCAGCGCATGGGTAGATGGTCCAAAGTCCCAATCCCGATCAACACTCCAGCCGCGGCCCAGGCTATATGCCAGCTCGCATGCATTTTTTTCGACAACGAAAGCCTCATGGCGGCGCATTATTACACGGACTCGTCCTAAAAAACCAGACTGGGTTAGAGCAATGTTTCGACGGGCAGCGTCTGGCCTGGACAATCAGATAAAACGCGGGCCATTGCATCATGCTCGCCGGTTGTCACCCATAATTGATATTTGATTTTGACGGCTATTTGCCGCGCCACGTAGCGGCAACGATATGCTCTGTTGGGCGGCAGCCACGTAGCCGCGTCGCTGTCGCCTTTTGCATTATTCGTCTTGCCGTCGACGGCCAGCAGGTTAAGTGGATCGTTCGCCAGAGCCAGGCGTTTTTCGAAATCTAGTTGCTGCGCACCTTTTTGCCAAGCGTCGGACAGTGCCACTACATGATCGATCTGAACGTCATCACTGGTGTCGGCGCCGCGCACAAAGGCAATCGTTTTGCCGGTATACGGGTCTTCGAGCGTTCCTTCCATAACAGTGCAGTCCGTAGCGGAGCGCAATACCTCATCATGCATGTCACGGGCCAAGATATAGTTGCGCACGTCGCATGCGCCCAGATCCCGCCAGCCGTCACCGAATTGCGCACGTGTATAACCCGTTTTGGCGGCACGGCCTTTTACGCTTAGCCTGTTAAGTGAATCCAAGGCCGAAGATGAAGCGGTCTGCTGCGTTTTCGGTGCCTCAGAAGCGGGCGGATTTTCCTGCCGCAATGTCCCGATAAACACCCCGCCCAGTGCAAAAAACGAAACAAGAACGGCGGCGATCAAACGGCGGCGGCGATTTTTATTCATCACCCATACTGTAGCAAAGGTTAGTAGCGGCGCAAAAACAAAGACCGGCCCCAAAAAAGAGGCCGGTCTAACGGAGTCGAAACAGTTACCGATTAATCAACGATAACGTCACTTGCCCGCACAAACATCGTGCGCTGGTTGTACCAGATCTTGATGAATTTGTCATTGCCACGGAAAATCACATGGTCGTAGGGCGCGCTCGAATCTACCGTCCAGTCATAGAAATAGTCCGTCGGCACAACGCCGTCGCTCACATATTTCTGTCCGGCCCTTAAGACGTACGAAAGTATCGGTTGTTGTGGCGCATTAACTTCCGGCGGATAAACGCTCATTTCCGGGTAAGCACCACCATAAACGCACACATCATCCAGACCAGGTTTAAGCGTTACGGTCCTGCCTTTGGTTATGCTTGCGGTGGGCTTACTGGCCGGATTATAAAACCAAGCCTTTTGACCGTTATGCCAAATGGCCGTCCAGTCACCTTGTTTTTCGACGAGGGCATATTGCTGGCCAGTGGCGGCCTTTGCCGACCAGTCATTTATATTGATTGTGCCAGGCTCGCCTTCGGGGTGAACCAATCTATCGGTAATGAGAGCCGCATTCCCCCATGGCGCGGTGCGCAAGTACACAAAATTGGACGGCGCCCTCTGTGCTACGCAGTTTTCCCCGAAGCTATCACAGACGCGAACAGTCTGCGCGTTTTGGGAAAGGTCTGGGTTTATAGTTACAACATTGCCGTTTGTGACCTGCTTCGTGCGGGCGTTCGTACCGGCGGGTTTTTGCTGCACCAGATCCATATAGTGGTTCCAGTCCCAGTACGGGCCCGGATCCCAATGCATAACTCTCGCCTTTACGTCGGTCAGCCCCGGCACATTATCGTGACCGATGATATGGTCGCGGTCCAGCGGGATGTCATATTTTTTGGCCAAATAGCGAACGAGGTCGGCCGATGCGCGGTACATGGCCTCGGTGTACCACGTTGCGCCCTGCGCTGCCTTGCCTTCGTGTTCAATACCGATGGAGTGCATGTTAACCCACCAGTCACCCGCGTGCCATGCGGTGTCTTTGGTCGAAACCATCTGCGTCACCGCTCCGTCAGATGAGCGCAAGATGTAGTGCGCACTCACATATGATTTTGTATCTTGGAAATGCGAAATAGCGCTCGTGTATGACCCTTCGGTATCATGGATTACGATATATTTGATCTTCATGTCCTTGGGGCGGTTGGAATGGTCATAATTGCCATAATCCGTTTTATCAGCCGAATTCCCGGCATAGCCGGCGGATACGAACCGACAGTTCAGATTGCGTGGACATTCTGAACCATCAGACGAACGGGATGCAAAACCGTTGTCATGCAACCCCAGCGATTTAATTTTGCTCCGGTCAGGCGCTTGCAATCCAGGAACAGCTTTGACCGACAACGTTTGACCCGCCATTGTGGTTTCATCTACGCCCTTTTGAAGCGTTTGAAATACATCATCGGCAAACATCGCCGCCGTCTTGGTGTCTTTACTGCCGCCAAATTTGGCTATTGCCGAATACCAGCCGGCCAGGTCTGTTGGCAATGAACCGCCATTCAGGTCACGCGCTTGCTTTGCCAGAACCGCCGCACCGCCGCGGATGTTTTGCTTGACATCCGTTTTAAGCGTTTCGGCCGGAATATTCAAAATTCCCGCCGCCTGGTTGAGCGTAAAGTCACCATCCTGCTGGCCATCTTGGGAAGCAGGAGCCTGCTGCTGGTCATCACCGCGGCCGCGGCCTTCGTCGTGTGTACTTGCAGCGACATAGGTACGCAGGTTCATGGGACCGAAACCGCCGTCGACACT
>JARIHD010000034.1 GCA_029288425.1 Candidatus Saccharimonadota bacterium
AGTTCACCTTGGCGCTTGGCCAAAGAGGGGTAATCACTACGGCCAAATACGTCAGGATTCTGCAGTTCAGCCTGCAGTTTTAGGTATTCCGCCCGTAAATCTTCTTCCTGCTTATCCATGAGTACTAGGGTATAGGGTTAAGGGTGTAGGGTAAAGGGGATAGGGTAAAGGGTAAATCGCTTTGCCCTTAGCGCTTCACGCTTAACCCTGTTGCTTATCGCCCAGTTTTTGAGCCTCAGCCTTGGCTTTCTTGGCTTTTGGTTTGGTAGCTTTGGCGGCTCGCTCGGCTTTGGCTTTTTCGGCGGCTTGGCGCCGGGCTTTAAATTTATCAACCCGGCCTTCGACGTCCACAATGCGCTCTTCGCCGGTAAAGAATGGGTGGGAAGTGCTCGAGATATGCACTTTGACGAGCGGATATTCTTTGCCGTCGTCTAATTTAATAGTGTCGTCTGTTGCTACGGTCGAACGAGTCAGAAACGTGAAACCATTGTTCAAGTCCTGGAAAACGACCGGGCGGTAGTTAGTAGGGTGAATGTCTTTCTTCATAATCCAGGTTATTGTATCTGTTTTTGATTAGAATGTAAAGAGTTCTACGGCTGAACTGGCAAATGCGCGTCTTTTGGCGGTTTAACATGGTGTTTGCTCCACCAAATAGCTGCTCCGATACATATCAGGCCAAGTCCGCCGATCAACCATTCCGGCAGTTCAATATGGTACAGCTTGAGTAACATGATAGTTCCCAAAAAGCCGATCGCCCAGTGGGCGCCGTGTTCCAAAAAGATGTATTTCTGAAGTGTATTTGAGCGCACCAAATGAATAGTCATGGCCCGCACCCACACCGCACCGGCGCCTAGGCCCGCCATAATAATAATAACATCGCTCGTGATGGCAAATGCACCAATTACGCCGTCCAGCGAGAAACTGGCGTCCAAAACTTCCAGGTACATAAATGAGGCAAATGCCGCCAAGCCGACCTTGTGTTTTGCGGCCAAATGTTTTTCCTCGCTGCCCATTACTGCACTCAAAAGCTCCAGACCGATATGCAGCGCCATTGCCGAAATGGAAGCAATCAAAACGGTCGCATGATGCGCCGGGTCAATCGTAAAGTAGATCATAATCGAAGCAAGGAGCATCAAAAATACCGTAAGGTTGTCAAACCGGCCGAGTCTGCCTAGATAGCGCTCCAAAAAACCCAACCAATGCGTCTTTTTCTGGTAGTCAATAAAATAACTGAGCGCAATCATTAATAAGAATGTACCGCCGAATGCATTAATGACTGGTTCAGCTTTATGAAGTTCATGCTCATATTCGGCCGGATGGTTCATCGCCAGGTTAATAACTTCGTTAAAGCCCAGTCCTGCGGTCGCCATAACTATAAGCATCGGCAGTGCAAATCGCACCACGAACACTGCGATAAAAATACCGGCCGTCATAAAGAGCCGCTGCCAAAAGGGCGACATCGTTATTAAAATTTTGCTGTTCACGACGGCATTGTCGGCGCTAAAAGTTGTTTCCAAAAGGGTTAGTACAATAGTTAGCCAGAGTGCAGTCAGGCCCATTTTCCATCCTACAAAAAGCCAAATAAGAATGGTCGCCGACAAGGCGAACCAGTAGATGCGCAAAAGCTTTCCCATATCTGCCTAAATCATACCGGATCGCTTAAGCGGCGGCAACGTCGGATTTACACCAACGGATCGTATGCGCAACCTGCAGACTACCGGCGCGGGTGGCGGGTGAGGCATGTATTCCGGGAATGACCTCTAGGGCATTCGTCGCAATTCCGCTTGCTTTGAGCGATGCCTGGATAGCTTCTACCGAATATAGCCGATCGCCTGCGGCGGCAAATATTCGAATCTGTTTCGGTTTTACGGCGTATAGTTTTTTTAGTTCCTTTCGGTTGTCCCAAGAAATGCCCAGGTCAAATTGTTTACCCCCGTGGCGCAGCCGGTCTTGCAGAACGCGCCACGTTGCGACGACCCCCACAGGCCAAGCCCTCCAGTCAAAAAACTGATCAGCATGGAAAAGTCCAGCGCGCAGACCAGCCTTAAACTCCTTACGCGTCATTGTGGTAAGGCCGAGCGGACGTAGCAGGCCGACATTGCCATTAAAAATATCCGGATGCTGGGATGCGGCATGCGTCAATGCGCCGGCAGTCTGAGATTCGGCGACGACATGTAAAGTCGGGATATCGTAATGTTCACGGAGATACGATGCTACCGCGACAACACCGGTAATTCCCAGAGCGCGCAAGTCTGACTCCTCTGCCGGGATGTGCCAGTAGGGCATGGGTCCGACGACGGCAATATCGTCGATGCCCTGCGCTTTCAAAAGCGACAATACGCGCCCGAGCGAGCTGCCTTCGTTGCCAAATCCCGCAAAAAACACTGTATTGGGGCGGCCCGAAACCAGAATGTGTACGCTCGGTCTCCGCCGCTTAGAAATAATTGATGCAATCGGTAATACGAGAGTATGTTTTTGAACGGCGCCGCTCTTCATAGCCTCAACAATAGCACAGATCCACGCCACAACAGGAGAGCATAAGCCTATTGCAAAAATATAGTTTTTATGCTTAAATATTAATATGACACTTGGTGCCAATAATGATCCAACAGCATCACCCGAACGGCTGCCTTCGCCAGAGCAGACATTTGCTGAGATTGCAGCTAGTTTTGGCGAGGTAGTTGCCATGACGGCCGCGCAGCAGGAGCTGTATTATATGGATGCGGTGGAAGATTTGGGCTCGCGCCCGGTTGACGGCCGAAAGGTAAAGATTGTTAATGAACAGCCCTACGTTATTTTGGATGTCGTTGCAGCCCAAGACTTTATTGACCACGCGCCGGTTGCTGCCGAATATTTCGGTATTGTGCCAGGCGCGAATCAATTCTTTGATGTTACTTTTGGCGAGGAATGCTTCGTAGGTGATAAAGAGGAGAATGAGTATACGCCACCCCGGGTCCACATCAATCTTCGGGATGGAAGAAATCCTGAATACACTAACTATGCCGAGTATATTATTACGGGCAAGAATCTCGAAACTGGCGAGGAGGCCACTGGACAGTTCAATCTCGAAAAAGATTATTCAAAGAAAGTTACATACGATGCCGCCGATGCCGCCGAAGCTGAGATTTTAAACAAGCAGGTAGCAGCAGAGCATTTTATCCTGCGAGGACTCGAAATGCAGCTTAATGGCGGTGATGAAGCCACTGAATCATTGCCCAAGGAGATTGATCCGAAATATCACGATGCCAAAGAAGATTGGCTCATTGCTGAATACTTGAAGACGGACACTGGCTTGAAGAATGGCGATATTGGTCTGGGCGGGCAGAAAGCATTACTCGAGCTAAGTCAACAATTCGCCGCAGTTTACCAGAAAGTTATTGATGAGCATCGCCCGAGGCATTCCTAGGAAGGATAGTTATGGCCGAACGACTTTGGAATTCACCTGAATTAGTTGAACAATTTAATTTAATGGCAATAGGCGACCCCGAAAGTGTCAGTCCATATTTTACCGGCCCAACCGAGCCCCGCCATATCAGGGCATTAACCAATGGCGTTGATGAGTTGCTGGATAGATATGTCGCTTATGAGCATTCTTTTTCCGCTGCCGCCCTCGCTAAGGCCCATCATAAACCAAAGTTGCTCGAAGCATCTGTCGAACGCAACCCTGAAACAGGGGCATATACTTTTGTCGCCATGACAGACAAAGCCTCGGTTCGGGATCTGGTTAGTGACATAGATACGTATGGTGATTACGGGGACCTGGTGTCATATGACATGGATATGAATGTGGACGTACCTGGGTTGGCAGAGGGCCTAGAAAAACTAGCGAATCCTCCTGCCGCCCTCACGCGAACAACCACAGTAATCTTTAAAGATCCTTTTTTGCCGCCACAGCGCATAACTGAAGTAGTGCACGACAGGCATGCACCAGCCGAGCAAGCAGCAGAAGACGATATAATGACAGTCTACGATTTTATGAATCTGGGACGCATGATTGAAGTCGACCTTAATTCTGTAGACGGGCGCAGCTAGACACCTATCTCGGCATCTGTTATAATTACCACTGTTATCTATTAAGCAGGTTAGAGGAAAATCCTCCTTGTCACAATCCGTGTAGGACGGCCAAGGCGCTCTAACTCAAGAGAAAGGACAAAAACAATATGGCAGTAGATGTCGATATTAAGGCTTTGCTCGCAGCCGGTGCACATTTTGGGCACAAAACGAGCCGTTGGCACCCTAACATGGCGCAGTATATTCACTCGAAGCGTGCCGGCAGCCACATCATCGACCTGACCAAAACCGTGGACGGCCTGAACAAAGCCCTCTCGTTTATTGCTCAGACAACGGGCGAAGGCAAGCAAGTATTGTTCGTTGCTACCAAGCGCCAAGCTCAGGACATCGTCAAAGAAGCTGCTGAAGCAACCGGCATGCCTTTCGTGACCGAGCGCTGGCTGGGCGGTATGCTCACCAACGTCGGTACTATCCAGTCCCGCGTGAAGCATCTGAAAGACCTGGAGACCAAAATGGCCTCTGGCGAGCTGGCAAACAAGTACAACAAGCTCGAGGTGCAGCGCTTCCAGGAAGAAATTGTCGAAATGAACCGCATTTACGGCGGCATCAAAAACATGAGCGGCCGTCCTGGCGCTATGTTCGTCATTGACATCGTGAGCGACATGAACGCCATCCGCGAAGCCCGCAAGCTTGGTATACCAATCATTGCCCTGGCCGACACCAACGCCGACCCGAGCCTCGTTGACTACGCAGTTCCTTGCAACGACGATGCCATCAAGACGCTTCAATTGATCGTAGACTACGTCAAGCAAGCTGTCGAAGAAGGCAAGGGCAAGAACGCTAAAGCCGCTCCCGACAAAGACGAAGCAAGCAAATAATCTCGTAACTAACAACCAGGGTGGAAAGGAAACATATATGGCTGTAGACATTGCAGAAATTAAAAGACTGCGCGAATTAACGGGCGTTGGCATGACCGATGCTAAAAAAGCTTTGGACGAAGCGGGTGGCGACTTTGACAAGGCACTATCCGAAATGCGCAAAAAAGGTATGACCAAGGCTGAAAAACGCGGTGAACGCGAAGCCCGAGCCGGAGTTATTGGCAGCTACCTGCACGACAATCGTATTGGCGTGCTTGTCGAGCTCAACTGTGAAACTGACTTTGTGGCCCGCAATGAAATGTTTACCGACCTGGTCAAAGACATTTCGATGCACATTGCCGCAACTGCACCGCAGTACGTAAGTGCCGATGACATTCCTGCCGAAGAGCGCGAGCGTGTTGCTGCCGAATTTACCGAAAAGGTAAAGGGTGAAGGCAAGCCCGAAAATATGATTCCACAGATCGTGGAAGGCATGATCAAAAAGCACTTTGCTGAGCGCTGTCTTTTGGATCAGCCGTTCATCAAAAACCCTGACCAAACCGTAGGCGAATACTTGAAAGAAAATATCGCCAAATTAGGCGAAAACCTGGTTGTGCGCCGCTTTAGCCGTATGGCCCTGGGCGAAGTCGAATAGATCTTCCGTCACATTTAAATTAAAAGCTCTGCACAAATGAGGCAGGGCTTTTTAAATGCTACACTCCTTTGCAGTAAATGGCGCAATAATGCTACACTCCGTTTTTAGCAACATGACTTAGAGGTGTTATGACTAATTTTAAAGAATTTGATGTACGGCACGCATTTGAAGCAGAGAGCAGGGACTTTCATGCCAGCGAGCTGGCAGGCGGCGCGTTGCCGGCTGATGTGCGGTTAACTTGGTATCAGAATGCTCCAATGGGTACCGAACGAAAATATAGCCTTGGATTGGTGTCGGAAGTGCTTTTTCATAAGGCTGAAGGTTTGCGTGATGGTGCAGTGGACCGAGCGATCAAGGATTTGCAAGTCGCATATGGTAGTTTGGGGATCGCTCATCTTGATTCAACACGTCAACTGCTTACGCCCGTCCTCGAAAGTGCCCAAAGTACCCGCATGATGTGGCTAAACGCCCGGGCGACATCGCTGGACACTCTAGTCAACAAAGTAGACGCATGGGTGAGTTTGAGAGAGCCGTGTGATACTCCCTTAATATTGAATGATGGCGCAGAAGAGGTAGACCTCGCAGGTACGATTGTCCCAGTTGCAAGGTTGAAGGGTTTTGACATCAGACGCACCCAAGACGATTTTCCCGATCCGGTTGCCATTGTCGAGGGAGTTGACGGTGTGCAGGGTTTTTATCCCCACAGGATGGATCTATTTATCGGTTCGTCTGTGCTGGATCAAATTCAGGCGAACTAGGGTATTTCCAAGAGACTTCTCGCGTCATTTTCGTGTACAATAGTAGCGTAGCTTTTAAGAGGTCTTATATATAATGAATCCGAATCAGATTATTGACAGTGCAAAACAGAAGTTTCAGGCAGCCTATGAACACTTTCAGAGTGAACTAAAAAAAGTACGCACTGGCCGCGCAAGCGCTGCTATGTTGGATGGCGTAATGGTTACTGCATATGGCACTGCCATGCCGCTAAATCAAGTTGCCAATGTAACCGCACCCGAAGCCCAGCTGATTCAGATTACGCCATTTGACCCGAATAATATTCAGGCGATTGCAAGTGCCATCCGCGATAATCCTACACTAGGGCTTAACCCTTCGGACGACGGCCGCATTGTGCGCGTGCCGATTCCGGCCCTGACCGAAGAGCGCCGCCGCGAATACGTCAAAGTGCTGAACGGCAAGGTCGAAGATTGTATGATCGCGCTGCGCGGCGTTCGTCGGGACGCGATAGACGCCGTTGATCAGGCCAAAAAAGACAAAGAAATCGGCGAAGACGACGCCAAGCGCTTGGAAAAGCAGATCGACGAGGCAATGAACAAGACCAAAGGTGACGTTGACGCCGCCGCCAAGACCAAAGAAGCAGAAATCATGACCGTATAGCGGTCTTAACCGGGCATCTGGATGACACAAGAAAAGGCAATACCTCTGCATGTAGGCTATATCATGGACGGCAATCGTCGCTGGGCGCGCGCTCACGGATTGCCTGCCTATGAAGGCCACCTTGCTGGCTACAATGCCTTTAAAGAAGTAGTGGAGGCTACTTTTGACGAAGGCGTAAAATATATAACTTTTTACGCATTTTCTACCGAGAACTGGAAACGTGAGGCCTCGGAAGTCTCTTATTTGATGAGTGTTTTGGTGATGGCCGTCACCAAGGAACTGAAGCGGTCAATCAAAGAGGGAATACGTATTCGCTTTTTGGGGCGCCGAGACGTTGTAGACGCCAAAGTGCTGAAGGCCATGGAAAAGGCTGAAGAGGCCACCAAAGATTTAACTCGTGGTACGCTCGCTATATGTCTGGACTATGGCGGCCATCAAGAAATTGCCGATGCTGCCAAAAAATGCATCCAAGACGGTCTGACCGCCGAACAAATTACGCCAGAAGCCTTGTCGGCGCGCCTGTATGCACCCGATATTCCACCGGTGGATCTGGTGGTGCGTACATCGGGCGAACAGCGCATCAGCAACTTTATGCTCTGGCGCATTTATTACAGTGAACTCGTCTTTTTACAAAAGCATTGGCCGGAGATGACAAAACAAGACGTAGCCGATATTATAGATGCATATGCTCAGCGGAAGCGTAGATTTGGGGGATAGATGTCTGTATTTTTGCTTATTTTAGGCCTGGTATTATTTGTTGGCCTCGTCGTTATCCATGAATTCGGGCATTTTTTGGCCGCTCGCCGAAATGGCGTCGAGGTTGAAGAGTTTGGCATCGGTTTTCCGCCAAAAGCGTGGAGTAAAAAAACCAAAGGCGGTTTTATATTTAGTCTTAACTGGCTGCCGATTGGTGGTTTTGTACGCCTAAAGGGCGAATCAGACGCCGCGACCGCCAAGGGTTCTTTGGGGGCCGCCTCCACATGGACCAAATCGAAAATTATGCTTGCCGGTGTTGCTATGAATTTGGCGGTGGCCTTTGGGCTTTTGACCGTCTTGGCGTGGGTGGGTATGCCCCAGCTGATCAAAAACCAGTTTACAGTGCAAAGCGACACCAAAATTGTCAAAAATGAAGTACTCGTAAGCGCTGTGGAGGGTGGTTCACCCGCAGCCAAGGCCGGCTTGCAGCCGCGTGATCGTTTGCTAAGCATCGGACCTGTCGGCAGCGAAGAAAAAATCGACCGCGCCAGTGAATTGCCTGTTTTGACCAAAAAATACCAGGGCCGCGAAGTTATTGTTCGTTATCAGCATAAAGTCAAAGGCAGCGACAGGATCGATTCCAAACAAGCCACGGTACAGCTGCGTGCGCAAAAGGACGTCGATGCTGGAAAGGTCAAAGGGTACTTTGGCGCAGGATCCAGCGAAATGGTTATGACGCGCTCGACGTGGTCTGCGCCAGTAGTAGCCGGCGGTCTGATCGGCCAGTTCACGGCCGAAACCTTTAGAGGGCTTGGAACTGCCTTGGTGGCCGTTTTCCAGGGCGAAGGCTCTCGCGCCGCAGAGCAAGTGTCCGGCCCGGTCGGCATTGTATTTGTG
Source organism: Candidatus Saccharimonadota bacterium (assembly GCA_029288425.1). GTDB lineage: Bacteria > Patescibacteriota > Saccharimonadia > Saccharimonadales > UBA4665 > JARIHD01. The sequence goes on from JARIHD010000034.1 coordinate 8,512, forward strand.
CTCAAGGGAAGTAGTCTGCTGGGATTGCAGTACGTCCTGATGATCATTGCCATTATTTCACTGACATTGGCTATTATGAATGTGCTGCCGATTCCCGCACTCGACGGCGGCCGGCTATTTATGGTACTGCTTTCACGCATGTTCGGCCGCCGTCTCAGCCAAGAAATGGAAGAGCGGATCGTGGGCGCTAGTTTTATCTTTCTGCTCTTTTTGATCGTCCTCATAACTTGTATTGATGTCAAACGCTTCTTCTGATACTGACCAGTCTAAAACCGCCGACAAAGAGCCGCCAAAAAAACAGCCTTGGTCGCTGGTGGCTGCGGTAATTATGGTTATTTTAGGCTTTCGGGTTATTCCAATGTTGGTGGGTTTTATGTTGATGCTCGTGCCGCAGCTGTTGGGCCTGTCGGTTGAACAGACGGATGCGTGGTTGCATACTCCGACGGCGAACTTTCTGTTTGTACTCATCGCCGAAACACTGACCATCGGCACACTGGCCGCCTTTATAAGACATCGACGGGAGTCATTTACAAAGACGATCGCGCTACAGCGCCCGCGCTGGCGAGATCTGGGGTATGGCCTGGGTGGTATCATAGTGTATTTCATGATTTTCGGGGCTCTTTTGCTGATTATTCAGCAGATTGTGCCCGTTAACACTGATCAAGAACAATCGCTCGGATTTGACCGCAACATGACGGGCGGGGGACTGGTCTTGGCTTTCTTGAGCCTTGTGGTGCTGGCGCCCCTGGCCGAGGAAATACTCTTTCGCGGTTTTATTTATGGCACGCTGCGTTCGCATAAGGCGAAATTTTTGCTGGCAACGCTTGTGACGAGCGCTGTATTTGCCTTTTTGCACTTATTTGGCAGCGTCGATGGCAGCCCGCTCTGGATCGCGGTTATTGATACTTTCGCGCTGTCACTGGTGCTTTGTTATGTACGTGAAAAAACGGGCAGCCTATGGGCAAGTATCGGTATTCATGCGCTCAAAAACGGTCTTGTTTTTGTTAACCTCTTCTTTATAACCAAGCCGATGTAAGGTATAATTGCTGGCAAATGAACGCAATCAACCGCACCACCCACACTTTCCACGTCGCCAACCCGGCCTGTCGGCCGCAGTTCACCTTATCCTAATTTTTCTTAGCTATATAATAAAACCTAGTATTTAAGGAGTGGCATCATGAAAAGGTCACAACTATTCACAAAGACAAGCAAAACCGTACCTGGCGATGAGCAAGCGAGAAATGCCCAGTTACTGATTCGCGCGGGCTTTATCTATAAGGTAATGGCGGGCGTATATGCTTATACGCCGCTCGGCCTCCGTGTCCTTGAAAAAATTAAGCAGATTGTCCGTGAAGAGATGAACGCTGTTGCCGGTCAAGAGTTGATCATGACCAACCTGCAGCCCCGCGAAACCTGGGAACCAACCAGCCGTTGGGACGACGAAGTGGTTGATGTCTGGTTCAAGACCAAACTAAAAGATGACACCGAGATCGGTTTGGCATGGTCACACGAAGAGGCGATCATCGAAATGATGAAGCAACATCTGAATAGCTATAAAGACCTGCCCATCAGTGTATACCAGTTCCAGGTCAAGCTCCGTAACGAGCTGCGCGCTAAAAGCGGTATTATGCGTGGCCGTGAATTTATCATGAAAGACATGTACTCGATGGCTGTCGATGCTAAACAACACGACGAATACTATGACTCGGTCAAAGAAGCTTACAAACGTGTATATGACCGATTAGGTATTGGCAAAGACACCTATGTAACCTATGCCAGCGGCGGCGCGTTTACCAAATTTAGCCATGAATTTCAAACTATCTGCGATGCCGGCGAAGACGTTATTTATCTGCACCGCGGCAAAAACATTGCCATCAATGAAGAAGTGCTGGAAGAAAGCATTCAGGAGCTCGGCATCAAGCGCGAGGAATTGGAAGCGGTCAAAAGCAGTGAAGTGGGCAATATCTTTAATTTCGGAACCGACAAGAGCGAACAGATGGACTTTACGTTTACCAATGAAGCTGGTGAGCGTCAATTTGTCCATTTGGGGTCGTATGGTATTGGTATTACGCGCCTCATGGGAGTCATTGTAGAGAAGCTGGCAGACGAAAAAGGCATGGTTTGGCCAAAAAATATTGCCCCCGTTCAAGTATATCTCGTATCTGTTGGAGGAACCGATCTGGTACGGGAACATTCAGAAGCGTTATATCAGGGGTTGACGCGCGCCGGGATTGAGGTATTATATGACGACCGAGATGTGCGACCGGGTGAAAAATTCGCAGATGCTGATCTGATGGGTATACCATATCGCGTGGTCGTAAGCGAGAAAACAATTGCTTCTGACCAGTATGAGGTCAAGGCCCGAACCGCTGACGAACCGCAGCTTCTCGACAAAGAAAGTTTAATTAAAATGGTCGCCCAAAAAAGCAGCTAAGTTGCTATAATCGGCTAAGACAAAGGACTTACAAACCATTCACCCAGAAGGAGACATGAAAAACATGAAGAAACAATTCCATCTGACCCAACAAGGTGTTGACGAACTCAAGAAAGAGCTCGCAGAGCTGATTGCCCTCCGTTCCGAGATTGCTGGTCGCATTAAGACTGCGCGTGAATTTGGTGACCTGAGTGAAAACATGGAATACAGCGCGGCCCGTCAGGATCAGGAGCGTAACGAAGCCCGCATTAGCGAAGTTGAGCATATCTTGGCCAATGTACAGGTGATTGCTCCCGGCAAGGGCGGCAGCAAGGTTACCCTTGGTTCTACTGTTAAACTCAAAAGCGACGCCGGCAAAACCAAAGAATTTCAGGTTGTTGGAACTGTTGAGGCCGACCCGCTAAACGGTAAGATTTCTGACGAATCACCTATCGGCCAGGCGCTTTTGGGCAAAAAAGAAGGCGAAAAGATTGAGATTAAGACTCCCGCCGAAACCACTTCGTACAGCATCGTAGGCATCGCCTAAGATCACAGGGCAAAGTACGCAAAAGAGCTTCGGCAAAACCGAGGCTCTTTTCTCTGTAAATATGATAAGATAGAGGCAATATGGCAACATTACAAGAACTGCGCGGCGAGCGACTGCGCAAATTGCAAGAATTACAAGAACTGGGCGTCAATCCGTATCCGGCCCGTTCGGAACGTACTCATAAACTGGCACAGATCACCGACGAATTCGAAACGCTTGAAGGTAAGGAGGTGAGCGTGGTCGGCCGTATTACGAATATCCGTAAATTCGGCAAAATCGCTTTTATTGTGGCACGTGATGACAGTGGTAGCGTGCAGTTATTTCTTCGCAGCGGCACAGTCCAGGATTTGAACGCCGGTGAAAGTCAGTTAGGTATCGACCAATTGCCACTGCTGGACAGCGGTGATTTTATCGAGACGCACGGCAAGGTCATTAAAACTCAGACCGGCGAGATCTCGGTCGAAGTAACGCGTCTGCGCTTGCTGACTAAATCTTTGCGGCCACTGCCAACTCACGACGGTTTTACCAACAAAGAGGAGCGTTTTCGCCGCCGCTACGTTGACACTAACGCCAACCCCGACGTCTACCAGCGGTTCATCCGCCGCAGTCATTTTTGGCAGTCGACGCGCACGTTTTTGCTGAACGATGGCTTTACTGAAATCAATATTCCCGTACTCGAGCTCACCACTGGTGGTGCCGATGCCAATCCGTTCGTAACGCACATGGATGCGCTCGACCAGGATTTTTACCTTCGTATCAGCCACGAACTGCCGCTCAAGCGTCTGTTGGTGGGCGGTTACGAGAAGGTTTTCGACATTGGTCCGAGATTCCGCAATGAAAACTATTCCGATGAACACCTGCCGGAACACATCGCCATGGAATGGTATTGGGCCTACGCGGACTGGGAAAAGGGTATGGAATTGACCGAGCGGTTGGTACGATTTGTAGCCGACAATACTTGGGGTATGCGCACATTTACGCTGCCTAACGGCTCTCAAATCGATTTGGGCCCGGATGACCAACACTGGCCGCGCGTTAGTTTCGTGGATGTTATCAAAGAGCATTACGGCCTGGATGTCTTTACCTGTACGCTCGACGAAGTCAAAGAACAGCTCAAAAAGCATAATCTTGAAGTAGAAAAACAGGACAACCGTGCGCGCGGTATCGACAAACTTTGGAAAAAGATCCGTACGACCATCGACGGTCCGGCCTTTTTGGTAGATATCCCAACATTTTTGCAGCCGCTGGCAAAAACCCAGGCCGGTAGGCCCGAACTCACCGAACAGTTCAACTTCTGTCTCTTATACACATCTCCGAGCCCACGAGACGGAGCTACATCTCGTATGCC
>JARIHD010000043.1 GCA_029288425.1 Candidatus Saccharimonadota bacterium
AGATGTGTATAAGAGACAGATTCGGAACCAACCACTTCGCTGCAAATCATGAGTTTGCCAAAAGGTACGACACTTTCTCTGCTGAGCGGAGAGAAGTGGGCTTGCGATGTGGCCGCCAAGACATGTCGGTACGGTCAGACAATTGCCGCTGGCAGCTCGCCGCCAAAAGTGACGTCCGTGTTGAATGTAACTTGCGACTACGCGGGTGGTGACGGTGTTGTACGTCTTGGCAACTACACGGGCAATCGGTGGGATGTTAAAATTCCCGTTCGTGCGCCGGTTGGCTGTGATCCTTCTTCGGCCGCAGGCAAGCTGGGTAATGACGGAGGCGGACAGGTCTTTACGACGCAAAGTATCGAAACAACGCCGGAAATTACGCCGCTTGGCGGAGTAAAATCTACCGTCCCTACGCTTAATACGCCCGTGCAGCAAAAGGGTTTATCATTTGGAGTCATTGTAGCTATCCTATCCGGCGCACTGGTTTTGATGGTTATTGTCTCCCTTATCGGCTGGACGGTCTATAAACGCCGCCGCTACAAAGTCGATCTTTAACGTATTGGTGCTATACTGAAAAAATAACGGAGGAAAAAGTATTTTATGGAAGGCTTTACGATCTTTTTACTGATTGTCGTCGGTCTGTTTGTTTTATCTGGTATTAAAATTATCAACCAATATGAGCGCGGTGTTGTGCTAACACTGGGGCGGTTTACCGGAGTAAGAACTCCAGGTCTGCGTGTCGTAGTGCCTATTTTTCAGCAAATTATAAAGGTTGATGTGCGTTCTACGCCGGTGGATGTGCCTAGCCAGGAAGTTATTACCAAAGATAACGTGACGATTAAGGTTGACGCCGTTGTGTATTTCCGCGTCATCGACACGGCTAAAGCGGTGCTGGAGACCAACAATTACCGTTATGCGACATCGCAGTTTGCCCAGGCGGCCCTGCGTGACGTCGTTGGCAACGTCGAAATGGACAGTCTACTAAGTCAACGCGAGCAAATCAGTCAGGAGATCAAGCGTATTGTTGATTCCGAAACTGACAAATGGGGTATCGACGTCGAAAACGTCAAAATCCAAAATATCGAATTGCCTCAGGACATGAAACGCGCTATGGCCAAACAGGCTGAAGCCGAACGTGAACGCCGTGCAGTAATTATTAGTGCTGCTGCCGAAAAAGCTGCCGCCCAGGGTGTGGCTGATGCCGCCGCTTTACTTGCCAAAACTCCTGGCGGTATGGGTATCCGTACGCTGCAAACGCTGGAAAAGATTTCGGTTGAACCGTCGCAAAAGACCGTTTTTGTGCTGCCTGCAGACCTGGCGGACGCTTTTAAAACTTTTGTAAAGTAATTTCCGGTTAGAAACAACGGCAAAACGGGTTGCAACAGATTGCTAATCCGTTTTGTTTCTTGTACAATACTACGGAACCAACAGCTGTGGCTCTTTAGCTCAGTTGGTAGAGCAGAGGCCTGAAGAGCCTTGTGTCCCCAGTTCGAGTCTGGGAGGAGCCACCAAATTTTCGCAACAGAGGTAAAAATCCGGGATTTTGTTTCTCGGATTTTTATGTTGTAGACTTACCCCTGTTATCTAGTTCGGGTCCGGCGGGATTGTTAAACGTGAACCCTAGTATCTTTTTTATCCTTGAGTTAGTTTATAGTGATGTATCAATCTGCTTATCCATCTCATGCTCCTGAGAATATCAGGACTATCGACTTTGCGCCCCTGGGCATTGGCGGCGAGCATATGGTTTGGAAAGAGCCAGGCTTCAGACTCGTCCGCAAGATTAATCGGCCGCTTGCCGATCAATTTGAATGTACAGCCATAGAAGAGGAATTCGCTCAAGCAGAGTTGTTTGCGCAAAATCTTAATCGTCGGCACGGGCACATAACCGAAGTTTTTGGTGAACACCGTGTAGTTCCGCAGTACAGTGTTGCCGAGGTTCTCGATCTCGAACAAGATGAGCTGGGATTTCTCTGGCCGAATAGGCAAAATCCTCATGGCTCAAAGGTCTGTACGATTGTGACGAGGCAGACAATTCTGCCCGAGCTGCAAGGTGCTGATGACCTCTGGTCGTTTGACGCACCATATGTTGAGGGCCTACCGCAGCAGGTTAACCTATCTGCCTATACCAAAATCAACGAGAGATGGATGACTGATTCGGCATATGAGATGCTCCACGATGCCGAGGTTGATGAGTTTTTGCTGCTGCAAAATAATCCCAACTTTGCAGCAGCACTGAAGGCAATGTCAAATCTATGTGTGAACGCTGCTATGGCTGAATTTGTGACATCGAGCACCACCTATACTCTCTCGACCGGTGAATCATTGGATCTCTGTGGCAAAAAGAACGTTGTTTTCAATAATAAAGGTGGTTTTTGGCTCATTGACGCACAGCTTACCAGGCCGATCCCAATGTATGCATCATTACCAGGCATTTTTAGCAAAATAAAACAGGCTGTAGAGTTGTCGCGCCGCGAGCAGCTAAATCTTCTGAACGCATCAGGCTACGTGCGGACGATCAATTTTATGAGCGCATATCTTGATCTGGATCATCGGCTCACGGAGCCTGTGAAAAACCTGACTGAGACAGCTGTCATTTGGCCCAGAATGCATGCGTATCTCTCGGCATTAACCCGTCGCGCTAATTAATTGATTGAGCATTATCATAAATACCAACTTAATCTATAGCACAAAATTTGATCAACAGAAATCCGAGGAATAATGTCCCGGATTTTTATTTTGTGAAATTACCTCTGTAAATTAGTTCGAGTCTGGTGGGATGGCATTTCCGTATCAAAAGAGCTTTATTTTGTGTAAACTGGGGTTAATGACCACAAAAGTAGATAAGCAATCTTTTAAAGCCGAGCTTAAAACGCGCGCCGCTAAAGACAAAGAGATGCGTTTTAATGCCATGAAAGGTTTACCCTGGGACGCAACTATCGATAAAGATAATACGGTCTGGATTAAAAGTATAATTAAAATCCACGGATGGCCCACGGTATCAGAATATGGTAAAAACGCTTTGGAGGACGTCTGGCTATTGGTGCAGCATGCGGATCATGATCCAGCGTTCCAGGAGTATTGTCTAGAACTTATGAAAGAGTGTTCACCTGAGGAAGTTAACCTTTCGGATATGGCATTTCTTGAAGACAGGGTAAGAGTAAACACTGGCCGCAAACAACTTTACGGCACACAGTTTCATACAACCAGTGAGGGAAAATTTGAACCACAGCCTATAGAAGACGAGGCAAATCTAAACGTGCGCCGAAAAGCTGCGGGGCTGGATAGCTTTGAAGAATATACGACAGTCATGATGAAGCTGTATAAGAAGAATGGCAAATAGCTATTTGCTAATGGGGTTGTGTCTACCTTCGTGCCGGGGAAAATGAAGAACAGTGGTCATATTTACCTAGATCACAGTCTGGGTATTGCCGATTACCGGCTGTATTTACATATTGAACCTTGCCTTTCAGATCGGACGCAACAAAAATCTGGGATTTCGGATCTTTATCAGAGCGAAAGGTAACAAACCAATTGCCGTAGTATTCGTCACCACCGTCGGTTGGGCCATATTCTACCGGTCCCCCAATTTTTTCAATTTTGAGGTTATTGCAATCCATAGTCTCTGATGGCTCCTGGTGGGTTAAGCAGTAATTTTTTGCAGCTTGGGCCGTGGTAGCTCCAATCTGATCTTTACTGACCGGCCAATCTTGGTAAGTATGCACTACAAACAATACAACAGAAACAGTCAAATAGCCTACCAGGCCCGCTACTAGTAATTTTATCCATTCATAGTGGCGCTGGGCTTTGGATTTGTTGATCTCCATTTTTGTCTCCTTGATTTCGGCCATTATTATAAATTACTAACGTCACGTATGTTTATGTAATTTTGCGCTTTTTGCGTAAGCTGCCAGAGATCTGGACCTAAAATTCTTAATCCATGCTATGATCCTGGTATGCGTGATAAGTCTCAGTTACGAATTGTGGGCATTGCGGCAGTCTTAATCACGACTCTTCTGGCTTGTTATTTCTTGATCAGGTTTGGTTTTAACCTGCTTCTATTTTTCGGATTTATAGTGCCGGTTTGGCTGAGCGTAGTGATTTTGGCAGCTACTGTTCTCGGCAAGAAGATAGACGGTATGACCGTACATGCCAAAAAAAGATTCCGGTCCGCAATAATCGCTGCTGTCGTTTTGCTGCTCGGACTAATAGGTTATCTGATATGGTATTATGGCAAGACTGAACAGATGGGAAATGACAAATTCATGCGGGCATGGGTAGAGTTCGAAGAAGAGAATCCCGGCAAACATATTTGCGCAGGCGGCCTGCTTCAAGCCCATTCTTATAGCGAGTTAAGTTCGAAATCGATTGCAGAAATAAAGGACTTAATGGCAAGCAGTTCTGATACTTGCTAGCTTGGCATTGGTTTTCATCCGTTTTTGCGCAGGATCATTGTAATTTAAACTTATATAAGTTGTTGCAATGGGCGCATTTCGCCAGTAAACTACCTAGACTAATCATAAGCAAAATATCAGTTATGTTGGGAAGCTGAATTATGTATACTGGGGTGGTTTTCGATTTTGACGGCGTGCTTTATGACAGCGAAAAGCACTGGTATGTTATAGAGAATGAGTATCTTCTTGACCGCATTGCAACTTGGCGGCCCGAAGATTACAAACACCTGATAGGCCGATCGTTGCCAGAGGCCTACTCCTATTTACGCCAGCACGGATTACTCTTAAGTGAAGAACAGTATGTCGCCGATTACCATAAAATGGCCGTGCGTTTATATTCGGAGTTGGCTAAACCACTGAAAGGAATACACGATCTGCTACACGGAGTCGCGGCTAAAAAACGAAAAGTAGCGATAGCTTCCTCGTCGAAACGGACCTGGATTAATACCGCCTTGAAGGCCAATAAACTGTCGATTGATATTCCCATAATCGTATCCGCGGCCGACGCCGAGATAAACCATGGAAAACCAGCCCCGGATGTCTATCTTAGGGCGGCGTATTTGTTGCAAGAAAATCCCTCCCAGTTGATTGCAATCGAAGATTCTAAAAACGGTGTTTTGTCCGCCAAGGCCGCCGGGCTCTACTGTATTGGACTAAGAAATGGCTTTAATGACTCACAGGATTTGACCGCTGCAGATCGCATAATGTGCGGATACAGCCAAGACAATGTCGCAGAAATTATGAGATTATTGAAATGAAACATTTTCTCGACATTGCCAGTTATAAAAAGATAGTAGATTATTTTGATTCGCTAAAGGGCCGCTATTTGGTGATTTATTCGCCTACATCTATGAAACTTGTCGGTATTGCGCCAGAGAATAATCGGCGATTCGTGAATGCCCATTTAATAGGTAAGAATGCGGCGAATATAGAGGCACTCTGTAGGTCGCAGCAATTTGACGTGGTGGTTGGTCTGGGCGGCGGCTCGCCGATAGATATCGCCAAATACGCCGCCAGTCTGTTGCATTGCAAATTCGTATGCATGCCAACCATGCTGTCAACCAACGCTTTCGCAACGAATAAAGTCGCCCTTATGCGTGAGGGCCGCAAAATCACCATTGATGCCAAGTTGCCCGACGAAATAATTGTAGATACTGATGTCATTTTGAAAGCTGGCGTTCTGAATGTGTACGGTCTCTGCGATATTCTTTCGATTCATACTGCTCTTTTTGACTGGATGCTTGCCGACAGGGCGGGCATAGAAAGAATTAATCAAGAGATTTATAGGGCATCAAGCCGTTTGCTCGATCAATCTATTCGATTGGCGCGGCGGCTTGGGGTGCCCACGGCCAAGGACATTGCTATGCTGTTTGAACTTATTGGTGAATCAGGACATATTACTAATATCTATGGGAGCGGAAGGCCCGAAAGTGGCTCGGAACATATTTTCGCCAAGGAGTTTGAAAGGCGGATTGATGTGCCGCATGGCATTAGTATTACTATCGGCCTTTCAATTATGTCCCGACTACAAAATAACTACTCAACAGACGTGAACGAGGCGCTTAGGAATATCGGTATGATGCGGGCCGTGCAAGATTATCCCGATCTAAGACGGGTGACTGAAGAGACACTGGCGAGTCTATCGTCCCGGCCGGACAGGTATACCATACTTAATGAAGCGGTCATGACGCATGCACAGATAAAACAACTGGTCGCGAGATTCTTTGGCAGGGTGCCGGAGAAAGTAGCATGAAAATAGCTGTTGTCTGTCCTTGGGCTGTTTCAGAGAGTGCGGTTGGCGGCACTGAGCGCTATGTAGTTGACTTGGCGACGCAACTTCATAAACAAGGGATTCAGGTGGAAGTTTTTGTTCTGTCCGGGCCAAGCTGCGTCATTAATGACGTGAGCTATATTAGCCTGGACGTTCTGGGCGGCCAGAGGGTGGCGAACGAATATGACCTACAGATGCTTGCAAAGAATTCTGATAAAGACTTCTATGGATGGTGGGCGGCATATTTGGAATCACGCATTGATGCACGTCGCTTTGATGTCATCCAGCTTAATTCCTTGCTTTTCGTCGACGCCTGGAAAGGCAGACCGCGGTTACTTATGATCCATACCAATCCTTTTGAATACCAGATGGATTGGGGCAAACAGAAATTCGAAGAAGTTGTGCAGAAACTTAGGGTTTCCTTGCCCGCAAACACGTTGTTACTGGCACCTTCGAAACACTATGCACAGCATTTTTCCAGGCTTTTCCAGCGGTCGGTATTGTCGGTCCCTCATGCCATTGACCGTACCCGGCTACATTCCACGCAAAATGCCAAACCAAGCGGCGGGACAGGTATTAAGATCTTGTTACCCAGCCGACTCGAATTAGAACAAAAAAGGCCGCAAATAGTGTTTGAGGGCATTGCCTTGTTGCCCAAAGAAGTTAGGCAATTAATAACGGTAGTGGCCAGCGGCAAAGATACGCACTATCAAGAGAACTATAAAGCCTTGGCTGGAATTGCCGATTCCGCCGGATTCAAAGCGCATTTTGCTCATTTCGATTCCATGACAGAGGCCTACGCTTTGGCCGACATTGTTGCGCTCCCCAGTAAATCCGAAAGTTTTGGCTATGCGGCGCTGGAGGCTTTATCTTTGCAGAAGCCTACCATATTAAATGCTATCGCTACTTTTAAAGAAATAGCCGAAGGCAATGATAATGCATACTTTTTCGATAATGAACCGGCATCTTTTGCAGAGCGATTGTCGGAGATGCTGCAACGAAGAGAAAGTAAACCTTTACGCAAAGAGTGGCTTGATCGATATGACATTGCCAAATGGGGGCAAGTCTATCAGGGGCTTGCACGAAAGGCCGCTAACCTATGAGCGAGCTCTTGCAATTGCCATATTTTAGCCAGGACGGGTCTATTGTTAGGTACTTGGGCCAGTATGAATACGCCAGTTTAGACGGTTTGGATTTGCATTCGCCCAGCGGAGAACGATTTCTTTTATCAGAGGGAATTGCCGTCAGGCGACCCGATTTGCCTCGTGCCTCAAACCCCGACGACAGTGTCATTGTACTAGAGCCCCATTGTGATGACCTAGCCCTCTCCGCATCTGGTTATGTTATGGATGCGGTAGCGCAAGGTAAGGAATGCCAATCCATAAATCTCTTTTCCAGGACGGCTATCGATCGATTTCCCTGGGGCGATAAAGTGACACTTTCCGAAGACAAGTTCGAGATTTTACGATTGCAAGAGTCGCGACTGGCGATAGAGGATTTCTTGGGTCAACACTTTAGCTCATTGCAGCTACCCTTAGCAAGTAAGCGGGGATACGCGGAGATATTTGCCGATAATCACCGCGACGAGGAACTCGTACAAGAGGTGGGAGAGATGATCGCTGCTGTTGTGCTTCAAACGGGCGCACATAAGCTGCTAAGCCCGCTTGCTGTCCAAGGTCACATCGATCATTTGGTTACGTTTGATGTCGGTATGTTTGTTAAAAAGGCCCTAGGAGATCGGGTCGAGTTGATTTTGTACGAAGATTATCCTTATTCGAGGAATAAAACCGCCTACGCCGCGCGGTTAAAAAGGGTTAAAGACCAATATAATTTGCAGGCTGAGTACATAGCCGTCGACGCGCATTTAAATGCAATGTCCGACATGGCCATTATCTATCGGTCCCAGTTTGATGATTTAAATCGCGATCAGATGCATGCAATTATGCGGGAGGATGTACGTGCCGTGGCCCTAGAGGCTAAAGCGGGAGGCATTGCCGTCGGAGCCGAATGTGTTCAAAGGTATTGGAGGGTTTTATGAGAATAGGTTTTGTAGATGATGAGCCGCAAATTTATCCGCTGCAATACGGAGGAAAAGCTCGCACCATCCGGGCGCTTGCCGAAAGCGCTTTACGATCTGATGTTATAGATGAAGTGACGATATTAAGTAGAAGTATAGAAGACGAAAGAGACGAATTTACCGCTTACGGCGGCGTTCGATTCGTGCAACTTGATGATCACAATATGATGGGTCGCATAGCCGAAGAAGCCGAGTCATCCGATGTGCTGAGCATCCATACTTGTTCCTTTACCTTTCCGCGAATACCGGTAAGTGAAAGAAGGGCAGCACTGATCTATCATTTGCATGACGTTATGTTAACGACGGCAGACAAGGGCAGTCATTTGGATAAAGCCCTTGGAGGAGAGTGGGATGCCATAGTCACACCCTCGAATTTTGCCGCCCAAACATATCGCAACTTTTCTGCTTTAACGGGTAGATCTTCGGCGGACATTCATACAATTCCACGAGGTATCGATCCAAGCCTATTCCATAAAGTACCCAAAGAAGAAGCTCGGCAGGAAATTGGTAGTTGGGGTGTTGATTTGGGTGACCTGAAGGGGCCGGTTTTGTTTTTCCCGGGTAGAGCCGATGTTGGCAAGGGCGATGATCGGATTGCCCGAATTTGCGAGTCCCTCGCCGAAGACTATTCAGACTTCACCGTTGTTACAACTTCTGATGTTAAGTCACCGCGACAACATGCTAATGTCGTCCATGTAGGGTGGCAGGACTCGAACAGGCTCAGGTACCTTTATTCGATTTCAGATCTGACCCTTGCTCTTTCTAAACTGCCCGAATCTTTTTCGCAGGTCTGTATCGAATCGGTTGCCTGCGGCACTCCTGTTCTGACATTTCCGTTTGGTAATCTGCCCGATTTGTCCAAGGCACTGCCAGCGGTTCAACTCTGTGAACCAACTACTGAGGCGGCCATTCAAGGTGTAAAGCGGCTTTTTGAAGACGGGACGATGAATACTAGACTTCAAGTATCACAAGCTGCAATCGAATCGACATTTAGCATTGAGGCCACTAGTAAAATATATCTACAGCTCTATGCCGACATTGCTAGAAATCGTCGGGAACAATTACGCCCATCCGGTCTTTATTTCATGTCGCCATTCGCATCCATCTATGCAGGCAAAGCACATGTGTCTAATAATCTAAATAATCCCATCCGGTCTTACGATCTATCGGAATCGGAGCGACTGCTTCTGGCTTGCTGTGCGCAGGCCACGACGGCCGAAGAAATGGAGGCTAAAACAGGTTTGGATAGGGGTGTAATTCAGCGCACTTTGCATTCGTTGACAGATAAAAAAATTATTATGGGAGGACGTTATGACAGAAGCATTAGGTAATGGCCCCGAGGTACAAGCGCCGCTGCCTCTCGTTCCATTGGAAGATATGATCCGATCAATTCGGGATGAACCCGTACCATTGGTATTTCATGACCAGAGGGTAGTGGATGAGGGCTGTAATCTGGCATGCGGATATTGTGCGCCGTCGGGTTTTCCCATGCGCCTCGACAGAGAGGGTCAGGCACATATGCCTGAAGGTTGGCGTGAAACCGTCATTGATCTGCCTGTCGTTAATGAGGTTTTACCGAAAAACCCGCAACTAACGGATTTCGTTGCGCTCGGCAGCAAGGCCATAGAGGCCGTCAGATCGCAGGCTGATGTTAAGATTCTTAAATTGTCGGGCGGAGAGATTACGCTGTATCCAAAACTTGTAGAATACATCAAAGACGTACATCAAAACTACGAAGCGGTGCAGATATTAACAAACGGTCTCAAGCTAACCGCTGAACAGATTGACGCATTTGGAGAAATGGGGAATATCTTTTTTCAGATCTCGCTGGACGGCACAACAACCGCAACCAACAGAGCGCGCACGCCCAATGGGCGCCTTACCGAGAAGGTCATGGGTAACATCCGTTATGTGGCTGAAAAGGGTATTCCCATGGAAATCAATTGCGTGCTTACCAGTCACAATACGGGCAGTATCGACACCGTACTTGACGACCTAAAGGGCTTGGGCGATATAATTGTGGTTCCCCGTCCGGTCCGTGGCGACGGACGAAAACTAATGAACTTTACGGCCGAGCAATTAGAGGCCTTTAAGGCCGTTGTCTTGGGTAGGTTTGAAGAATACAGATCGATTTTGCCGCCTAAACCGTATCTGGAAAGACTGGTGGGTATGATGGAAAACGGCGTTCGTGCCGACCGTTGTTATGTGCCGTTTTTTGTACAAGGCGTGGACAACTATGGCACTGCGGAGATGTGCTCTTGTGGCGGTAATCTACCCCGATTGGGCAATGTCCTGGACAGTGAGAATGAGGTCTTTGACAAACACCGCGAAGGCACAAATTATGATCCGGGTGGCGGTCACGATGATTGTTCCTACTGTATGACTCAGTACGAGATCATGAATTTGTATGTAGAGGGCAAGATCGATCGCGATGATATGCTCAGAATACCGACATTCCGCTATAATGGCATCCTTGATCAGGTTGAAAAGATTGGCCAGAGGTTGCGTACTAAAGGCATTCTTCCTGGTGTGCAGGTAGAGGGCTAGACTTGTAGCAGGAGTGTTTGGAGTTTTTGCCGGTTACTTGCGAGCAGTTTTAGTTTAGTTTGTAGGGATAGCACAATCGAGCGCAGCGATTCATCTGGCGATGAGCTGTTGGCGAGCTGCTGGGTGATCTGCCGCACCAGGGCATCATTTCGAAGCACCATAAGTGGAAAGATGCCCATCTTTTCGGCGGTAGTGAGCGTATTCATACGCTGGTAGGCCTTGAGAAAGTCCTCTATTCCTTGGAAATCTATTCCCCATGTCTTGGTTGTATAAACTTGAGTAAACAAGATTGCAATATCGTAAGTAATATAGTCAACATGAGCATCACCAAAGTCAATAATCGCCTTTATTGCATCACGGTCTTTGGTGAGGAAAATATTCTCGCGGGCGAGGTCGGCGTGTATCATCGTACGCCTTGTTTTTGCTAGTATTCTCTCAAGATCTTCGTGTTTTCTCTGCTGACTGGCTAACACATGATTGACACTTAATTCATGTTCAAGCGTCGTCTGGGCAAAATCAGCACTGGCTATGCGATGCATTCCGGCCAATGTCTCGGCGAGTGATTTAGACAAAGAAGATTTAATATACTTTGAATCCGCGTGCCAACCAATGGGTTCTCCCAGAACGTATTCGGCTAATATAATGAAGTAATCCGAATTTTTGCCAACAAGATCCCCGTACAGGGTTTTTATGATGGCGGCTACGGGTAGGTTATTGTTTTTTAGATGATACTGCAACGTGGCGATTTTTTTTGCCCGCTCACCGTCCCGGTACAACTTAGCGACAAATTGCCCCTTGTTACTATCTATTAGGAAAGTATTGCCTTCGATACCGTCATCGGGCATTTTTAATTGGACATCTTTTAAGCCGAAGTCATTACCGAGCGTATTAATGAGTTCTAAGTTCATAACCATCCTTACGACTTCATATTATCATATGGGGTCATGGGGTCTTATCGTCCAATGCCCCTGTAATTAATGCCGAGTTCAAGGATTGATGCTTGGTCAAGGCAGTTTCGCCCGTCCAGCACATAGCGGATACCTAAATCTTTAAGTGCACCCGCCGTAAGTTTCTGGATGTATTCAGCGTGAGCGGTGCCTATAAAAAGTGCATCAGAACCGGCCAGGGCATCTTCTAGGTTTAAGGCAATGTCTGCACCTTTGATGGTGTTAGTATTCATAGTCGCAAAAGGATCATGAAGGACAATCGACCCGAAGCGGCGCATAAGGTGGTAGCCTACCTCGATGGAAGGTGAGCGTCGTATATCTGCCACGCTCGGTTTGTATGATAGGCCTAATAGTGCAACCCGCAATTTTGACTGATCATCGCCTGCATCTTTGATCATTTTACTGAGCCGATTAACGGCGTAAAGAGGCATCTTTTCATTAAGATCTGCTGCGTCATCCAAAAAACGGGTGTCGATGTCATGCTCCCGTGCTTTTCTGATGACGTAGTGAATATCTTCGGGTATGCAATGTCCGCCCGGACCAATGCCTGCCTTGGCCAGTTGTAAACCGAATTGGTCTACTTTTGACTGGAGGCCGCGTTGAATATTGTCAATGTTCATGCCCAATGCGTCACAGATGATCGCTGCACCATTTGCCATCGCGATCATGATATTGCGCTGGCTATTCTCCCAGGACTTCACGAACTCCGCCTCTTCAAGAGAATCAAGCGGGATGATTTCCGCATCAATTATTCCAGTATAAAAGTCGACGGCTCTATAGGTACAGCCTGGAGTGACACCGCCCACAACGCGGTTGAGATTTCCTACAAAGAACCTTGGATTGCCCGGGTCAATCCTTTCGGGGCAGTGGACGAGGTTAAAGTCATGCCCGGCGGTAAGTCCGGATCGTTGTTCCAGTATTGGCAAGACGTGGTCTCGGGTGACTCCGGGGTTTACGGTGCTTTCCAGCGAGACGAGTTGCCCGGAACGAAGCTGGTCACCGACTTGGACGGCGGACTGGGTGACATAGCTAATATCCGGCTTGTTGTTTTCGGTGGGCGTCGGCACGCAAATGATGATAGCATCAACACTTTTTAGTTCCTGGTAATGGGTGGTAGCCCGAAGTGCCGGGCTGCTGATGGCGCTAAGGGCCATATTAAAACGGGGGTCGTTGACGTATGGTGATTCCCGTCTATTTACCATATCAACCAAGGTTTCGTCGATATCTACCCCGACGACCCGCTGTCCTTTTTCGGCTGCATGAACCGCCAAGGGCAGTCCTACATATCCCAAGCCAACTACGCCTACACTTTCCATTTTTCTCCCAACTTTTCGTATTTTAAGTGTAGTATACATTCTCAAGAACCATCTTTCCCAAGAATCTGCAATTTTATGCGTTTGATCTTCAAAAAAATGTATGTAATTCTTATTTTCATGACTGAAATTATCGCAACGTATACTCGGGACGGAGAATGGCTTAGTATTCGCACCTGTCTCTTATACACATCTGACGCTGCCGACGATCTTACGCGTGTAGATCTCGGTG
>JARIHD010000049.1 GCA_029288425.1 Candidatus Saccharimonadota bacterium
ACATCAACTATCGGGCTTTTTTCCGCTCGGGCATTGATTTTTGAATCACACGGATCATACCGTGCGTGGGCGAATCAGCAGACAATTCATAACCGATGAATTCCTCGAAACGCGGTTCATTCATGCCATTTGCCGCAGCGCTATGCAGGAGATCGATAAGCTCTGCCGCTGGCTTTTGATGCGGTTCAGCCAGACGATAGCTATTCAAACCTTCGTCTATTTTAATGCATTCTGCGATCCCCAGTTTTATCAGGCGGGACATCGCCAAATCGTATGCATCCCAGTCAGGAACCTTGGTGCCGCCCGTACATTCTCCATTGGCCGACATAGTATGTAGCAGCCCGAAAGCATAGCTCGCGTCAACGGCCGCATATTTAAATATCGTCGTCTTGGCAAGCATGTCCTTCCATGATGCCTCCCAGTTATCAACTTGCCATGATCCTATGGCACCCACTAGAGAGGTGTATAGACCCGCCGTCTCTGGCCGAAGCATTAGAGTAGCGCTCAAGTCCCCCCACTCAGGGTACACCATTTCAGTCACGCCGCTAGCTCCCAGGTGCATACCGAGCGTCCGCACTTTTTCAGCGGAATAGGCCTCGCCCAGGTCCGGATCACAAGCATAATTCAACCAATCACGTGTTTGGTTCAGTGTCAGGCCCTCCGGACGCTGCGAAAGCAACGCAATGACCGGAACGGCCATAGGATCCGCCGTCAATGCGTCCAAGCCATTTAGAAATTCACTATTTACATGTCCATAAGGATTAAATATTTCTATTTCAGTTGTTGTTATCATAGTAAATACGCATTATGATGTTATGCGAACAGAGGCGTCAATGGCTCCATATTTAGCGTAGAGTAGCCTGCAGATCACACAATCCCTGCTGATATATCTCTTGATAATTTCCAGGGTACATACGTTCCATAGTCATAGCCCAAGCAACATGGTCCATGCGGTTTTTCCAGGTATAGGCGGGGGCACGCTGCACAACTTTATGGCAGCCGGTTAAGGCACAGTATCTTTCTGTCAACGTGCGTGTGAATTTTGGGGTGCCATTGTTATTCGTCGATACATAATCGAAGTCGTCGGCAGCGTCGCCGAACATGACATTCTGCAGATCAATGAGTCTTATGCCCCCATTCGGCAGCCAGAGCACATTGTATGGGTTCAGGTCGTGATGCAGCATACTAAAATCACTTTCGCCAAAAAGTTCCTTTTTATCTTTAAGAAATTCGTTTAGCAGAAGCCAAGCGGCTTGGAGCGCCTTTTTAGCCGGCCGGAACTCGTCGCAGTCAAGGTCTAGCGACCGAAGTCGTATCGTTACGCTCTCGTCCAGCATAGCCGTTATATAGTCCCGGTACGTACCAGACAGGGTCGGCGGCATACCCGCACCGGGACTATATTGGCGGCTTTTTACGGCATGAAGCCGCGTTAACACGCCCGCGAGTTCGTGTACGCCGTCATCGTCCAAGTCATTAAAATCGCGATGTACGCCGTCGATAAACTCCATAAGCATCACGTGCACGCCCAGGGCCGGCAGATGCTCGCAGCGTATCGGTTTTGGAACTAAGCACTCGTCCAATTGGCCTAGATTACCAAACTCGCGCTCTATACCGCTACAATCGCCGTTCCGGGGATAGCGCAGCACAAATTCACCGCCAGCGGCGTCGGGTCCCACAATGACACGAAAATTAGTATTGTGATGTCCGCCTGCAAGCGACGACAGTCGGACATCATCGGTTTCAAAAATGTCCCGTGCATAGTCGGTTAGTTGTTCGATGGTGGGCCGTCCGAAAGCAACAGTATGTTCAATCATTCGTGCACCCAACTATATACTTTTTGCCTTGACTTTCAAGGCAGTATTGGACGGCTAAAATGATCCGCTTATGTTTTGGAACATGTGTTACTATAAAAACTTGTTAAAAACCGATTAACTCAGGAGACTGTCCCATGAATATACGCAGAACCGCAACACTCGCCGCTTTAACAGCTGAACTATTAGTAACCGGCGTCTCAAGTAAATGCGGCTCCGAAACGACGCCGCCACCATCCACCTCAAAGACGACCACACCCACCGAAAAGGTCAATAACTGCGCCGGGACTAGGGTGGGAAGCATCGCGCTTGTTGACGTCGCAAAAAAGCAATTCAAGGTCACATCACTTTTTACACCGGCCGGCTGCGAAGCACAGGATTTCGCCCCGGTCTATAAATACGACCTCGCCTTTACCGCCGGCAGCCGCGAATCGGACGGGCAGAAGATATTTAATGAGGAAACTTTCACGGCTACATGCATCAGCGAAGAGACAGGAATCGTGGGAGTAAACGCCGGCATAGACAAGGGCGTCATCGTCCCCGAAACAGTCGTGATCGCTGCCGTCAAAAACAGCGGTGTACCACTCCAAACCTGCAGTCCCTCCATGGTAAAATAACTCTATAAACAAAGGGCCAAGTATGCATCCAGTCCGGGCAAAGGCAGCAACCGTTGACGAATATATTTCACTATTTGACGGGGAGGTAAAATCGAGGCTGGAAACCCTGCGAAAGGCTATTCGCACCGCCGCGCCCGAAGCCGAAGAAGTCATCAGCTACAGCATTCCGGCATACAAATACCACGGCTTTCTTATCTATTTTTCGGCATATACGGCCCATATCAGCATTTCTTTTCCGCCACATGGCATCATGCAGGCGTTTGCGAGTGAACTCGCGCCCTACAAAACCAGTAAATCCACGGTGCAGCTGCCACTAGATCACCCTCTGCCGCTCGAGCTAGTCAAAAAAATGGTAACCTTTAAAATGCAGGAAAACCTGCAACTTGAGGCGGCCAAGGCAAAGATGAAAAAGGCAAGCACCGCTCAGGATCATCCGGCGTCTCTAGGCTAGCAAAATGACAAATTGCCCTGGCCAGAATACCCCGGGTCGCGGCATAATACCCACATGTTCACACTACTCAATAAAGAAATCTCCCCTCACGCCCTAGCGATACACAACACCTCTCCCGCTCTGGTTTTATACCACGACCAAGTGGCAGAGCAAGAGACGTATTGGCTAGAGCGGGCAGCCAAGTCCAAAGACATAGCCGATACTGCCGGCCAAGATATGAGCACATCCCTTTCTTACGACCTCGGAAATCTGCTGGTAGCCATGGACCTGATCGCAAATGGCCCGCCGGCCCAAAACCGAGCAAGAATGGAAAGGGCCAAATCCGGAACCCGGGGCGACGTTCTGGGTACGCTTGCCCTTAGCCGCCTTTGTCGCCTGCTCTTTCCACGGGAGGGTGACGAATGGGGCCTCGATCCCGATGCAATTGGGGGCAGGATCATGCTTGAGCCTCTCTATGTCGGATCCGATAGACAAAGCATCGATCGACGAATGCATATCGAGCCAGTCATCTTGGGTGAGCCCATTAGGGGCATGCCATCAGTGCCCGAAGGCCGGCAATCCGCGTGGTATGAGGCAACCGACGAGTACGGCAAACTTTTCGTGCATCGGACAATCGAAGCGAAGCCCAGCCCGAAATATGCCAGCGATCTAGTCATGAACGAGTTTAATGCCGACATGAGCGGCATGCACACATTATTTCCTTACATTCCGCGCAGGCCTTAGCCTATGCACTACAGCCGAAACGGCACTCTCTCAACATACGCCGGAATATTAGGGTCAAAGCAAGCTTGCATGTAGTAAGTATATAATCTTGGGATCGCCACTCCCGCTGCCCATTGCTTTTTAAGATCCGTCGCCTGTTCCCGATATCCGCGGTAATAAACCGAATCTTTCGTAAAAATTGCCTGCGCACGGTCCTGGGGACTGCCACGCCCGCCGCGGTAAATACGGTCAACGTGAAGCTGCGACTGCAAGACGAGATCACCCGGCTTTGGACCATATCCATATTGATAGCGCGCTGAGCTAGCCCCAGAAAGCTTTTCCACCTCAAGGTTTTCCTGAATCGAAAGCCGCTCAATACTATCCGGAGGTGCAGCCTTGTACTCCGCGATACGCTCCGCATACCGTGCCACATATGCATCAAGATTGTCATATAGCAACACCTCGGCTAGCTCAGAATACTGACCGACCGCGCCACTACCAAGGCCAGCGTGAATACCGATACCAATGCCTGCGATGCCATCAGCAATTTGGCGCCATGTGTCAACGGCCTGGCATCGGCCGGTGCAAAATTGATAGCATTGGTAATCGACACATACAGATAGTCCAGGAATTCGGCTTTCCAGCCAGGAAATTCGTGATGCGAGTCCTGTTGGGTAAACTGGAAGTCCTTATCATTACGCGACCATCTGGTGCGCGAGAAACCAGGACTATCGATTTCCCAGTACCACAACGCGAATACGATGATATTCGTCATAAAAATAGCAATCGCCGAACCGAGCAGTTCCGGCCCGCTAAAGATCACATGGTCAACGATCAGAGCATTCAGGACTATTATCAGGGAACTCACGTTAACCGCGGATAAAAGTCCCAGCAGCGCTAGAACAAATGCATGCGGCAGAACCCTATGCCCAGTCGCTCCTTTCAGTGTCGTAAGTCCGATAACCACCGCCAGCACCACTTCAATCGGAATCAATACATACTGCGGCCCGGCCAGCAGCTCGCCATTTATCTTCCATACCGCTCCCTGCAAGGCGATTGCCGCGAAAAGTGCGATCTGCGCCTGCAGCAGTTCGCGTGTGGTAATAAGTTGCCGCATATTATCGTAAGTATAACCTTTTTGCCGGCCACTCCACAATCACCTAAAAAATCAATATGGCGCGGCATTTCTAATGTGTGTATAATCCCTCTTTTCAAGTCAATATAAGTACGTTTTAAGCGGCACTAACGTTTGTTTTATTATGCTTCGTGGTCCTGAATATCTGCAAAGTCAGCGTAAACGTGATCTGGATTTGATCGGCGGTGCTTTATTGTCTCTTTTGCTCGCTCCGCCGGCAGCCATCGGAGCAGCGGCGATTTATATCGAAGATCGCACCGCCAGTCCACTTTTCCGCCAGCTCCGCATCGGCAAATTCGGTCAAAGCTTTGCCATTAACAAGCTCCGGACGCTTCGTTCAAACCGCTCGTGCGGCAACCCTTACACCTCATACGGGATTGTCGATCCACGCGCTCTAACCGTCGGCAAATTACTCCGTCGGACATGCCTGGACGAAAGCACCCAATTGATCAATGTTTTCAGGGATGAAATGTCCCTGGTCGGTTATCGTCCGCTCGTCGAAACCGACCGGCTCAAGCTCAAAGACGCTTGTCCCGATATATACCCGGAATGGGAGGACCGGTGCAATGCCGCGCTACCGGGTCTCACCGGCCCCAGTCAACTGCGCAAACGCAATTTCGATAGTCACGACGAGCGGATATTCCGGCAAGCCATGCTGGATGACCTAGACTATCTGCGGAACGCCACATTTGCGGGCGACCTCCGGATTATCGCGGAGACACCCGTGCAAATAATGGAATCTACTCTGCGCGCCGCCAGTCGTGAACTGCCCGATCTAAGAATCCGCGACGCCGTCGGCGCTATTCTCACAACACCCGTATAGGCTACAATATAATAATGATCATCCTTTTGCACTCCTCGAAAACGATGCGGCATCTCAATAAGTATCGTCCTGCCCATGCGCCCGTTTTCTTAGATAAAGCCAAGGAGCTTCATGCTTACCTGGCCACACTCAGCCCCGGGCAGCTGGCAAAGGCTATGCATATTTCGCCCGCCTTGGCCGCTAAAACGCATGCCTTGATTGCCGAGTGGAGCGATGATGCCAGTAGCCAGTCTCCAGCCATTGATAGTTTTGTCGGTGATATCTATAGCGGCCTGCAGGTAAACACCCTCAATGACGCTGATCGACAATATGCCGATCAGCGCCTCCGCATCTTTTCGGGACTGTATGGCATCCTCCGGCCTCTCGACGGCATTTGCCCGTACCGGCTGGAAATGGGTTACAAGCTGCCGGATACACCGTTCAATAATTTATACAAATTCTGGGGACAGACCATTGCCGACTCCTTGCCTGGGAGGGGGCAAATCATTAATGTTTCATCCGTAGAATATAGTCAGACGGTGACGCCATTTATCGATGCTGCGCGTTTTATTACACCCAAATTTTTGACAATGGATCCTAAAACCGCCGAGCCGACATTCGTGGTGGTGCATGCCAAAATCGCGCGGGGCGCTTTTGCCCACTGGCTTATCAAAAAACGCGCCGATGACGAAACCGATCTTACAACGTTTGACGAATTAAACTACAGATATCGCCCAGACCTCAGCTCATCAGTCGAACCCGTTTTTGTCTGCGAGACGTTCGGAGGCAAAGGTCTGAGCATGCGGCTAGAAAAATAGCCCTCCCTGTACTAACGCTGCGATACGTAAGGTTCGAGCAATACCATCTTGAATGTTTCATGCACTTCGGCGAGCGGCAGATTGTCAGCTCTTTGAAGAACAAGGCCCCTATGGTGTAATAAATCTTGACTTCCGTCATATGCCCATCTCTCCTCCCCAGGAGTCTCGGATTCCGAAGAGGACCACGGCAAATTACCTTCGAACACCGTCATGGAATACGTATCCCGATACGGTTGCAGCGGGGCGACCACCTTGCCGAACGGAGTGTCTGTAGTTTGAAGCGCAATGTTCATGGCATCGGTCAGGCGGGACGGCACAAACCAGTTGTCCGCCTCGCATACCAATAGATCAGCACAAAGTAGCCGGACCTGGCGGTACGCAACATCGTCCTGTTTTTGCACCTGCAGACGCTCTAGTTGGTCCTGTGTCGCCTTTTTGCACGCTTGAGCCATCGTTATGGCGCCGATCCGGGCCGGGGTTACCAATCCATGCTCCTCGCACCATTCTTCCAGGGCCCGGGTAGCACTCTTGCATTCCGATAAACGCTCCTCGAGTTTTTCCAGCCCCTTCAATAGACGCATATGTCTCATTGATTACCTCATTATTAAGAAATCATTATATGTTTAGATTCTGAGAGGTAACCGTGCACTATTTAACAGAAACGAGTTATATAACTTCTATGCGCGGTTGATCGCATCATGGAACACACGCGCGATCTCGGCATAGCCGGCATCATTTGGATGGTACAAATCTTCGGATGTTTTCGGGCGCGACGGCGGACGAAATGCATACCGGACATCCGCTATTTTGAATTGTCGTTTCGCTGCTTCAGCGGCCAGTAATTCGCGCGCCCTTACTGATTCGGAAAAATCCCCGGTAATATCGCCGATCACTGTACCGGCTGGCAGTTTAGAGAGCAGCCCGGCCAGATCAGGAACCAGCCGCCGACGGAATGACCGTGACATATTGTTAGCGCCGATCAGTACGGTCAGCAGGTCCGGGCGAAGCCCCAGCCGCCACATTGCCGGCAGTTCGGTTTCCAGCACGTCATCGATACGTGCACCGCTAATAGATAAGTTGACTACGCGGTATTCTTTGCCCTCGGCCTGTAGCATCGCGCGCAGCTGCCCGACCCAACCTTTGTCATAAGCGGAGGCGCCTACGCCTTGAGCCATCGAATCACCGAGCACCACCCAGAGCGGGCCGTTGGCACGCAGCTCGTGTGCATTTGCTGCCATCCAAGCTTCAGCATATGGGCCGATCTGATTCTGCACTTTGCGCAGGCCGGGCCAAAGCCACGAAGCGATCTTTAGCTTACCACTCCGCCCGCGTGCATTATGGTTCGAATACTGAAAATCTTCTTCTTTGGGCATGGAGGTAGTATATCAAATTGACCTATCGAAGTTTTTATGCTAAAATGTAAACATTGTTTCGATGAATCCCGAAGGTGAAAGTATTTTTACGGGCGTCATTGGCCCAACAAAAGTACACTAATTTCAACCAAAAGGATTCTATTTTTATGCCTCAGAATTTTCGTCGCCGGTCACGGCCCGGTTCTTTCAACAACTCAGGTAACTCTGGTCAGCGTCGTGCCTTCCATGGCCGGCCTGCTAAGCGCGGTCCAAAAAAGGACTACATCGACCCTTCACGCTTCATTAAAGCCGCCAAACCGGTCGAAGAAGTAGCCTACGTTTCCGCCAACGCTTTTGCAGATTTTGCCCTAGATGGCCTCTTGCATCGCAATATCCGCGAAAAAGGCTTCACAGCTCCGTCACCCATTCAGGACCAAGCCATTCCAATTGCCCTATCCGGCAAAGATATTATTGGCATCGCCAACACCGGTACCGGCAAAACAGTAGCCTTTGCCTTGCCTGTCCTGCAGCGTCTTATGGCCGACCCGAACGCTCGTGCCATCATCATGGCTCCTACCCGTGAACTTGCCCAGCAAATCGAAGATGAGTTCCGCATATTCGCCAAAGGAACCCGACTGTTTACCACGTTGCTTATCGGTGGCGCGCCTATTGGCCGTCAGCTGCGCAACCTCAGCTACAACCCACGCATCGTTATCGGTACGCCTGGCCGCATCAAAGACCACATCGAGCGCCGCAGCTTGCGCCTTGACCGCTTCAACATGGTCGTTCTTGATGAAGTTGACCGCATGCTGGACATGGGATTCATTGACGACATGCGCTTCATCCTAAATGAACTGCCCGCCGACCGCCAATCGCTCTTTTTCTCGGCCACCATGGACAACAAAGTCCGTTCACTTATCGAATCTTCATCCAATGAACCCGTTTCTGTTTCCGTCAAAACTGGCGAAACCACCGACAATGTCGATCAAAACGTCGTTCGTTACGGCTCCAGCCATGAAAAGATCGAACGTTTGCATGAAATCTTGGCCAATGGCTCAGAAAACAAAGTTCTCGTCTTCGACGAGACGCAGCGTAACGTCGAACGCCTTGGCGAAGAGTTATTAGAGCGTGGCTTCCAAGCCGATGTTATTCACGGTGGCAAATCACAGGGTCAGCGCCAGCGCGCTCTGAAGCGCTTTAAAACCAATAATGTTACCATTTTGGTAGCCACCGACGTTGCAGCCCGCGGCATCGATATTTCAGACATCACCCACGTCATCAACTATTCCACCCCTCAAACCTACGAAGACTACGTCCATCGCGTTGGCCGCGCTGGCCGCGCTGGCCGCGCTGGCTACGCCTTGACGTTCATCCCCCGTTAGTCAGACTCCAAACAGAACACCTCACCCCCAAATGCACTAAAAAACACTCGCTCGACTGCCATAGGCACCGGCTTGTCTCACTGGGCCCTATAGGCCCAGTTTTTAGTGTACTGGGACGGCTGCGGCATATTTAACTGCAGGTATTTGTGACGCGAGTTATCATAAAAATGTTAACAAAGGAGAAAGCCATGGACCCAAATTATCGGTCACAGCAGCCGTATGTTAACCTGTCTGGCACCGTGCAGTCACAACAAAAAGCCCAAGCTAAACTTGAGCTTGAGCAAGCCATCGGCGGGGCGCACGAAGTCATCTTTACGGCGACAACCGTGTTTCCATTTATTCTATTTCCCGATACTGTTACCATAGACCGCACTAAACTAACCATCGCCCACCGCAGCTTTTTTCGGGTCGCGGCAGTTACCAGCATTCGTATTGAGGACATTCTGAGCGTTACGGCCAACGTCGGCCCATTCTTTGGATCCGTGCAAATAACCACCCGCTTTTTTGAAAATGAAAACGACAAACACTACGAGATCAAATTTCTGACCCGTGACGACGCGCTACGCCTGAAGCGCATCATGCAGGGCTATGTCATCGCCACGCGAAAACAGATCGATTGTTCAGCGTTATCTACCACCGAATTAGCCGCACTATTGGATCGTTTAGGCGAAGGAGCGCCCAACGAAACCTAATAGGTTAGGCGGCGTGCCGGCCCCGCTTAGGACGAAAGAAGTTCATAATGCGCTTTAACGTGCCTGGGCGTGAGGCTGGCGCGATTCGCTGGGGAGCTGCATATGGCGGATACGCGCCCCGCCAATTGTCTTCAGCGTACTGCACCCCTTTGTTCTGATGACTAACAATTTGCTTGAAGTGTATAAGCGCATCTTCTGCCTCGCGCCGCTCAAGATACGTCTTACCGCTATCTGCAGTGGCCTGAAGAGCCGTCATCAGTACATTAAGCTGTCTTCCGGTAAAAACAGGCTCTACGTTATTCATTGCCGCTTCTATCAGGGTCGTTAGTTCATCACGCATCTGAGCGTTTTCATTCAATCGGCACTCCCCCCAGGCTGCCAGCAGTGAGGCTCGATCCTTCAAATTGCGGCGCGCGACCAGCAACACCTCATGAGAACTCATAGGCTGCGTTTCTGGGTTAATCTCTACAGGCTGGTTGGCGCAGTAACGGTCGATTGCTTCCCTGTTTTCAACAGGATTCAGATACGCCGTAGCCCGAGGGCCTGGAATGGCAGGAGTAGCAATGTTAGCATTCCACAAGCTGGGTTGCGTAACTACGCCTCGGGGCAATATTTGGGTCGACAGCGGGTCATTCCATCTAATTTTTTCTATAATACCCTTGAACGGCCCATCGAAACGCTGCTCCGCCTGCTCTACCATAGGCGCGTCCGGATTACTCAGTGCGAAAGCCTCATTATAGGCCTCCTCGATGGGAGCCAATCTGTCAACACCTTCGGTACGATAGCCACGGGCGCCAAGACGGGCCCGTAGGTCATTTAGGTCTTCCTTTGTACGAGCAACAAAGTGATGGCGCTGACCATCAACACCATCTACCGCAATTTCATCACCAAGGATATGCATGCGACCTATGCGCATAACAACAGCGTCAGCATGGGCACGGGCATCAGCTTTGTGGTGACTATTTTCTCCCTGTTCATAATAAACGGGGCCTACACCTAGGTACTCAACGCCGGTAGGTATATCCGAGTCACGCAGGTCCTCAATACCAAGGATATCACCGGCCATTTTGCAGGCCGTCTCAAGGTCCCCTATATCAATGATGCCTTGTAGAATGCGAAAGTGGTTTTGACGCTCTTCGGGCGACACGACTTCGGCATAAGAAGTAGTAACTGCCTCGCGCTCAATTGTCTCGGGAAGTACTGAATAGATGTTGCGTTCTGTTGCTTCAGGGGACCGTAACATTGAAACAATTATAATACATGTCCTTATAAATGTCAACCCGCTTATGTAAAATTTCTTACACGATTTTAGAAGTATTTAAGATTCTTCTGTCGCATCTGCCAAAGCCAGATCGCCAACACGATTTACGTACCCAATTTCGAGTACGCGTTTACCAAGCGTCATATACCGCCCGAATGTGCCGTACAATTCGCCTGGCGATTCGCTCATATACCGGCGAATATGATCCAGGAAGATGCCCTCTATCTGGTAGCCGTTGACTTCGCGCGCGCCTTTGCTATGATGGAATGTCGAAAAGAGTTCCTGCAGACTCGTCTGCATTTGCCGGTCATGAATGCCCGCAAGCCGGCAAAATTCTCCGATAATTGCCGGATGATACTGATTAAATAGATTAATTGCAAACACACCCTTCGTAGGATCCTGACCGGTGTCCATACTCCAATCACCCAGCTCATCCCACAACCGAACAGTTGCATTACAATACTGCAGCATCTCGGTCATCTGCTTGTTGGCATATACATCGGCGAGCGGCGGAAGTGCTGCATCATGATGCCGATATACTGCATATAGAGACGACGCCACACTGGGAAAACCGGCGTTGGTCGTCAGCGTATTGGCGATTCTCGTCGCATGTCGACCCAAAAAAGAGGATTGATCGCCTACCATCTGGTAACCGATGCTCAAATCGCGCATTACCGCCTCGTTTTTGAGCACTTGGCCGTAAAAGCAATCCAACACCAGCGCTGCATCTTCCGGCCTGGCAAATGCCCGAACCTTCTCTTTGATGCGCATCAAGGCATGATGTTTATGCCGTATATCCGCCAATGGCTCCCGAGCGACCGTAGCGGGGTCAGCGTCAAGCAATTTAACGGCACAGTGCATATTTACGTCACCCCTATCCATAGTCTGATCCGCCCAGTACATCAAACCTACGGCCGTAGCCGCATCACTCAGGCGCGGAATATCATCGATCTCTCCGGCGGTTAGGGCTGGGCAAAAAGCTATCGTCTTTTTGAGGATTTCCTTCTCAACAATTTGCAGAACTGACCTTTGTTCCCTCAAAGGTGTGGCCTCTGTTATGTATTCGGTCAGCTCGGCAGTCACGCGGTGGGCGATCTGACCCATTTGCGCTCGGGCCGCGTGCAAACGTTCGGGTGTAAGTTCACCAAAAGAACTACCAAAGACGGGACTTTCCCAGGTTTTGCCCAAAAAGGCATCTAAATCTTGTACATCCATAATTTTCCTATTTTTGGCAATTATATCTATTCTGGCTTATATATGTAAACGTTGTATATAAAGAATTTGACACGTAGAATAAGAAAATGAAGCAGAAATATTCGGTTAACGCGAAAGAAGGCTATATTCATCTTGAAACCAGGGGTACTCTGGATTTTACCGATCTGGAGGCTCCGGTTAACGCGGCCTTGACCGCTGCCCAAAAATATAAAGTCGATAAATTACTCGACGACATCCGTGAAGTCGACGCCTCCGGTCTGAGCGTTCATATGCAGGCCAAAGCAATGGGCGTCATTTGGAAACTGCGCCGCTTTAAAAAGGTTGCTATTATCATAAAAGGCAGCCGTATCCAATCGTTATTTTTGTCGAGCTTGAGCGCGCTTAATTTAAATACCGCGTCACAATTTAAAGGATTCGATAATATTCCTGATGCGGTTGCCTGGTTACAGCAGGAATCGTAGACTGCAAAGCATGGCTTAGGCTTCTGCCTGTTGGGTATGATCGTGCAAAATGTTGGCCGCGCGGTTCATGTAGTCGTTGATGATGGCTATTTCACTCGCACTGTAGCGTGCGTCTAGCGCCCACATAGCACGCACGAACTCTGCCAAGCCGCCATATAGGGGCTCAAGGTTTGCAGGAACACTTTCGATAATCACCTTTCGTTTGTCGCGGCGGTCGCTGGTACGGCGAATAAATCGGCGTTTTTCCAGCCGTGTCATCACAGCAGTGATACTGCCGGTGGTCAGACCTAGCATGCCGGCTAATTCTCCGGCCGTTTTGGGTCCATCTATCAAAAAAAGCAGACAACGATAATCGGTGGTCTTTAGAGCGAGCTTACCCGCTATCGCCCTATGAAACAAGATCGCATCGGTGCTAGCGATGTGGTTGAGGATGCGTACAGGAATATCAGAAAAAAGGTTAGCCGGTTTTTCACTCATGCATATGCAATCATACTACCAGAGGACGCAAAACTACAAGCCGCTTATAAAAGTTTGGATTACGGAGTAGTTGTCGATGCCGGCTTTGGGTACGAGCGCGGACTGACCGGTGCGTGTACTATAGCTCATGAGCAGGTCTTCGCCATTGGCTTTGTTGAGGCTGACGGATTTGAGCGTGCTGCTAGGAATTTCTTTGCTAAGGTCATAAGCGCGGCGCACTTCGCTGGTTTTGAGGTCGGTTTCAAGGTTATTACCGAATGAATCGAACAGTTGGCTCAGTTTGACGGGGTTGGATAGTGTGCTGGCGCTGGTGGCTTTGTCTTTGAGTCCGATCAGAATTTTGCGCTGGTTTTCGGTACGCGTAAAATCGCTTTGAGCATAGCCGTACGAACCGCGGCCGTTACCCCGGGCGCGGGCCAGATTAAGCGCAGTGCGGCCATCGATGTCGTTCGGACCATTCGGTAATTTGACGAGCGGTTTACGCGTTTGCAAGTCCAGGCTGGGGTCGTATATACCACGGGGGTCGGTGCTCTGGATATCCACGCGCACGCCGCCAACGGCATTTACAGCTTGTTCAAGCGCCGTATAGTTTACCAGCGCATAGTAATTGATCTTGACGCCGAAATACTGCGAAACAGTCTTTTCCAGCAGCCCCATACCACCTTGGGCATAATCAGGTTCGCTAAATTTGGCACGCTTGCCGTCCTGGTAGGCCTCATTTATTTTGGCATAGCCGTGACCTGGAATATCGACATATAAATCGCGCGGAATGCTCAAAATATAACCGGTTTTTTCTTTGGTGTTCATACTGACCAGCATTATAGAGTCGGTCAGTTCCGCACCGCCATGACCAGGATCATCTGCGGAATTGCCTGCCAGCAAAAAGGTCACACGGCCTTCGTCCTCACCGCGGAGCTTTTCAGTGCGGAAGATGTCGGTTATACCACCCCAGCCAAACACTTTTATGATATTCGCAGCAAATTTAGCGCCCAGCCACAGCCCAGTCAGTGCCAGCAGGATAATGAAGATAATAACGACTCGCTTGATGAGCTTTTTGCGCCGCAATTTCCCTTCCGAAGGCCGCTCGACGAAAATATCATCCGGTTCATTGGCAGCAGACACATCGCTACCGCTTTGATAGTTCTGCGGAATCGTCCGGTATAAACGCTCAAAATCGCGGTTTTGCCGCTGTCGGTCGAGTGACTCTTTTTTGGACGTACGCATAACTTTACTCTTAGTATACTCTATAGTCTGAGCCCCAAGATATACTGAAAATCATCCAATTAGCCCGCTGTCGTCAACAAATGCTATAGTACCT
Source organism: Candidatus Saccharimonadota bacterium (assembly GCA_029288425.1). Taxonomy (GTDB): domain Bacteria; phylum Patescibacteriota; class Saccharimonadia; order Saccharimonadales; family UBA4665; genus JARIHD01. The sequence continues at coordinate 14,495 of JARIHD010000049.1, forward strand.
ACGATGAATCCGCTATCTATACGCTTTCTATCTTCAACTGACTATCTACAGGAGCTAATGCGGCTTATTCCAGATGCCAAGAAGCGTATCGTTATCCATGCTATGGTGATTTTGTGGGGGCCGCGCACCAAACAACTCGTACCTCTTTTGGAGGCCGCTAGTAGCCGAGGCGTACAAGTACACGTCATCGGAGACATTTTTACCAAGGTCCATGCCATGCAGCCCCGGCTGTCGCGTCCAAAATTTAGCATGGGCTGGAAGGATACGCTCGCCATTAATGAAAATTTGCGGCAAAGCGGCGCGCGCGTTACGTACATAGGAAAACTTGGCGTCAATCCGTATGCACGGCGCACTCATAGCAAAATTACGCTCATTGACGACCATGTTCTTACCTTTGGTGGCATTAATTTTTCAGATGACTCACTCGACAATGCCGACTACATGCTGCAAATGCATGACCACGGCCTGGCCGATCGGCTATACGAGCTATCCAAAGACATTGAGCGTGATAATCCTTCAATACTGCCCGATATACATCAAAAAATTGTTCCTGGTGCTACATTGCTTTTTGATGGCGGTAATCCCGGTGAATCGGTCATATACCAAGCAGCCTGCGACGCTGTAAGCCAAGCCAAAAAGGTTTATTTCGTGTCACAAATGTGCCCGAGCGGCCGACTGGCCAAACTTATTACCGCCAGGGCCCATGAATGCTATTTTGTGCGGCCATCGCAAACCGAATTTCCATCAAACATCGCGCTTCGGATCGATCAGAAAAGGTTTGGAATCCGCAATTTATATACAGGCGACACTTATATTCACGCCAAATTTATCTTGACAGAAGGGCACGATGGATCACGCCACATCATTAGCGGTTCAAATAATTTTAGCTGGCGCGGAATTGCCTACGGCACCAAAGAGATAGCCGTACATTCTACCGACCGTGCGCTATGGCAAACTTTTTACAACTTTTTGCAGCACAAAATTATTCAAGCACCGTAACGGGCGCGCTGGATTCGGATGTGGTTGACGATGCAGAAGGAGCGGCGTATTTTTCGCCCCATTCCACCATACATTCGAGGATTGGAATCAAATCAAGCCCCTTTTGGGTCAGCGAATATTCGACGCGAGGCGGCACTTCGGCATAAGCCGTCTTTTTGACGATGCCCTGTTGCACCAAGTCATCCAAACGTGCCGACAGGGTACGGGGGTTAATGCCGCCCGATTCCTTTTGCAGTTCACAAAACCGCTGTACGCCGTTATGCAGCGCGTAAATGAGCTGCGGCGTCCACTTTGAACTAACTATCGCTGCGGCGGTAGCGACACAAGCCTGTTCGCGTACGGGGCATTTACTGGTAGACACTGATTTTTCCTGAAAGCTTTACAATCACATTGTACCATACTATACTTTGTATAGTAATAATTTAACCGAGGATTTGTATGACAAACATCAAAATCATCATTGGATCTAACCGTCCTGGTCGCTTTGGCGTGCAGCCTGCCGCCTGGATTCAGGATCTGGCCAAAGAACACCCCGAAGCGACTTTCGAGATCATCGACCTACAAGAGGTTGGCTTGCCCCTGCTGGACGAGTCCATGCCTGCCCTCTATGGCAAATACGAAAACGAGCACACCAAAGCTTGGTCAAAAATTATCGCCGAAGCCGATGGCTTTGTATTTGTCACCCCTGAATATAACCATGCCACCTCGGCCACACTCAAAAACGCCATCGACTATCTGGCTGCAGAGTGGCGTCATAAGCCTGTCGCTTTTGTGAGCTACGGTGTTGAAGGCGGCGTGCGTGCTGTCGAAAACCTGCGCGTCGTCGTAGGCAACCTTAGCA
>JARIHD010000002.1 GCA_029288425.1 Candidatus Saccharimonadota bacterium
TCGTGGGCTCGGAGATGTGTATAAGAGACAGCTTTCAACACCCTGGAAAAAGCCGCGCTGCCAGCGCAGGTTTTGTTTGCAGAAATCGCCCAGGGTCTGGGGGTCCTGTGTGTAATTGATAGCGCGCGGAATAAACACGATCTTGCCGAGCCTTTTGCGGTGCACCTGCAAGGTAATGTCGAAGTCCTCGGTCAAGCTGTTGCCGCTAAAGTCGAGCTTGGAAATAATATCTGTGCGAAAACAGGTGATCGGGCCGGGAAAAACCGAAATCATGCCAAGTTTGGACTGGATGCGGCGGTTAACGTGCTGGCTGTAGGTATAGGTCAGCGCCCGGTAGGTGCTGATCCAATTGCCGCGGAGACTTTGCACAAAACCTACGGCTACGGCGTACTTTTTGCTCTGCAATTTGCTGCGGTAATGCCGGAAATAATCCGGGGAAAAGATGCTATCGGCGTCTGCCACATGCAGCCATACGTAGGTCGTTTCCATTTGAAAATGGGCGATGGCTTTTTGAACGGCCAGGGCTTTACCGCTGCGGCCGACGCTCAAAACGTTTGCCGGACCCAGCAGGCGCAGGGCGATTTCGCGCGTCGCATCGCTGGAGTTGTCGTCGACCACAAAGATATCACGGCGGCTTTGACCGGCGGCAATTGCCGATTTGATGGTAGCTTCCATGATCAGCTCTTCGTTATGTGCGGGCAACAGCAAAGCTAAACGGCGACGCATCTGACGAGGCGAGGTCTTCGCGCGGTTCGCGATGCGGCCGCGGGTTGGCTTGGGTGGGCGAGAACGGTAGCTGGCAGAATGCTTGCGGTAAACACTGTCGCCACGTTTCACAATGGTCTGTGGTCTCATACGTGACTTCTTGATTATCACGTATATTTTATCACTTTTTAATAATTATTACAAGTACTATGTAATGAGGCTAATTATTTTGCAAATGTTTGCATAGTAATTGGTTCACTTCTCATCTTTAGGACTTGGTTTGCGGGGATCGGTGCCAGAGAGGTCACTATGCCGACTCGTTATATGCCATTTCGTTACCGCTCCATCCAGGCGGCCGCCCACCTGCATAACACCGCCGCGTCCACGGGAAGTGTTGCCCGCAATAGTACGACTACGCAAGGCATGGAAATAGCCTCCTTCGGACAGTGAGCGCCTTACTTGTTGATGAGCTTGGTTCCTTATGTCTAGGAGTTCATTATAACTTCTGTCCTGTGACTTCAGGACTGCCAACACCGCACGTTTACCGATCCGTGACCGTATAAAATCCAGTAGATCAATGGCGTCCCGTTCATTGAGCCGCTCCGAAAAGCCTTTGGCGAGTATATCTGCCGCAAACAGTATGTCTTCAGGGGGAATTATGCCGGTTTCTTCGGCCAAGATGCGTGCCCGAGGTGTACCGGGCGGCAAAATCACATGCTGACCGGGCTCTGGTTCAACAACGGCACCAAAAGTTATCTTAAAATCAACGTCGTCGTAGAGCTTAAACTTGTCGCCTGATGCTTCGCGGATAACCCCGAGAGTGCGTATGAGACTGCGCAGCAAGCCCGGAATCTCTCCGTCCTTTGGACTCTTACTTTTAAGCTTGTTCTTTTTGTTGCTAAACATTTCCCGTTCGGTCTCGCTCATATTGCGCACGACTCGTGAGACCAGCATATTGATGGTTATTGATTGGCCTTTGTGAAGGGTTGCAGCAACTTCTAGCGTTCGAGCGGCCAAAAAAGCTTCTGGGCATTCCAAGGGCATGACAAAAGTGTTGCTATTGACATGTAGCGTGGCTTGGTCGTATTCGGTCAGGTCGGCCTTTGCATCCTTGTCTGGATCTTCTACCTCGACTACATCTGCTGCCGTATCGGGCGTAGGCCCCCCGCGTTTACCCTCTTTGCGTTGTCGCACGAGGTAATCGCCTTCCTCCTCTCGGCTGGGTTCGCGTGCCCCGAGTCTTATATCTGCTATCCTGACTTTTTTTCGCTGCTCATCCGGATGGTCGATTATCTTAATTACTTCTGGCGGCAGTTTGACGGTCAGACGCACGAGCCATTTAAGGGCGGCATCAGGCTTTTTGCCATAGCGTTCACCCACTTCGACCACTAGATGCTCTCCCGGACCAGGCCTGGTGGAAAGTTCCCCGAGCAGCTTAAAATGTCGGCTCGCATGTGCAGGGCTGCTGTATACTATTCGCTTGATATTCTCAACCCGGCCAACGTGCAGTTCGCCAATTTTTTGTACATATGTAACGTCGATGGGAACTTGGGATTTGGATTCTTTTTTTTGGGCTGGCGGGAACAGCTTCCTTGACTGGTTCCACTAATATTTCAGAGGCGGTGTTTGCCTGGGGGGGCAACCAGTCCCGGATCTGTAGTCGCAGGTGTCTCAAAGGGTTCTGGGGACACAAAAACAGGCTGGAGGTCGGACGTAACTGGTATTTCGGGCGCATTGGAAGACCTGCCAAACAGCCCTTTTATGCGATCGGCTATACGCTGCAACCGACCAGGTGAGCGATCATAGTCGTGCTCTGGTGGGAAGTTGGATCCTTGTTCGGGCATTATTGTATATTGCCATATATCGCCCAGCGGTCAAGTAGATAATCGTCAAAACACCGCCTGCATCCAGTATTTTGACCTCTTATATTCTACAATTCGTGGAATACCTGAATGCGAGCACCCAAAGAATTCAGGCGTTCCGCTAGATCTTCGTAGCCGCGGTTGATGGTGTATACGTTGCGCAGCGTCGAAATGCCATCGGCGGCCAACATACCAATAAGTAGCAAGCTGGCGGGCCTCAGGGCGGGCGGACAGACCACATCGGCCTTGCTGAACTTGGTCGGCCCCTGAATATACAGACGGTGCGGGTCGGCCAATTCTACCTGCATGCCTACTTTGGTCATTTCGGTGTAATAGATGGCGCGGTTTTCGTACATCCAGTCGTGGATGAGCGTGCGGCCCCGCAGCACGGCGCCGATGGGCACGAAATATGGTAAGTTGTCGGGGTTGAGCCCTGGCCAAAGGTTCGGATGCAGTTTGTCGGTAAGCGCCCGCAGTCCGCCGCCCTGCTTGTGGATAGTTAGATCGGCCAGGTCGACGATACCGTTGGCGGCTTTGTACGGTTCGGACAGATCATATTTGAGTCCCATTTTGCGCAGCTTAAGTAGCTCCAGGGAAATCCAGTGATAAGGGACGCGCTGGATTGTAATCTTTGAGTTGGTCGTAACTGCGGCCGAAATAAAGAACATAGCTTCAATGGGGTCTTCGGTGGGGGCGTAGGTAATATTCTTTTTGATGTGCGGTACGCCCTTGATAGTGAGGAGCGGGGTTCCGATGCCCTCGATCTGCACGCCTAGTTTCTGCAAGAAATAACAGAGGTCTTGCACCATGTAATCGGCGCTGGCGGCTTGGATAACGGTGGTCTCGGTGGTGCGGGCGGCGGCCATCAGGGCGTTGTTGGTGACGGTGTTGCCGGTTTCGTACAGAGTCATTTCGCCGGGTGCCTTCTTTTTGACGGTCACATTGTAGTGGCCTTGGGTAGCAACGATGTTGACGCCGAACTCTTCCAGTGCGAAAAGGTGGGGCTCGACGGTGCGCTGTCCTAGTTTACAGCCCCCGGCATACGGAATTTGAAAGCTGTGGTAGTCATGCATCAGCGACCCGGCAAGCATCAGGACGGAGCGCGTTTTGCGGGCGGCTTCGGCATTCATTTGCGCCAATTTAAGTTTTTCGGGGCGGCGGATTTCGAGCGTGTTGCCTTCCAGCCATCGTACTTGTACACCGATACTTTCCAGGACCTCAATAATGCGGAAAACTTCCTCGATGCGGGGAAAGTTTACGAAACGCGTAACACCGTAGTTAAGCAGGCTCGCGCAGAGCAGGGCCACGGCTGCATTTTTGCTCGTTTTGAGTGCAATATCACCTTTGAGTTCATGGCCGCCTTCAATGCGTAGGTTGACGGCGCTGTTTCCAAGGCTAATAAGCTGTTTATTTAGGACGTCGCTAATACGGCCCAGGGTTTCCAGGCTCAGGTTTTGTTTGCCGTGTTCCATGCGGTTGACCGCCGACTGACTGGTTCCTAGGCGTTTGGCAAACTCGGCCTGGGTGAGGCCACGTTGTTGTCTTATTTGAGCTATTAAATGTCCAATTTTCTCGTTGGGTGTATCCATGAGACGTATTGTATATCACATGTGATATTTTGTCAGCAATGTTTTCTTTTGAAAAGAGTCGGTAAAGTCGCTTATGTATCTAAATCATACCATATTTGTTACAATTAAAATATGATCTAGCTACACCCACCTTGCCTTAACTTTTATGAAACAACTGCCTTTGATAGGTGCAAGGAGCTATTCCATGAACGATAAAGAAATAGAAGAATTGATACAGGCCGAAGTGCGCCGCCAACGCGAGGGCCTGGAAATGATTCCCAGCGAAAATCATACATCCAAGGATGTTTTAGCGGCACTGGGCTCGCGTTTGACCGATAAATACTCCGAAGGTTATCCGGGCATGCGTTACTACGGCGGCTGTGAGATTGTGGACAAGGTAGAAAATCTAGCTCGCGACCGGGCAAAGGCGCTGTTCGGCGTCAGCCATGTAAACGTCCAGCCATACTCCGGCTCTCCGGCCAATATGGCGGTCTATTTTGCGCTTGCCGATCCGGGTGATACCGTGATGGGGCTGGAGCTTTTTTACGGCGGGCACATGACGCATGGCCTCAAGGTTAATTTTTCGGGCAAATGGTTTAATTCGGTGCAATACCGCACCGGCCGCGACGGTTATTTGGACTACGATGGCATGGCCGAGCTGGTCAAAGAGCATAAACCCAAGCTCATTTTTGTAGGTGCTACGGCCTATCCGCGTATCATAGACTGGCAGCGACTGCGGGAGATTGCCGATTTATGCGGCGCGTTTTTGGTGGCGGATATTTCGCACATTGCCGGGCTGGTGGTGGCCGGAGCACATCCGTCGCCTGTGGGCATTGCCGATGTCGTTACGACCACGACCCACAAAACGCTGCGCGGGCCGCGCGGTGCGATCATCATGTGTAACGGCAATCCGTCCAACCCACTCAAAAAAGCTGACCGAACGCGCGAAAATCTGCCCACGCTTATCGACCGGGCTATTATTCCTGGTTTGCAGGGCGGGCCGCACAATCACCAAACGGCGGCGATCGCGGTAGCGCTCCGTGAAGCCTCGACCCCGGAATTTAAAGAATATGGACATCAGATTGTGCGCAATGCAAGGCATTTGGCGGACCGCCTCATGGAGCGCGGTTATGACCTGGTTACTAGCGGTACGGACAATCATTTATTGTTGATCGATCTAACCAATAAAAATATGCGCGGTGCGGACGCCGAAAAGGCTCTGGGCCTCGCCGGTATTACAGTCAATAAAAATACTGTGCCATTTGACACTCGTCCGCCTTTCGACCCGAGTGGCATTCGCCTTGGTACCCCGGCATTAACCACGCGCGGTATGAAAGAAACCGAAATGGATCAGATCGCCGATTGGATTGACAAAGCAATATCGGCCCATGGCAGTGATGCTAAATTGACCGAAATCCGGGGAGCTGTCAAAGAATTTGTGAAAGCGTTTCCGCTACCAGGCGAAGATAATTAAAGTTCACTCGTTTGCAGAACATTATTCCGGTGTCGGTACGCTCGGTCGCTTATCAGATCGGCCTCGCCAACTGGCTGAGTATAGATGGTGTCGGCCTCCGCGTTGGCATGCTCGGCTTCATCTAAAATCTTTTTAATTCCGGCATCAATGGCGTCTAAAGAGATAATGATCCGCTCCGTGCCCGCGTCATTGCCAAACGTGGGTAGTTCGGCTGCGCCTAGCGCCGTATCGCTGCCGAGGTAGAGATGACTCTCTTGATGCTTAGGTGTATGTTCCACTGGTTCCGGCATCAGTGCCCTAAAGCGCCTGAAGCCTTGAAATCCTAAAGTTTTCGAG